>CAMWKV010000116.1 GCA_947174915.1 uncultured Porphyromonadaceae bacterium | reverse complement strand
CAGCGAGTTGGGGGAGCCTTCGCCGGTCCAGCGGTTGAGCATCCCGGAGGGGAGGTTCGACGACAGTGCATCGATACGGCGGGTAGCGTCGTAGATGTCGTTGCCGGCAACGCCCTGGAAGAAGATGAAGAAGTCGAAGCCGCGCCATGTAGCGTTGAGGGTCACGCCATAGGTCCAGTCGGGCATACCCTTACCGATTTTCGTGCGGTCGTCCTCGGTGATGCTGCCGTTGCCGTCCATATCGACGAAGCGTACGTCGCCGGGCACGAGGCTTGTGCCGTAGGCGGTGTTGTATGCGTCAGCTTCTGCCTGGTTCTGGATGATGCCGTCGGTCTTGTAGCCGTAGAAGTAGGGGAAGGGTTGGCCGTTCTCGGCGCGGGTGATGGTACCTGTGCCCTGGAAGGAGTCGAGGTTGGCCCAGCCCTGTTCGTTGCCGTAGGCGATGAGTTTGTTGTGGAGGTAGGAAGCATTGGCGCCCAGACGGATGCTGAGGTCACCGAAGTTCTGGCGGTATGCGAAGTCCATTTCGACACCGGTGTTGCGCATCTTGCCGACGTTGCCCACGGGGATGGCCTCACCGACGTACTGAGGGAGCGACATTGTCATCAGCATGCCGTCGGTATCCTTGATGTACCAGTCGGCGCTGAAGGTGAAGCGATTCTGGAGGAAGCCGAAGTCAAGACCTACGTCGGTCTGCTTGCTCTCTTCCCACTTGAGGTCGGGGTTGGCGAGCTGGGTAGGCTTGGTACCGTTGGTCACCTGGCCTGTCTGACCGAAGATGTAGTTGTTGCCGCTGGCGGCGAGGGCGATGTACTGGAAGTTACCGATATTTTCGTTACCGTTCTTACCCCAGCTTGCACGAACCTTAAGGTTGTTGAGCCAAGGGCGGTAAGCCTCCATGAAGGATTCGTTCATTACGTTCCAACCTGCCGATACGGAGGGGAAGGTGGCCCAGTGGTTGTTCGAACCGAAGCGGCTCGAACCGTCACGGCGGACAGTAGCCTGGATCATGTAGCGCTCGTCGAAGTTGTAGCTTGCGCGGGCGAAGTAGGAGGCGAGTTTCGACTTGGCATTGGGAGCACCGAAGATGGTCTGGTCGCCATCACCGGCAAGGCCGGTACAAGCGTCGATCCAGGGACGGCTGTAGTCGATGATATTGTTGCGCGAACCGCCGAGGTAGCTGCCGGAGCTTTCCTTGGCCGACTGGCCGAGCACGATGTCGAAGCTGTGCTCGCCGAGAGTCTTGTTGTACATCAGGACGTTCTCAATCTGCCATACCAGACCGTTGCTACGGCCGGCGAAAGCGCTGGAGAAGGACTGACCCTGACCGTCGCGGAGGTAGTACTTGGGAGTGTAGCCGTCGTAGCCCCAGAAGGAGAGGTCGGCGCCGTAGCTCACGCGGTAGCGGAGGTTGTCCCACAGCTGAAGCTCACCGATGAAGTTGCCCACGAATTTGTGGCTCCAGTTCTTCTGGCCGGGGAGCATGAGGTTGGCGATGGGGTTGTTCATTTCCTGGAAATTGCCGAAGGCGGTGGGCACCATCACGAGGCGACCGTCCTCACTGTACATAGGTACATAGTCGGGCTGGCCGGAGAGGTAGGCGAGCTGAGCTGCTTCCTCGGCGCTGCCGGCTTCGAGGTAGGGGCTCAGGATAGGCGACATCGACAGAGCGGAGCCGAGGGGAGAGCCCCATGTGGAGTTGGCTTCTATGCCACGGCTCTTGATGCGGGTGTAGGCGAGGTTGGTGTTGATGGTGAACTTGTTGAGCCATGTGCGCTCCTTCGAGGCGTCGAAGGCGGTGATGCCGAGGTTCGAGCGCATGGTGAGACGCTGATAGTCGGAGCGGTCGAAGTTACCGCCTACGATACCATCCTGGGTGTAGTAGCCCAGCGACAGCATGTAGTTGACACGCTCGCTGCCGCCTGTTACGGCGAACTGGTGGTTCATCACGGGAGCATTGTTATTGAACACCTCGTCCTGCCAGTCGGTACCCTCGCCGTAAGCGGCGGGATTGTCGTACTTGGGAGCCTGGCCGGAGTTCACAAGGCCTTCGTTCATCATCATGGCGTACTCGGAAGCGTTGAGGACAGCACGCTTCTTGGCCACGCTCTGCCAGCCGTAGCTGAAGTCGTAGCTCACGCGTGTGGGTCCTTCTTTACCACTCTTGGTGGTGACGAGTACAACGCCGTTGGCGGCGCGGGCACCGTACACGGCACCGGAGGCAGCGTCCTTGAGGACTTCGATGGACTCGATATCATTCGGGTTCAGATAGTCCAGGCCGCCTTCGATAGGCATACCGTCTACGATGTAGAGAGGGTCGGAGTTGTTGATGGTACCGATACCGCGGATACGAATCTGCGAAGCGGCGCCGGGCTGACCGGACGATGAGGTCACTGTCACACCGGAGGCGAGGCCCTTGAGCGCATTGTCCATACGCACGGGAGCCGTCTCGCCGAGCTGGTCGGCACCTACCTTGGCGATAGAAGCGGTAACGACGCTCTTCTTCTGAACGCCATAACCTACTGCCACTACTTCATCGAGCATAGTGCTGCTCTCGGCAAGCACCACTTTCATATTGGCGGCGGCGGCGAGGGTCTGGGGCTCGTAGCCTACATAGGAGAATGTCAAGGATGTTCCGTCGGCGACACGGATTTCAAAATATCCGTCAATATTGGTGGTGACACCATTATTGTTGCCTTTTTCCACTACCGATACACCGATGAGGGGCTCGCCGGTACTGTCGGTTACTGTGCCCGTGGCGGTAAGCTGTGCCCACGCGCTCGCACTTCCTATGACGAGCATCGCGAGGAGCAACCCAAGGGTTTTCACTCGGTTTTTAAGGTTTTTCATTTAGGTAAGACTGGTTATGAAATTGATAAGATTATTATTTCTGAATATTGACGTCTTTAGTGCATGCCGAAGGGTACTCGGATGAGCCTCTTATCCCTGCTCGGATGTAGGAAAAACGTGAAGAAACGCGGGGTTGATTTAAGGTGTTTTTATAGCTTTTCGTTATTTTTATGGTTAGATAGATTAAGGTATGAGGGAGGTGGAGATTACTAATTTCTTCCGTAGACAAAATTAGAAATAATGTTCACGCGCGATAGTCGCAAGTAAACTGTATAAGTAAACTGTTAAAAGTGACTTATCACTGATAATGTGATATTTATGCGAATTTATGGTATGCGTTTTGGTAAACTGTCATAAGGTAAATCGGGAAGCCGAATCAGAATCGCAGCTTACCCAGACGCGCTACTGTAGCGGCAAATTCGTCCTTCGGGATGATGGATTTGTTGCGCGTTCGCAGGCGGGTGTTGTAGACCGTCTGCACGGAGCAGTGGAGGAATTGTGCTATTTTAACACTGTCGTTCAATCCCAGTCGCACCAGAGCATAGATACGCAGCTCGGTGTTCAAGCTGTCGGGACGGCGGGGTACTATCCGTTCCTCCGGGCGCAGGAGCCCGTTGAAGTCCTCCACAAAGTTGGGGTAGATACTCAGGAAGATGCTGTCGAAATTGGCATACAGTTCCTTGAGCTCGGACTGCGGCAGGTCGGCCGATTTGGTGAGCTTGCTCACATCATCGAAGCGTCGCGCCACGAGCATGTGATATATATTCTTGCGGAAGCCGTCGAGCTTGCTGATATAGTCAGAGCACAGTCCGAAGATGCTGGCGATATACTGCTCCCGGCTCTCATTGATGATTGTGAGCTCACGAGCATTCTCGCGCGACTCCTCGCAGGCCTTGCGCAGCTCCTCGTTGGTACGGGCGAGCTCCACTCGTGTCTGCTGCAACTCGGCCACGCGCGTCTCAAGCTCGGCATTGGCCTTTGAGAGCTTCTCGCCCTGGCGTGTCACCTGTCGGTGCTGCCGCCACAGGAACACCACCGCGGCGCCGGCGATGAAAAGCATGAACACCAGGCAGAGGATATAGAACTTACTCTGACGCGACTCAAGGACGCTCGCAGCATGTATAGCACCTATTACGCGTTCCTGCTTCACACCGAGCTGAGCCAGACGTACGCGGCTCTTATAGTCGTCGGCGCAGCGCAGGCAGTATTCGTAGTAGCGGCGGGCGTGGTCCACGCAGCCCATCTGCACAAGGATGTCAGCCGCCTCTTCGAGGGATGCTATCTCCTTGTTGCTCATACGGATATCCATCATAGCCGACCGCAACAGATACTCCAAACGGCTCTCGGGATCACCGGCATACTCATACAGGCGCGAGAGCACCCACGCATTCTTGGCGGAGGCGCGATTGTTCACGGTACTGCTGTCAACGATAGACTTCACTACCGGTATTACTTCGAGCGCCGTCTCCTTGCTGCGGCTGTGCTGCCAGCCCAAGAACCAGGGATAGTCCGGGTCGTCCGGCGTCACCACCTCAAGGACATGAACAAGAATGCTGTCAATATCAGCCGTGTAGGGCTCATCGCCCTCCAACGCCAGATACTGCTGTCGGTGAGTACCCAGAAAGAGACGCCGCTCACAGTAGTCAAGCTGTTGCTTAGGGCTCAGGCGCGAAGGGTCGATACTGTCGAGCGCTGCGGCCGCGCTGTCGAGAAGACCCGTGGCAGAGAAAAGGTATGAACGGTTGAGCTGCATCTCCGCACGCCAGTCGGGGCGCCCCAGAGTATCGGCAAGGGCCATACACACGATGGCATATTTCATAGCCGAGTCGGAGTTGTAGGTACTATATTCGTGATATAAGTCGCGGGCACGCCAGAAGCGGTGCTCTGCTCCGGTTGCATCCGTATAATTACGGTACATGTGGCGTATCACATCCTCCTTGACAGCACACATACGCGGGCTCTCGGCCAGAGTACTGTCCACGCACGCAAGGAGGTGCTCGATAGTAGGCGTCAGGCGGGGCACATCCTGAGCCCTGACCGTAGCCGTAAAGAGCACCGCAAGCAGGCATAATGTGAGCGAGCGGAATATGTACATTGTGTTTAACAGGTATTAGTAGCGCAAAGATACTAATTTATTCCGAATATCCGTAACTTTTACAAAAATTCTTGGCAAACTGCGATTTCACACCGTTTTAGCTGTCCGCGATGGCTGTCAGTTTGCGGTCATGTCTGTGACGGCGAAGCGCGACAGGACGGGATAGTGGTCCGACGCGCGCAGCTTATCCTTATATACGTCCAGCGGCTTGAGTGCACCGCGGTAGAGGATATGGTCGATGGTGAAATAGAGATGCTCCGCATTGTAGGTCACCATGGGCCCGAATCCCACCTGCGGGTAGGCGTCGCGGAAGCCGGCGCCGGCAAGTTCGCGGATAGCGAAGCAGTCGGACACATCATTGAAGTCACCGCATACTATCGTCTCGGGGCCACCATAGCGGCGGATGACCTGCATGAGCTTGTTGACCTGCTCGGCACGGTTGACGGCAGCAATACGGATATGATTAAGTATCAGCGAGGTATCATCACGGTTTAATTTGGTAGCATCCATCTTCATAGCGGACAGATGCAGCGACGACAGGTGCACGTTGAGGATAGTCACCTGACGGTCACAGGGGAGTGTGACACGGTAGACCGTCACCACGATGTCCTTGAACGCGCTCGGATCGACATGAATCACCTCGATGGGATATTTAGACAGCATGGTCTGATTCGACGCCGCACCCGCGAAGTAATTCATGCAGTAAGGGTACTGCTCGTGCATGCGATCGAGTTGCTCGGCAGTAAGGTGCAGATTATCGTTCACCACCGGCATGTACGCTTCCTGGAGGCATACGATGTCGAGGTCTTGGTCGAGGACGAAGTCCATCATAGGGTTCGGCACTCCCTCCGGCAGGGGCTCCATAGTCACGAAGTTGTGGACATTATAGGTCATCAGTGTGAACTCCGGCGCACCCTCAGGCGCCGACGGTTTCACCACATGGAGAGGACAATAGCTCAGTGCCGGGCCTGCACAGCAGAGGAAGCCGAGAGCCGTCACCACCGCCGCCCGACGGCACCATATCACTTCAAACACAAAGAGCACCACTCCCGTCCAGAACATCAGCGGGAAGGCCAGTGGCAGCACCCCCCACATGCTGCTGTGATTCATCGGCGACACGTAGCCCGCATATCCCGTGAGCATCAGCAGCAGGATAGTGATGACTGTCAGCGTCATCCATATCCACAGCGCCACACGGCTGCGTGGCCGCGCGGGCTTAGGCGCATCGCCGGCTCTGCGCGACCGTCCGCCACCGCGACCTGTCCCCCCGGCTGAGGGGCGCCCGGCTGAGGTGCCACGGGAGGATCGATCGGATGAGGCCGCTCTGCGACGGGGTGCGCCGTCGGATGCCGAAGCACCGCGACCGGTAGGACGGTCGGATGAAGGTGAATCAGTACGGGCTGTGCGAGGGCTCATGCGTCAGAACATCCAGCGGTTCGAGAATACACCCTTGCGTTTCCAGTACAGGAGCATCAGGAAACCGAATATCATGCCACCGAGGTGCGCGAAGTGAGCCACACCATCGGCCGAGCCGCTCACGCCATACAGCAACTCAAGCACGAAGTAGCCCGCAATGAGCCACTTGGCTTTGATAGGCACGGGTACGAAGAATATATACACCGGTACATTGGGGAAGAGGAAGCCGAAAGCGAGCAGCACACCGTATATAGCGCCCGACGCACCCACCATAGGGGTATTGATGTAGGCATTGAGGGACGCCAGGTCCGGATCGGAGTAGTTCATGTGTCGCTGCAGTATGTCATAGCCCTGTTCAAGCACCGTACGGTAGGCATCGGGAGGAATGATAGAGGCAATATTGTGGATACAGATAGCGAAGATACCCAGCTGCACCAAGGCCGCACAGATACCGCAGGTGATATAGTAGAAAAGAAAACGCTGCGAACCCATCACCACCTCAATAGTGCGGCCGAACATGAACAGCGCGAACATATTGAAAAACAGGTGCATGAATCCTCCGTGGAGGAACATATAGGTAATAAGCTGGAAAGGTTTGAAAGCCGGCGAAGTGAAGTAATATAGCGCCAGATTGGTGTCGAAGAAACGGTCGGCGGCAGGCAGGAGAGCCATCAGCAGCCACACCAGGAAGTTGATGATGAGAAGATTCTTCACCACCGGCGGCA
>CAMWKV010000115.1 GCA_947174915.1 uncultured Porphyromonadaceae bacterium | reverse complement strand
GCTTACCTCAACACTGCCAGTGTTGCGCTCTACCAGATGAGCTAATACCCCTTGTTTTGCGTTGCAAAGTTACGACAAAATTTCCGTACACACAAAAGATTTTCGCGACTTTAACTTTTGTTTATGTTTTTACACCCATTTTAGAGCATTGTCCCGATTATTTGATGTATCTTTGAGGCACCGAAACGCATCCGCATCGGTAATGCCAATCCGTGATTGCTCCGAGAGGCTTCATCCTCCAGGGGCGCCATTATCACACACCTTAATATAATATGAAAATCGTCCGTAATATCGCCACGCTCGTGGCTCTCACAGTCGGTATTCTCTCCGGCTGCGCCCAAGGAAATTCCAAGACTTGCTGCACTCAGTCCGCAAAGGTATGCTGCGACACGCCCAACGCCTGTGTCAATGACACTTGCGTCCCCGTAGCTGAATGTCCCGACGCATGCAAATGCACCAATATCAAAGTGGGCGCATCGCGCTTCGACGCCTATGTGCCCGCCCTCAAAGGTAAGCGTGTGGCACTGATGTCGAACCATACCGGCATCGTGGACGGCCGCCACACCGTGGATCATCTCCTTGAGCAGGGCGTCAATGTGACTACCCTTTTCTCGCCCGAACACGGCTTCCGCGGCGCTGCCGATGCCGGCGAACACGTGAGCAGCGGTGTCGACGGCCCCACAGGTCTGCCCATCGCCAGCCTCTACGACGGAACAGGAAAGCGCATGCCCTCCAAGGAAGTGATGGACAATATCGACGTGATAGTAGTGGACATCCAGGATGTGGGCCTGCGCTACTACACATATTATTGTACGATGGTGGACCTGATGAACGCCGCCGCCAAGTACGGCAAGGAATTCGTCGTACTCGACCGACCCAACCCCAACGGCATGTACGTCGACGGCCCCATCCTTGATATGAAGTACGAGTCCGGCGTAGGTCGTCTGCCCATCCCCATCGTCCACGGCATGACGCTCGGCGAACTGGCACAGATGGCCAACGGCGAAGGCTGGCTTGCCGAGGGCGCCAAGATACCCCTCACCGTGGTACCCTGCGAAGGCTACACCCATCAGAGCCGCTACGAGCTCCCCATTGCACCGTCGCCCAACCTCCGCACCATGCGTGCCATCTACCTCTACCCCTCCACCTGCTACTTCGAAGCCACTCCCGTGAGCCTCGGCCGCGGCACTGACTTCCCCTTCGAAGCCTACGGACATCCCGATATGAAGGGCCGCGACTTCACCTTCACTCCCCGCAGCGTACCCGGAGCCAAGAACCCGCCTCAACTCGACAAACTCTGCTATGGCGTTGACCTCCGCGGTGTCGACCCCGATGCCGCCATCGCCGCAGGCATCAACCTTGAGTACCTCATTGACGCCTACCGTGACCTCGGCATGGGCGACAGCTTCTTCCGCTCCTTCTTCGAGAAACTCATCGGTCGCGGCGACATCCGCGGCATGATAGAGAAAGGCATGAGCGCCGACGAAATCAAGGCTACCTGGGCCGACGACGTGGTAGCCTTCCGCCGCCAGCGCGCTCCCTACCTCCTCTATGCAGAATAATAAACATAAGCATCAATGTCACACTCCGTCATAGTAATCATCACCATCATAGCGTACTTCGCGCTACTGATGGCCGTATCCTTCTTCGCCTCGCGCGGGTCGGACAACTCCACCTTCTTCACCGGCAACCGTCGCAACCACTGGGCCCTCGTGGCCTTCGCCATGATAGGCGCCGCCATCTCCGGTGTCACCTTCATCTCCGTCCCCGGCATGGTAGTCAACAAGGGCTACGCCTACCTGCAGATGGTGCTCGGCTTCATCGTGGGCTACTTCGTTATAGCCTTCGTCCTCGTACCACTCTTCTACCGCAAGAATCTCATATCCATCTACGGCTACCTTGAGGAACGCTTCGGCAAGTCCACCTACCGCGCCGGTGCTTGGTTCTTCTTCATCTCCAAGATGCTCGGCGCCGCCGTACGCTTCTTCGTGGTATGCGCCGTGCTGCAGTTGCTCGTATTCTCGCCACTGCACATACCCTTCGTATTCAATGTGATAGTGACCATCGCCCTGATATGGCTCTACACCGTGCAGGGTGGTGTGAAGACCCTCATCTGGACCGACACCCTCAAATCCTTCTGCCTCATCATGTCCGTAGTGCTGTGCATCTACTTCGTGGCGCAGAACCTCGGTTACAGCTTCGGCGAACTCACCTCTGCCATCGGCGACCATCCCACCGCACGGATGTTCTTCTTCGACAATCCCAAGGAAGGCACCTACTTCTGGAAGCAATTCCTCGCCGGCGTATTCATGGCCATAGCCACCAATGGCCTCGACCAGGATATGATGCAGCGCAACCTTGCCTGCGCCGACACCCGCCAGAGCCAGAAAAATATGATAGTGAGCGGCATCATGCAGTTCTTCGTCATAGCCCTCTTCCTCCTGCTCGGCACCGTACTGGTGCTCTTCCTCGACGCCAAGGGTATCAGCATGCCCGATAAGAGCGACGAAATCTTCGGCATGGTGGCACAGCATCCGGACGTCCCCGTGGTAGTCCTCGTGCTCTTCGTCCTGGGCCTCATCTCGGCAGCCTACTCCGCCGCCGGCTCGGCCCTCACGAGCCTCACCACCTCCTTCACCGTAGATATCCTCGGCGCCCACCGCACCCAGGATGATGCCAAGCTCACCCGCACCCGCAAGCGCGTGCACATGGCCATGTCCTGCGGTATGGGACTCGTAATCATAGCATTCTACTACCTGTCGAACCAGGACGCCATCTCCGCCGTGTACACCCTTGCCTCGTACACCTACGGCCCCATCCTCGGACTTTTCGTCTACGGAATGTTCTGGTCCAAGCCCGTCCACGACCGCTTCGTACCCGTCGTATGCGTGGCCGCCCCCTGCCTGTCGTGGTGCATCCAGTGGTGCCTCAACCACTTCTTCGGCTACGAGACCAGCTTCGAGCTGCTCATCATGAACGCCGCCATCACCGTCATCGGCCTGCGCCTGCTGTCGGTAGGTCGCGAGCCCGCCAAAGCATCAGCATAACAAGTCGCCCGACAGCCACGCCGTACCGTCGAAACGCCCGTCGCCTATGCCATCCGACCTCATCAGCCGCTACCTGTGGCTCGTCGATACCATCCGTACCTACGAACGTATCACGCGTGAGGACATCGACAGGCTGTGGCGACGGTCGGCTCTCTCGGACGGTCGCAGCATGCCGCGCCGCACATTCCTCAACTATCGCGCCGCCGCAGAGAAGCTATTCAATATCACTATCGCCTGCGACCCCTCGACCTACGAATACTATATCGAGGGCGACCCTGCCGACGAGAACGTCAACGAGTGGCTCCTCAACACCGCTGCCACCCAGCAGATACTCTCCGAGAGCCGCGATGTGGCCGATAAAATCATAGTCGACTCCGTGCCGTCGGCCCGCGAATTTCTTGCGCCCGTCATAGAGGCTCTGCGCGAGAACCGCCGCATACGCTTCGACTACCATCCCTACCACCGCACCATCTTCACTCCGAGCATCTACTTCGAGCCCTACTGCCTGAAGCTCTTCCGCCAGCGGTGGTACATGATAGGGCGTCATGTGGAGCAAGGACGCATCAAGACCTACGCCCTCGACCGCATCAGCAACCTGCGGCTGACACCTAAGACCTTCACCCCCGCCTACGGCTTCAACGCCGCCGAGTACTTCGAGGGCGCCTTCGGCATCGTCGTCAACAGCGCACCGATAGAGGAAGTAGTGATACGTACCGACTCGCGCCAGGCCAAGTATTTCCGCGCACTGCCCCTGCACCAGTCGCAGTACGAGTACATACACGACGAGTTCAGCGAATTCCACTACCGCCTGCGTGTGACGCCCGATCTCATCCAGGAACTCCTCAGCTACGGCAGCCGCATCGAAGTAATATCACCCATCCACCTGCGCTTCAGCATGGCCGACGCCCTGCGCGACGCCCTCGACAAATACGAGTAAAGTCCTCTGCACCACCGCTACAGACACTAAATTAAATCCCGGAGGGCTTACTTTTATTTGCACATTTGTCAGAAATTTATTTACTTTGCAGAAAATATCCATAAATACTTTTATGATTAACTCACAAGACATTAAGAACGGTACCTGCATTCGTATGGATGGCCGTCTGTACTTCTGCGTGGAATTCCTCCACGTGAAGCCCGGCAAAGGCAACACCTTCATGCGTACCAAACTCAAAGACGTAGTTGACGGTCGCGTACTCGAGCGTCGATTCAACATCGGCGAAAAGCTCGAAGATGTACGTGTAGAGCGTCGTCCCTATCAGTATCTTTACACCGACGGTGAAGACGACATCTTCATGAACAACGAAACCTACGAGCAGATTCCTATCAACAAGGCCCTCGTGACAGGCTCCGACTTCATGAAAGAAGGCGACACCGTAGAGGTAGTATCCGACGCATCCACCGAGACAGTACTCTACGCAGAAATGCCCATCAAGACCGTCCTCGAAATCACCTACACCGAGCCCGGCATCAAGGGTGATACCGCTACCAACACCCTCAAGCCCGCCACCGTAGAGACCGGCGCCGAAGTACGCGTGCCCCTCTTCGTCAACACCGGCGACAAGATCGAAATCGACACACGCGACGGCTCATACATCAGCCGCGTAAAGGCTTGATAACAGAGCCTCCAGACCCGATAACAAAAGGGTGTACCACTGAGGTACACCCTTTTATCGTATATATGCAGATATCAGTCAGCGGCAATCATCCAGTAGTCGGCGCCGTGCTTCTATAGAAAAATGTGTCCGTAACGATACTATATATACGGATGATTAGAGTTTTGTAGGATGGTACAGCCACAAAAGCAGCCGACCCGTCGGCCCTACATCGATATTCCTACATCAATATTAAGGTGCTGCCTCTACGTAAAAAGGCTGCGCCAACATGTGTTGACACAGCCTTCCGATAGGGTGTATTGGGGATGATGAATTACTTCACGAGAATCTTGGTGACGGAGCTACCCTGACGACGGATGTAGAGGCCGGCTTCGGGCTGAGCTACGCGGATGCCCTGGAGGTTGAAGTACTCAACAGGAGCATTGGCGTCGCTGGCTACGTTCTCAACACCCACGTAGATGGAGTCGATGTAGAGTACGGGGAGAGCGTACTCGGTAGCCTCGTCGATGTTGAAGGGAGTGAAGGTGCTGAAGGTGCCTTCACGACCGATGGCGAAGTTGTCGCGGAGGTCGTTGGTGATGCGCCAGGTGTTGTTCTCTGCAGCTTCAAAATCCCAGAAGCAGCCTTCGCCGGTTGCGGCTTCAGCTACCTGGAAAGTAGCGTGCTCGGCGTCCATGATGTAGAAACGGCCGAAGTCGTCCTTGATGGTCCAGCCGGCATCTTCCTTGGTGAGGGTATAGGCCTTGTTGGCGTCGGTCATGAGGTCGCCGTTCTCGAAAGAGCATGCTACGAGGTTGGGGCGGCCGTAGGTCTGAGTCTCACCGAGCTGACCGGCAACCTTGTTGCCGTCGAGGTTGAAGACATACTTGGCACCTGAGATGAGGTCGTTGGCGTCCTTGACGAGCTTGTAAGCGGTGTAGACGGGAGCGGGAGGAGTCACAGTACCGGCATTGACGGTGGACACCTTGAGGTTGCGGATTTCCCATGTGTCGGCACCTTCGGCAGACGAACCGTAGTGGAAGCCGATCTGGATGCTCTTGCCCTTGTAGGCAGAGAGGTCGATGTCGCCGGAGTTGACGAAGTCCCAGCTACCTTCAGCAGGCCATGTGGGGATTTCGAGCTTGGTCCATGTGGTGGCACCTTCTTCGCGAACGGCTACGTAGCAGAGTGCTTTGAGGGTGGTCTGGAACTTGGCAGCGTGTTCGAAGTTCATCTTGGCGTCGCCATCGGCTTCGAGCTTCACAGCAGCGGAGTAAGCGTACTCTTCAACAGCGTAGGCCGTGTTGTTGGCATAAGCGGAGCCGTTGAGATAGTAGGCTCCGTTGTAGCTCTTCCACTGCCATACGTAAGTAAGGCCTTCGGGGAGATTGTTGGCTTCGAGAGTCCAGTCGGCAGCACCGTCGGCATTGTCAGCGCCAAGGAGAGTGACTACGCCCTCGTCGCCGGGCTCAACGGGAGTTGTGCTGCCGCCTTCGCCTCCGCCGGTGATTACTACGCTGTTGAAGTCAAGCTGACCGGCCTTGCCTTCTTCGCTGCCGAAGTCTGCCTTGTCGCCTACGGTAAAGGTAACAGACTCGGCGTTGCCTGTCCAGGTAACAGTAGCGTCACCGGCGGCCTGAGCCTCGATAGTACCGGTGCTGGCAGTGATGGGAGCAAGACGCTTCTTACCCTGAGCAGAGATATTGAAGACGATCTTGGTCATCGCGGGAGTAGAGCTGATGGTAATGGTGTTGGCTGCATAGAGACGGACATCACCGGCCTTGTTGTAGGCGGGAGCTGTCGAACCGTCGTTCTTAGCCACAGCAAAGTTGTAGCCTTGAGCAGACCATGAATCGGGGAGGTTGGCGGTAGCACCTGCGTCCCAGCCCATGTTGGTGCATAGGAGCTCGGTCTGTGCGAAGGCCGAAGCCATGCACATCACTGCACAGATGAGTGTGAGTAGAATTTTTTTCATAAACGATTATTGAATTTAAGATTATAGGGTGTTTTTATTATCGGGATTTACTTCACTTCTATATAGCGACGGAGGAATAGCTCTGTGGGAAAGTGGTCGGAGTAGCCGCCGAGGTAGCTACCGGAGGCATAGGTGCGCTTGGGATAGCCTACGCGGTTACCCTCGGTATCCCTGAGGAATTCGAAGTTGAGCACCTTGGCCTCGTAGAAATGCCAGCGGTCAGCGGGGGCATTGACGAGGTTGCCGGAGAGGATAATCTGGTCGAAGAGGTTCCACGAGCTGCGGTAGGCGAGTGTGCCTATGCCTTTATCGCCAAGGATAGACCACCAGGGGTTGAAGAAGCCGTGGGGCTGAGCATCTTTGGCTTTTTTCTTGGCGCCAAGTACTTGAGCGCACGATTTGTCCTGGGGGTCGTCGTTGAGGTCACCCATAATGATGACGCCGACTTCGGGATCGACACGCCACAATGAGTCGGCGATGGCACGACATAGCTCTGCAGC
>CAMWKV010000114.1 GCA_947174915.1 uncultured Porphyromonadaceae bacterium | reverse complement strand
GGATAATGCAATGATTCGATTGGCTTTTGCAGTTCGAGACAAGTGCAGTCAGTTTGCACGGCGCAAAGATAGTCTTTTTCCCGGAAATAAGCAAATAAATGTAAAGTACGCCTAAAGAAAATTATCTTCATCAACTCTTCCGGCGGCTTTTCGGGTGCTTTTTCGGCCGAGTATTGCGTGGATGGTGAGAAATGTGTATATTTGCGGAAATTACCTTACTATACCATAATCCTTGGCTTTACATCTATCTATGATACAACGATTACTGGCAGCAGCCGTGGTGGCACTGGCATCTATAAGTGCGCAGGGCGCCGTGGTCGATGAACTCGTGTACACCGACATGCAGCCCTACCCTCTGCTGGGTACCCTCGCGCCCAATGCTTCTATCGCCTACTCGCGTTTGCCCGACAGCATACAGGGCACCGTACGCGATGAGCTATGGAACCTCGGTATCAATTCGGCCGGACTCGCTGTGCGTTTCCGTTCGGACTCGCCGCGGCTGGCCGCTAAGTGGAAGTCGCGCAACGGCTTCAATATGAATCACATGACACCCACAGGTATCCGTGGACTCGACCTCTATGTGCTGCAGGACGACTCCACCTGGACCACAATGTCGAGCGCCCGCCCGGCCTATCGCGGCAAGAACAACACCTGCCTGCTGTCGACCGACATGAAGCCGGGCGTCATGCGCGAGTACCTGCTCTATCTGAGCCTCTATGACGGCGTGGACAGCCTATATATCGGTGTGGATTCGACCTCGGCGGTGCTTCCTCCGGCTATCGACCTGCCGCGCCGCGGCAAGCCCGTGGTGATGTACGGCACATCCATCCTGCAAGGAGGCTGTGCCACCCGTCCCGGCATGGCACACACCAATATCCTCGAGCGCGAGCTGCAGCGCGAAGTGGTCAACCTCGGCCTGAGCGGTAACGCGCGCCTTGACCCGGAGATGGCACGCCTTATGGCATCGGCCGATGCATCGGTGTTCGTCGTCGACGCGCTGCCGAACTGCAAGGTAGAGCAGATTGACAGCCTCATGATACCCTTCGTGGAGATTCTCCGCAAGGCCCATCCCACAACGCCTGTCGTGATGGTGGAGAGCCCCATATTCCCGATAGCCCGCTTCAGCATGGAAGTGGAAGCCACCCTCGCCGCCAAGAACGACGCCCTGCGACGCGCATACGACGCCCTCGTAGCCGGTGGCGACAGGAATCTCTATTACTTCGAGTCAACCGACATCCTCGGGGGCGATCCGGAGGCCACTGTGGACAACTATCACTTCACCGACACAGGCTTCGCCAACTTCGCCCGCGCCATGAAGCCACTCCTGCAATCGCTTATAAGCCAACAAATCACGCAGTAGACTCCTCGTGCCGAATGGGAAAGAATCACGCAGCAGTCTCCACTCTCACCGAAAAAAAGAGCAATTAAAAACTCAATACGAATCAATAAAACAACATAAGATGAAAAAATATTTACTCCGGAGCCTTATGCTCGCCGTGGCGTTGCTGACAATGGCCGGCGCCATCCATGCGCAGAGTCCCAAACGCAGCATGCGCTCGATATGGCTCACATCGTACCAGTGCATCGACTGGCCCTCGCAGCGAGGCACCTCGCAGGCCGTCATCAAGAAGCAACAGGACGAAATCATCAAATATCTCGACGACCATAAGCGCCGCAATTTCAACGGTGTATGCTTCCATGTGCGCACATGGTCCGACGCCCTCTACAAATCGTCCTACGAGCCGTGGTCGGAATTCGTCAGCGGCAAGCGCGGCACTGATCCGGGTTGGGATCCCCTCGCTTTCGTAGTAGAAGAAGGCCATAAGCGCGGCCTCGAAGTGTACGCCTGGGTCAACCCCTACCGCTTTAACCGTAGCTGGGGCGCACGCACCACACCGCAGGACAAAGAAATCCTATCCCGCGAAGGCTGGATCATCAACCAGGGTACCGTCGACCAGGTCGGCCAGCAGACATCGGCCAACGAATACCAGGTGTATAACCCGGCCCTGCCCGAAGTGCGCGAATACCTCCTCAAAGTATTCCGCGAGATATACATGAACTACCGCATCGACGGCATGCTCTTCGACGACTACTTCTACCCCAACGGCATCCCCGCCACCACGAAGGCGATGGACTACAAGCAGTACAGCGAGCAGAACCCCGGCCACAAGACCGACGCCGCCACGCTCAAAAAAGAGATGGGCGACTGGCGCCGCGCCAATGTCAACCTGCTCATGCACCAGCTCTATGAGATGATACAGAATGACCGTCCAGACCTCCGCTTCGGCCTCTCGCCCGCCGGTATAGCCTACTATGGCGCAGAGAAATACCGCCAGGAGTATGGCCTGCCCCAGCCCGTGCCCGGCACCTCCGACTGGCAGTACAACGACATCTACTCCGACCCCATCGCATGGCTCGCCGAGGGTTCGGTAGACTTCATCTCACCCCAGATTTACTGGTTCTACTACCCCGGCTCGAACTCCTACACCACCGCCGCACCCTACGAGAAACTCGTGGACTGGTGGAGCGAGGTAGCCAAGTGCTTCGACCGACATCTCTACGTGTCAATGGGCTCCTACCGCATGTCCGGCGGCTACAACAACGAGACCCACTGGGCCGACATCTCCAAGCAGATTGAGACCAACCGCCGCCTCAACCGTCAGAACGCTTCCGGCGAAATCTACTTCAGTGCCAAGTACATGGACGGCCCCTACTGCTCCGGCTGGGGCGACTACCTGCAGACCCACTCCTACCAGAACAAGGCTCTGCTGCCACTTATCACATGGAAGAATCACCCCGCACTGAGCGCTCCCGAAGCCGTCCGCGAGGGCGACAAGCTCGTGTGGACCGTGAAGACTCCCGCCGCCACCGACCCCATCATGCGCTACACCGTATATGCCGTGCCTGCATATATAAGTAAGGAACGCGCGTGCGCTGACGACGGCGACGGTATCAGCAATGCCTACCTAATGGATGTAAGTTACTCCGGCTCCTTCGAGCTTCCCGCCGGTCGCCGCAGCGACTACTGGTACGCCGTATGCGCCTACGACGGCTACGGCTACGAGTCCGCTCCCTGCTACATAGACTACCCCGAAGTACTGCCTCCTGCCCCCACCTGCAAGCGCGACGCCACCGTCTACCCAACCGTCGATGGCCTCTCTATCACCAACCTTTGGTACCGCTCCAACACCCCCGACTTCGCCAATATTGACTTCATCGAGGACGGTAAGGCCAACCGCTCCATAGCCATCTCCGGCGACTGCCTCTACCTCGCCGGCCGCACGGCACACAGCTCCGACGCATCGGCCAAGATCACCGTCTACGACCTGCGCAGCGGCGAAGAACTCAAGACCCTACTCCCTGACGGCACCGTCGACTCATCCTCGTCCACCTGGGCCTGCAACGACATCTGCAGCGACAGCCGCGGCCGCGTCTACTTCACCAACCTCACCATCAACGCCGGCACGGCGCCCCTGACAGTGCACCGCCTCGACACTACCACCGGCACAGCCACTCTCGTGGCCTCCCTCAAGCCTACCGACTTGCCCGATGCCACCGTACGCTTCGACCACGCCACCGTGGTTGACGATCCCGCCGATGCCGACCGTCTCTACGTCTACGCCGCCACCGCCTCCGGCACCCGCGTATGCCGCTGGACCCTCGACAAGGGCAACGTGAGCAAATTCGAGTACATGACAGCCAAGGGTTTCTACCCCGCGAGCTCAGCCAACTTCGGCATTGCCCCCCGCGTGGCCGTGCTCGGTGACAACCGTATCGTAGTCAACGGCGGCGCCATCCATCCCACCGAGTACGACTTCGCCACCGGCACCATCCTCTCCGACATGTCCCGCAACGCCGGCATCACCCCCTCCGGCACGGCCAATAACGGTTTCGCACACTTCGGTCCCGCCGAATGTTATATGGCCTACGCCCAGGCCGACCATACTTGTGCCGAAGGCTACAAATTCGCCATCGTATCGAACAACATGCACGGCTTCGACAGTAGCGCCACCCGCCTGTGGACAGTGCCCTCCATCGACATGGGCTCCCTGAACAGCACCACATACTCTACCCCCGTGGCGACTGTTACGGTAGAAGAAGACGGCTCCTGGGTAAGCTATGTAGCGCTGCTCGCCACCGGCAACACCCTCGCAGTATATAAGGTGAGCCACAAAGAAGAGAGCGGAGTCGAATCCATCGTCACTGCCCCCGAATGGCGCCTCATCGGACGCACCTTCGAAGTAACAGGCGACCCCGCCGATATTGCCGTCTACACACTCGCCGGCAGCCTCGTCGGCCATGCCTCCATGGCGCATAGCATAGAGATGCCCACTGCGCCCGGTGTCTACATCGTACGCTACGGCAACGCCGCCGCTCGTGTAGCAGTCCGCTAACAGGCGATGCCGGGCAACGAATTAAAAGTCACCCGACTAATAAAAATAATAAACCCACTCCATACCTCCGAGCACTAAACTCCGGATATTATGAAAAAATCACTATTTCTCAGCCTCCTCGGCGCAACGGCACTCGGCGCATCAACGACAGCCGTTGCCGCCGAACAGACGAAAGTCACCTTGGGCGATGAAATTCTCACCGTCGACACCCTCTACCACGCCAAGGTAGGTCCGGGCACCACACAGACCTCCCTCCGCCTCAGCGGTACCCATCCGCTGATGGTGTACTACCTCACCGTCGACCGCAACGCGGCACCCTACGTACAGCTCCGCACCGACTGCGGTAACAAACTCGCCGGCACCTCCACCGTGCGCAACATGGCCAAGGCACGCAACACCGATAGCCGCAACTACTTCTGCGGCGTCAACGGAGACTTCTTTACCACCAATGGCACCGCCACCAACGGCACAAGCAAGGTGGGCACCCCTACCACTGCCTGCATAGTCGACGGCGAGATATTCAAGAGCTCCAACAGCAACTATCAGTTCAGCGTCGACAAAGACGGTGTTGCCCGCGTATGCCGTCTTGATTTCTACCAGGGCATCGCTTCCTGTGGTGACCGCACAGCGGTGTTCCACGGCGTCAACGTTATGTCCCCCAACAACTCGCTCACACTCTATACCCCGCGCTTCTGGGGCACTACGAACCAGAATGAATACGCCGGAAAATCCGCCGAAGTGACCTGCCGACTCGTCGAAGGCGAGGAATTCATGGCCGGCACGAAATTCAAGGTAGAAATCACCGGCACCCCCGAGGATAGCGGCGACGCTGCCATCCCCGACGACGGATTCGTACTCTTCGGCCGCGGCACTTCAAAAGGCAACGGTTCGCAGAGCGCCATCGACTTCGTCAACGGCCTCAAGCCCGGCGACATCGTAGAGATAGACAACTCCATCTTCACACCCGACGGTGAGAGAATCGAACCACTTCAGGTAGTTTCCGGCAATCCCAAGAACGTGGGCGGTGGTGTCAACCTGCATAGCCAGGCCGAACGCGATGACGCCAAAGACCGCCACCCCCGCACAGGTATCGGTGTGAGCGCCGACGGCAGTAAAATCGTGATGATGGTCATTGACGGACGCATCAACTCCTCCGTAGGTGTCACCACTGACATGCTCGGCGATATGCTCATCTATGCCGGATGCCACGAGGGTGTCAACCTCGACGGGGGTGGCAGCTCTACACTCTACACTGACGCCCTGGGCGTACGCAACCACTGCAGCGATGGCAGCGAACGCGCCGTAGGCAATGCCATCTACGCCACTGTCGACGGCGATGTCAAGGACACCATCGTACATTCCATCTCCTTCGAGGACTGGCGTGCAGAGGCTCCCGGACTGGGCATCTACACTCCCGTGGTATATGCCTACAACCTTGCCGGTATCCTCATCGACACCGACTTTAAGGGATACTCCCTGAGCTGTCCTGCCGAGCTCGGCACCATCAGCGAGGACGGCAAGAGTCTCTACACCGCCTCCGAAGGCAAGGGACTTCTCACAGCTACCGCTGGCTACTCCAAGGTCTCCATACCCGTATATATCACCGAAGCCGAGGCCAAAGCCCTCCACAGCACCGCCGTAATCGACGGCATCCATCTCTACAAGGCTGTTGTAGTGGCTACCTCCGGCGGCACCGAATACACTCTACGCAGCGAAGCCTTCACCTGGGAAAGCTCCGACACCGATATCGCCACCGTTGAGGCGGACGGCACCGTCATCCCCGTGAGCAACGGTAACGCCACCATCACCGGACGCCGCGACGACATGGAAGTATCCTTCACCGCCGCCGTACAGCTCCCCGCCGACCACATGATGCCCGTCACCGACGACCTCGGCTGGTGGACACTGAAGAAAACCGCCGTGGCCGACGCCACCATGACCATGGGCGAAGATGGCAGCACCACCATCGCCTACACCATGAGCAGTTCCGTGCGTAACGCCCTCATCACCCTCCAGGCCAACAACAGCCTCTGGTCGCGTCCCGACGCCATCTGCATCGAAGCCGACTACGACCACGCACCCGCCAAGATAGAAGTGGTAGCCCGCACCGCCCAGGCCCGTCAGCTCGTCACCACCGCCGCTCCCGAGGTCGGCAGCACCTCCACCTCGTGGACCTACCGCCTCGACGCTCTCGGCGACCTTACCGACCCTGCATCCTTCCCCATCTACCTCTCCACCGTGCGCTTCACCCCCTCCGAGGGTGCCGGTGAGAGCGGACGCATCACCTTCCACAAGCTTCACACCGTCTACGACGCCGTAGAGAGCGGCATCGAGAACGTGAGTGCTGCCGAAGCCAGCGCCGACGGCGACGCTCGCTGGTACACCATCGACGGCATCGAAGTCAATCCCGACACCATGATGCCCGCAGTGTACATCCGTCGAAAAGGAAATACCGCTGACAAAGTATTCGTCAAATAATCGGCCTGAAGATATACGTTTATTGCAGAACTTTGATTAACTTTGCACCGTACATCCCAAAGCAATCAATACTTGCAGCAACATAACACACATAAATATAAAATAATATGTCGAAAGTAACAGTAGTAGGCGCCGGCAACGTAGGCGCAACTTGCGCTAATGTTCTGGTATGCAACCAGGTAGCCGACGAAGTAGTTCTCCTTGACATCAAGGAAGGCGTATCCGAAGGCAAAGCAATGGATATCATGCAGGCCGCCAACATCCTCGGCCTCAACAGCCGTCTCACCGGCGTGACCAACGACTACGCCGCCACCGCAGGCTCCGACGTTGTTGTCATCACCTCCGGTATCCCCCGCAAGCCCGGCATGACCCGCG
>CAMWKV010000113.1 GCA_947174915.1 uncultured Porphyromonadaceae bacterium | reverse complement strand
GCCCAGTACGGTCTCGAACACCTGGCCGAGGTTCATTCGGGAAGGCCCACCCAGAGGGTTGAGCACGATATCGACAGGAGTACCGTCGGCGAGGAAGGGCATGTCTTCCTGACGCACGATGCGCGATACGATACCCTTGTTACCGTGACGGCCTGCCATCTTGTCGCCGACGCTGATCTTGCGCTTCTTGGCGATGTAGACCTTGGCGATCTGCATGATGCCGGAGGGGAGTTCGTCGCCGATGGAGATGTCGTATTTCTTGCGACGTAGCTCGGCGTCGATTTCCTTGGCCTTCTGGAGATAGTTGGTGATGGTGCGATGAATGAGCTCGTTGGCGTGTTCATCGTTGGTCCAGTTGCTCAGGTCGAGGGAGTCGTAGTTAATGGCGCGGAGTGTGGGAGCGTCGAACTTGGCACCCTTAGCCACAATGACGCTGCCGAGGAAGTCCTGTACGCCCACTGAGGTCTTGCCGTCGGTGAGCACGAGGAGTTTCTCTACGAGCTGCTCGAGGAGTGCGTTCTTCTTCTCTTCGTATTCTTCGTCGAGCTTGGGCATGATGGCGTTGGCGGCTTTGCTCTTCTTTTTCTTCGCTGCGCGAGAGAAGAGGTTGGTGCCGATAACGACGCCCTTGAGCGACGGGGTAGCCTTGAGAGATGCGTCCTTCACATCGCCGGCCTTGTCGCCGAAGATGGCGCGGAGGAGCTTCTCTTCAGGTGTCGGGTCGGACTCGCCCTTAGGCGTAATCTTACCGATGATGATATCGCCGGGAGCAACATGTGCGCCGACACGGATGATACCGCGTTCGTCGAGGTCCTTGGTGGCATCCTCGCTCACATTGGGGATATCTGAGGTGAGTTCTTCCATACCACGCTTTGTCTCACGCACTTCGAGGGGATACTCGTCGACGTGGACAGAGGTGAGGATATCGTCGCGTACCATGCGCTCGTTGAGTACGATGGCATCCTCATAGTTGTAACCCTTCCAGGGCATGAATGCCACCTTGAGGTTGCGGCCGAGAGCGAGCTCGCCGTTCTCGGTGGCGTAGCCTTCGGTGAGGATGTCGCCGGCCTTCACGCGCTGACCATTGCTGCAGATGGGGCGAAGGTCGATGGTTGTGCTCTGGTTGGTGCGGCGGAACTTGGGTATCTTATATTCTTTCACCGGGCCGTCGAAGGCAACGAACTGCTCTTCTTCGGTGCGGTCGTAGCGGATGCGGATGGTCTTGGCATCGACGAATTCGATGACACCTTCGCCTTCGGCAGCAATCTGTGTGCGGCTGTCGCGTGCGAGCTGAGCCTCGATGCCGGTACCTACGATGGGAGCCTCGGAGCGCATCAGGGGCACTGCCTGGCGCATCATGTTCGAGCCCATCAAGGCACGGTTGGCGTCGTCGTGCTCGAGGAAGGGGATGAGCGATGCAGCGATAGATGCGATCTGTGTGGGCGATACGTCCATGAGCTCAACCTCGCTCGGGGGCACGACGGGGAAGTCGGCGTCCTTACGAGCCTTGACGGCGTCGCGGATGAAGGTGCCGTCGGGGTTGAGGGGTGCGTTGCCCTGGGCGATGGTCTTGCCTTCCTCTACTTCGGCGGTGTAGTATTCTACTTCGTCGTTGTTGAGGTTCACGACAGAGTCGGTCACCTTGCGGTAGGGTGTCTCGATGAAACCGAGGTCGTTCACCTTGGCATACACACACAGTGAGCTGATAAGACCGATGTTCGGGCCTTCAGGGGTCTCGATAGGACAGAGACGGCCATAGTGTGTGTAGTGTACGTCGCGCACCTCGAAGCCGGCACGCTCACGGGTAAGACCGCCGGGGCCGAGGGCCGACATACGGCGCTTGTGGGTGATTTCGGCCAGAGGGTTGGTCTGGTCCATGAACTGCGACAGGGCGCTGGTGCCGAAGAAGGTATTGATGACGCTGGAGATTGTCTTGGCATTGACCAGGTCGACGGGCTTGAACACTTCGTTGTCGCGGACGTTCATACGCTCGCGGATGGTGCGGGCCATACGGTTGAGGCCTACGCCGAACTGGTTGAAGAGCTGCTCGCCTACGGTGCGCACGCGACGGTTGGAGAGGTGGTCGATATCATCTACCTCGGCGTTGCTGTTGATGAGCTGGATGAGGTACTTGATGATGGCGGTGATATCTTCCTTGGTGAGGACGCGTGTCTCGGGGTCGATGTCGAGGCCGAGCTTGCGGTTGATGCGGTAGCGGCCTACATCACCGAGGTCGTAGCGCTTGTCGGAGAAGAACAGGTTGTAGATCACTTCGCGGGCGCTGGCATCATCGGGAGCTTCGGCGTTGCGGAGCTGACGGTAGATGTACTGGATAGCAGCCTTCTCAGTGTCGGTGGGGTCCTTCTGGAGGGTGTTGGTGATGATGGAGTAGTCGGCAGCCGAAGCGTCGTCGCTATGTACAAGGATAGAGGGCACACCTTCGTTGAGAATAACGGGGATGTCCTCTTCAGTCAGTACATGCTCGCGGTCGAGGATGAGCTCGCAGCGCTCGTAGGTAGTCACCTCACCGGTGCTGGAGTCGTTGGTATCCTCTGTCCATGTGCGGAGCACACGGGCGGCGAGGCGACGGCCGATAGCCTTGCGGAGGCTGTCTTCGGTAGCCTTGATTTCGTCGGCGAGGCCGAAGATATCGATGATGTCCTTATCAGTCTCGATGCCTATTGCACGCAGAAGGGTGGTCACGGGGAGCTTCTTCTTACGGTCGATGTAGGCATACATGACATTGTTGATGTCAGTGGCAAATTCTATCCATGAGCCGCGGAAGGGGATGATGCGGGCAGAATAGAGCTTAGTACCGTTGGCATGAGTGCTCTGACCGAAGAATACACCGGGAGAGCGGTGGAGCTGCGATACTACTACGCGCTCGGCACCGTTGATGATGAAGGTGCCTTTTTCAGTCATGTAAGGTATCTGGCCGAGGTACACATTCTGTATCTCGGTGGTGAAATCCTCATGCTCAGGGTCGGTACAGGAGAGTTTCAGACGAGCCTTCAGGGGCACGCTGTATGAGTAGCCGCGCTCGAGACATTCGTCGATAGTATAGCGGGGAGGATCGATATAGTAGTCGAGGAAGTCGAGCTGGAAGTTGTTGCGGGTATCTGAAATAGGGAAGTTTTCGCTGAAGACCTTATAGAGGCCTTCGTTGGTGCGCTGTTCGGGGGGAGTGTCGAGCTGGAAGAAGTCGCGGAACGACTTGAGCTGGACCTCGAGAAAATCGGGGTAAGGAAGGGGATTCTTTACCGAGGCGAAATTAACGCGGGGTTTGTCGAGTTTGGCTGACATCGAATTGGTGATAACAATTAATCCGTTTAGAAGATAGAAAGAGGAGGGAAAGAAGGGAGTGCAGCACAGAATACTCCGGTAGAGCGGGTCACCTTTCCGCCCGAAAGAAGTCAGTAAAATAAAAGCAAACGCTCACTGCAGCAGTTGCTGCCGTACGCCGGCACACGGATGGTGGTAAGTGCCAATCGGATGAAGGAAAATCAGCCCTGAAAAGAGGCGATTATTCGGCGGGAGACGTTGCGCAGAGACTCCGGTGCGCACCGAAGGGTTCAACGACACAAAAGGTTAAGGACCCCCGGTGAAGGGGATTCTTAACCTATGTGTCTGATATTCAGACAGTATTATTTGAGCTCTACTTCAGCGCCTACTTCTTCGAGCTGAGCCTTCATAGCTTCAGCTTCAGCCTTAGCGAGACCTTCCTTGAGGTTGCTGGGAGCGCCGTCTACGAGTTCCTTGGCTTCCTTGAGACCGAGGCCGGTGAGTTCCTTCACGAGCTTAACGACCTTGAGCTTTTCAGCACCGGCGTTCTTGAGTACTACGTCGAAGCTGGTCTTCTCTTCAGCAGCTGCACCTGCAGCGGCGGGGCCGGCTGCAACGGCTACTGCAGCAGCAGCGGGTTCGATGCCGTATTCATCCTTGAGGATCTGAGCGAGTTCGTTAACTTCCTTTACGGTAAGGTTTACGAGTTGTTCAGCAAATGCTTTTAAATCTGCCATTGTTGTATGGTTTTTGTGGGGTTTTGTAATCTGTTATTAGTTTTCTTTCTTCGAGAGTGTCTCAAGCACACCGTGGAGAGTAGTAGCACCGGACTGGAGAGCCGAAACAAGGTTCTTTGCGGGGCTCTGGAGGAGAGCAACCACGTCGGCGATAAGTTCGTTCTTGCTCTTGATAGCGGCAAGTGCGTCGAGCTGATCTGCACCGTAGTATACTGTCTCTTCTACGTAAGCGGCTTTGAGCGCGGGCAGTGTGTCGCCCTTCTTTACGAAGTCCTTGAGGAGCTTCGCGGGAGCATTACCTACGTTGGTACACATGAGCGAAGTGCTGCCGTGGAGGGCACCGTAAAGTTCGCTGTAGTCACCTTCAAGGTTCTCGAGTGCCTTGTGGAGAAGTTTGTTCTTCACAACCACGAGCTTGATGTCGGCGTTGTAGCAAGCGCGACGGAGCTCAGAGGTCTTTTCAGCATCGAGTCCTGCAGTCTCTACGAGGTAGAAACCATTGTAGGCTTTGATAGTCTCTTGAATCTGCTCTATGATGCGTCCTTTTTCTTCCTTTTTCATTGTCTGGATGTATTAGAAGGGTTAAGCATCGACCGACTTGGCGTCGACCTTGACACCCGGGCTCATAGTGCTCGAAAGATAAATGCTCTTGATGTATGTGCCTTTGGAAGTAGCGGGCTTGAGCTTGATCAGGGTAGCGATGAACTCGCGTACGTTCTCAAGCATCGCCTGGGGTGTGAATGACACCTTACCGATGGAAGAGTGTACGATACCGTTCTTGTCGACCTTGAAGTCGATCTTACCTTTCTTTACTTCCTCAACAGCCTTAGCAACATCAACGGTAACTGTGCCGCTCTTGGGGTTAGGCATCAGGCCACGGGGACCGAGTACACGACCCAGAGCACCAATCTTACCCATGATGGCGGGTTGAGTTATGATAACGTCGACGTCAGTCCAACCACCTTTGATCTTTTCGATATACTCGTCGAGACCTACGTAGTCAGCACCGGCGGCTTTGGCGGCAGCTTCGGCATCCGGAGAACAGAGGACGAGAACGCGTACTGTCTTACCGGTACCATTGGGGAGGGTGACAACGCCACGTACCATCTGATTGGCCTTACGGGGATCCACGCCCAGGCGGACGTCGATGTCAAGAGAAGCGTCGAACTTGGTGTAGGTGATTTCCTTCACCAGGGCACATGCTTCTTCCAAGGTGTATGCCTTTCCCGCTTCAATCTTGGACTGGGCCAACTTTTGATTCTTTGTAAGTTTACTCATGTCGATTAATGATTAAGCGTTAGGGAACTGACCTTTGACGGTGATACCCATACTTCTGGCCGTACCGGCAACCATTCGCATAGCGGATTCTATGGTAAAGCAGTTCAAGTCGGGCATTTTGTCGGCAGCAATTTCGCGCACCTGATCCCAAGTGATCTCGGCTACCTTGGTACGGTTAGGTTCCTTGGAACCGGACTTCACCTTGGCAACTTCCTTGAGCTGAATAGCTACAGGAGGAGTCTTTACAACGAAGTCGAAAGATTTGTCGGTGTAGTAAGTGATTACTACAGGGAGAATCTTACCGGCTTTGTCCTGGGTGCGGGCATTGAATTGCTTGCAAAATTCCATGATGTTGATGCCCTTCGAACCCAGCGCGGGGCCTACAGGAGGCGAAGGATTTGCAGCACCACCCTTGATCTGCAGTTTGATTTGTCCAGCAATTTCTTTAGCCATGGTTAAATACTTAATTTAATTAAAAACTCTACGCAAAGAAAAACCCTCGAGGCCCGGGAGCCTTTCGGGAGAAAATCATTCGCGCTCTACTTGCGAGTCATCAAGCTCGAGTGGAGTCATGCGATCGAAGATCTTGATACTGAGTTTAAGCTTGCGCTTCTCAGGATAGACCTCCTCGATGACGCCACGGAAGTCTTTGAAGGCGCCATCTGTTACTTTCACCTGCTCACCTACCATGTAGTCGAACTCAGAATCAGCATCGCCGGCGAGTTCGTCGGCAGCACCGAGCATACGCATCACCTCAGCCTCACGCAGACGTTCGGGGGCACTGCCCTTGTCGCGGCCGCGAAGGAAGTCAATGACGTTGGTCGTATTGGTGAGTTCGTGGATTACTTCACCGGTAGGGATAGCTTCGATAAATACGTAGCCGGAATAGAGGTTGCGTTCTTTCACAACTTTCTTGTTGCCGCTACGCACCGTGACAACGCGCTCAGTGGGGATAAGAACCTGAAAGAGATACTTGCCGAGGTCAGTGCGTTTCATAGCACCCTCAAGAACCTCTTTGACTTGAGCTTCCTTGCCGGAGATAGCACGAAGGACGTACCATCCGCGAACTGCTCCTGTCGTAGTATTGTCGGTCTTATCGTCGATCATTTCCTTTTCAGATTTGATAGTCTTTGCCACGTCAGTCAGGATTTAATATATCACAAGCTGTAGATGAAGTGCATGATACGGTCAACCACCTGATCCATGATAAAGATTACCAGAGCGATAATCACGGAAGCTATCATGACAATGATGGCCGACTTTACCAACTGCTTTTTAGAAGGCCAGGACGTCTTGTAACGGAGCTCGTCATAGGCCTCCTGAATGTTCGTAAGTAGTTTTAATTTCTTCATTTGATATATATTAGCACGGGTTGAGAGGCTCGAACTCCCGACACCTGGTTTTGGAGACCAGTGCTCTACCGACTGAGCTAAACCCGTATGTAATGCAGTGCCGAGCTATCTGCCGATATATCGGCACTGCATTGTGATTTTATTCAGAGGCTACGCCTGTGATTAGTCGAGGATTTCGGTGATCTGACCGGAACCTACGGTGCGGCCACCTTCGCGGATAGCGAAGCGGAGACCCTGATCGCATGCTACGGGGTTGATGAGATCAACGATGATTTCTACGTGGTCACCGGGCATTACCATTTCTACACCTTCGGGGAGAGTGATCTCACCGGTCACGTCGAGTGTACGGATGTAGAACTGAGGACGGTAGTGGTTGTGGAAGGGAGTGTGACGGCCACCTTCTTCCTTCTTGAGGATATATACAGAAGCTTTGAACTTGCTGTGGGGCTTCACAACACCGGGGTGGCAGATTACCATACCACGCTTGATGTCCTTCTTGTCGATACCACGGAGGAGGAGACCTACGTTGTCACCAGCTTCGCCCTGATCGAGGAGCTTGCGGAACATTTCAACGCCGGTAACAACCGACTTCATGTCAGCGCCGAGACCCATGATCTGTACTTCGTCACCTACCTTAACAACGCCGGTTTCGATACGGCCGGTAGCTACGGTAC
>CAMWKV010000112.1 GCA_947174915.1 uncultured Porphyromonadaceae bacterium | reverse complement strand
CAATAGAAGAACATACCGTCAGTGCTGCCATTGGTGCAGCTGTTGCCGGTGTAGTGAAGGACAATGTATCCTACATCTCAACATTTGCCGGGGGCGGTCTCCCCGCCTCGGCTACTGTCAACAGTCTCACCGATATGGACAAAGGCCGAATCGAAGACATGGACAAGAATGGAATCACTATGGAGATTGTGTCATATTCAAATCCTTCGCAGTGGATTCTCGATGAGAAGCAGGCTGTAGAACTCTGCCAAAAGGCCAATGACGATCTGGCTGCCCTCGTGAAGCGCCATCCCGGTCGCTTCGAAGCCTTCGCTACACTGCCGTGGGTTAGTCCCGAAGCAGCTGCTGCCGAGATGCGTCGCGTGGTGAAGGAATACGGCTTTAAAGGAGTCCTTATCGCCGGCCGTCCTCAGGTAGGGGCGAAGTTCCTTGATGATGCATCGTACGACCCCGTGTGGGAAGCACTTACAGAGCTTGATCTCCCCATATATATACATCCCGGTTTCCCGGTACCTCAGGTGCAGGAGGCTTATTACACCGGATTTAATGACAAGGTGACCGCTCTCCTCAGCAGCTACGGTTTCGGCTGGCATCTTGAACCCGGTATACAAGTGCTCCGCATGATTCTTGCCGGTGTGTTCGACCGCTTCCCCTCGCTGAAAGTTATCTCCGGCCACTGGGGCGAAGTAGTGGCATATTACATACCTCGCTTCGACCAGACTATGCCTCCATCGGTGACCGGCCTTAAGGAGAAGATATCCACCTACTTCCGCCGCAACGTCTATGTAACACCCAGCGGTATCTACGATTACGATAGCCTGAATTACTGCATCAGCAAGTTCGGTATCGACCATATCATCTTCGCAGCGGATTATCCCTATGTGCCCGAAACTGATGCCCGTGCCTTCATAGAGAACGCACCGCTCTCCGAAGAGGACAAATACCTCATCACCCAGGGCAACGCCGAACGTATCTTCAAAATCAAACTCTAATTACCGACCTCGCTATAACCCGTCAGGCCGCGCCGTGAGAATCCCTCACATCACGGCCTGCCGCTGCTTATACATGGATTGCCGAAAAAGTAAAGAGCCTAAGTCTTGCGATACCAGCCCTATTTTCATATTATTAAGATTTTGAATTCTGTTAAAATTTCATTAACTTTGCATTCGCAATTCACTTTCCATAACACATTGCAAAGATAATAAGTTCACACTTGATTTTCAAGTAGTTGCTTTTATTACACATAGTTTCCGAAAGGAAACAATTATTGAAAGTGAGCAATTTAACATGAATGCTTCTGTGATACTCTTATGGATGAATTAATCCCGGAAAATATGGAGCCAATCAAGAAATCACGCAAAGAATACGAGGGATAAGCACATGCCGGAACTTCTCTCATTTCTCTCGTCGTTACATGGAATTCTTCGGAGAAACTCCGACAAAAAGTCGGCAGAAACAAAAACTGAAAAATAAAGCAAACACATATAACAATGAGTATTAAAAAAGAAAAAGTAATCGGATTTGTCTGGCAACATTTACTCTTGTTGTTCTCAATATTCTTCGTGACTTTCGGCGTAGCACTATGTGTGCGCTCCAATCTCGGTAGCGGTGTGATCTCAGCCATCCCTTTATCGTTCAGTCTGGCGGGGAAGGTCGGTCTCGCTCCCGGACTGACGATTGGCGGTTATACAAATATAATGAATGTGATTCTGGTGACGGCGCAAGTCATAGTACTTCGACGCAGGTTTGAGCCAATTCAGCTTTTTCAGCTTCTTATAGGATTTGTATTCGGTTGTATGCTTGATGTGAACATGTGGCTCACATCATGCTTCTCCTCCTACGAGGCAATTCCTGCGCAGATAGTGGCTCAATTTATTGGCACGACAATTCTCGGCACTGCTGTCACCATGGAAATCCGGTGTGGGTCTATAACGATGCCCGGCGAGGGCATTCAGGTAGCCATCTCACGCGTATCAGGCAAGCCCTTCCCGATCGTGAAGATTATAGTCGATACCACACTGGTTATATTGGCCGTCATATCCGGCTTTTATTTCTTCGGCACATGGCCTTGGACTGTTGTCGGTCCGGGAACACTGTTCGCAATGTTCTATGTCGGTTATGTGGTAAAATTGGTTAATCCTCACCTTGGATGGTTTGACCGTCTGCTGGACTATCGTCCCGGTTTCCGCCGATATATCTACGGTTTGGCACGCTTTATTTATCCTAAAAGAGAATGGTAAAATGAGCCATACAGCACAATAAATATGCCGCCCACAACTTCCTTGACTATACTCCTGACTATGCCTTAAACCTGTCAGATTTCATTCTACGTTAATCGAAAGTAAAAACTCTTTTTGTATAAAGATAAAGCCCAAAGATAATTTGGGCTTTCTTTAGATATTTAGTGCAGAGCTACTTTTCTACCTCCAAGTAGAAAGGGTAAGGCCAAAAAACGACAAAAGAGACAAACATTATTGTTTGTCTCTTTTTGAAGTGACCCCGGAGAGGCTCGAACTCTCGACCCACTGATTAAGAGTCAGTTGCTCTACCAACTGAGCTACGGAGTCATTTGCGTTGGGTTTGTTTCCCTTTTGCGCTGCAAAGTTACGGCGACTTTTTGGACTGTGCAAATTTTTTGAGAGAAATTTTTGGAAAAATTTTGTCGGCACGTGCGATTTTAGGCTGAATTTATTATGTCTTAAGGGTGTAATTATTTGATTGTTCGCGGGCTGAAATTTTTTTGCTTTGTCGGGATGCTTCTCTGCATTTTTCGTAGACGGTAGGTGAGGCTTGTTGCGGATGATTTGCGGGCCCGCGGCAAAAAAACTTGATTAGGGTGTATTATTAAAAAAAAATACTTAACTTTGTGCACTATAACTACACCTAATATGAAAGTAAAGATACATCACGAAGGTACATGGATATTGGTTGCGTTGTTCGCAGTCATTGCTGTTATCTGTATTCCTATGTGGCTTTGGGTTCGACCTATCGGTTGGGCGGTCGGAGCCACTGTGGTGCTTGGAGTGTTCTATTTCCTTGTAGTGAATTTTTTTCGTTCGCCGCGCCGAGTGTTCCATGGCAACCGTGACAACGTTGTTGTCTCCAGTTGCGACGGCACTGTGGTGGCGCTTGAGGAGACCTTTGAAGACGAGGTGCTTCACTGCCGCTGCATCCAGCTGTCGGTGTTCATGAGTCTGCTCAATGTTCATGCCAACTGGTTCCCTGTCGATGGCGTGGTGACTTATGTGAAGCATCACGACGGCCGCTTCATGGGGGCCTATTTGCCGAAGTCGAGCACGGAGAATGAGCGTTCGACCGTAGCGATAAAGACACCCTCGGGGCAGACGGTAGTGATGCGTCAGGTGGCAGGAGCTATGGCTCGCCGCATCGTCACCTACGCCCAGGTGGGCGAGGAGGCTTCCATTGAAGACCACATGGGCTTCATTAAGTTCGGCTCGCGCGTGGATCTTTATTTGCCTCTGGATACTGAAATCTTTGTAAAAATCGGCGACAAGACCGTCGGTGGTGTCACCGAGGTAGGTCGACTGAAAAACTGAAACTGACACTCAATGGCACGTTCCATTACCCGATATATTCCTGACGCTATTACATGCTGCAACTTGCTGAGCGGCTGTATGGCTATATATTTCGCATTTCATTTCGAAGAGCTATTCGGCGCCTTCAACGGCAGTACATGGGCCATTGTGGCCATAGCTGCTGCTGCGGTGTTCGACTTCTTCGATGGTGCGATGGCTCGTCTGCTGCATGCTTATTCACCCGTCGGCGGCGACCTCGACTCGCTCTCCGACCTGGTGAGCTTCGGCGTTGCGCCTGCGATGCTTATACTGAATACTATGGCGATGTTCGGCACACCGCTTGGTTTCTGCCTTGGCGCGCTGATAGTGCCCGTCTGCGGTGCTATTCGTCTGGCCAAGTTCAATAATGATACCGAACAGGCCACCTTCTTCCGCGGTTTGCCCATCCCGGCGGCGGCGATATTCCTCATCGGTGTCTATGGCTGGTGCATGCGCTATGGCTATCCGGGCTGGGCTGTGATGCTGCCAGTGGTGGCGCTCGTGTCGCTGACAATGGTGGGACGCTTCAAGATGTTCTCGCTGAAATTCAAAAATTTCGACTTTGCCGAGAACTTCTGCCGCTATCTTATCGTTCTTGCAGCGATTGCTTTCGTGCTCATCTACGGCCTTTCCGGACTGATGTGGACCATCGTATTCTACCTGCTCCTGTCGCTGGCCCGTCAGAGCCGCATCTAAGGGCGGTACATATTTCTGACTATTCTACAATCAACAACTTCAAAGAGTCGGCGCCCTCTCCACCGAAGCGTCCGACTGTCATGACTTATTATAATAATGACTATACTCCTCTTACTTATATTGGGATTCATTCTCTGGCCCCTCATCAAAGGGCTTTGGAATATAGGCCGACAGGTGCACCGCATGCGGTCGTTCATGAACGATCCGGCAGAGTTCATGCGTCGTGAGGCAGAGCGTCAGCAGCGCAGTGCCGGACGTAGTCGCAGCAAGTCGGCCGATGCCGAAGAAGCGCATCGTACTACCGGGCGCAGGGGCAAGAAGATTGCCGCCGACGTGGGTGAATACGTTGAATATACCGAGATTAACGGCACATGGGAGAGCACCGCAGGCGAGCGTGTGGACTATCATGAGAGCCAGGTGTCGGACGTCGAATGGGAGGATATAAAATGAAAAAGACAGAAGAGCTTACTTTTGCTGACCTTTTCGCCTTTCTGCAGGCCGTGAAGGATAATAACAACCGAGAGTGGTTCGCCGAGCACAAGGCCGAGTACGAGGCTCTTCGTGCATGGTGGCTCGTGCAGTTGCAGCGGCTTATCGATGCCATGGCACGCCTCGACCCTCGTCTGAAATTTGTTGAGGCGCGCGACTGCACATACCGTTTCTATCGCGATACCCGCTTCAGCCCCGACAAGACGCCCTACAAGACCTATTTCTCGGCGCTCATATCACCGCGAGGACGCCATACGGACTATGCCTGTTCGTATCTCCACGTTGGCGTCGACGAGGTAGCCCTTTATTCGGGCCTGTGGGCACCGGAGTCGAAGGTACTCAAGAAGATCCGCAAGGCTATAATAGACAATGTGGATGAATTCCGCTCCCTCGTGGAGACGCCGGAGATTCTGCGCGAGTTCCCGGACTGGTGGGGGCCGAAGCTGAAAACGGCTCCGAAAGGCTACTCCCGCGACCATCCCGATATCGACCTGCTGCGCCTCACCGAGTATGGTCGCTGTCATGAACTTAAGCGCTCCTTCTTCGACCGCGCTGATTGGCCTGAGGAAGCCGCGCGCATCTTCGACCTACTGCGGCCGATGAACGATTTCATCAACTATTCTATTGACGAGTAGGGAATTGGACGCTGAGCTGCGACCGTCCGGTCGTCACCTCAAGGACTTTCTTACCGAACTACTGCCAAAGGGGCACTGACAAAAGTGTGTCACTTTGGCAGATTTTTTATGCCCTGACGCCGACAAACCTTTTTGGCACATGATTTGTTCTACTATTAGCAAATCGAGAAATAGAAATATAAACATAAAACATAAAAACTATCAACTATTATGGGAAAGATCATTGGTATCGACCTTGGAACAACCAATTCCTGCGTCGCAGTCCTCGAAGGTAATACTCCCGAAGTAATACCCAACAGCGAAGGACATCGTACTACCCCTTCTATTGTAGCATTCGTCGACGGTGGCGAACGCAAAGTAGGTGAGCCCGCCAAGCGTCAGGCTATCACCAACCCTACTCGTACCATCTACTCCATCAAGCGATTCATGGGCGAGACCTACGATCAGGTAAAGAACGAAATCGAACGCGTACCTTATAAAGTGGTTCGCGGCGCCAACAATACCCCCCGTATCGACATCGACGGCCGCGAATATTCGCCTCAAGAAATCTCGGCAATGATTCTTCAGAAGATGAAGAAGACCGCCGAAGAATACCTCGGCCAGCCCGTTACTGAAGCTGTCATCACAGTACCTGCCTACTTCAACGACTCTCAGCGTCAGGCTACCAAGGAAGCCGGTGAAATCGCAGGTCTCACCGTACGACGTATCGTGAACGAACCTACCGCCGCAGCCCTGGCCTATGGCCTTGACAAGAGCGATAAGGATATGAAGATTGCCGTATTCGACCTTGGTGGCGGTACATTCGATATCTCAATCCTCGAACTCGGCGACGGTGTATTCGAAGTAAAATCCACCAACGGTGATACACACCTCGGCGGTGATGACTTCGACCATGTGATCATCGACTGGATGGCCGACACCTTCCTCGAAAAAGAAGGCATCGACCTCCGCAAGGATGCAATGGCTCTCCAGCGTCTGAAAGATGCAGCCGAGAAGGCCAAGATTGAACTTTCGAGCGCTACCAGCACCGAAATCAACCTCCCCTATATCACCGCACAGGACGGCGCTCCCAAGCACCTCCAGGTAACTCTGACCCGAGCCAAGTTCGAGCAGCTCGCCGACAAGCTCATCCAGGCTACTGTAAAGCCCTGTGAAGACGCTCTCCGCGATGCAGGCCTCAGCGCTTCCGATATCGACGAAGTAATCCTCGTAGGCGGTTCGACCCGTATCCCCGCCATCCAGGAGAAGGTACAGAAGATCTTCGGCAAGGCTCCTTCCAAGGGCGTTAACCCCGACGAAGTAGTAGCAATCGGCGCTGCCATCCAAGGTGGTGTGCTCTCCGGTGACGTCAAGGACGTCCTCCTGCTCGACGTTGTGCCTCTGTCTGTAGGTATCGAGACTCTCGGCGGCGTGATGACCAAGCTCATCGAAGCCAACACCACTATTCCTACCCGCAAGAGCGAGACATTCTCCACTGCAGCCGACAACCAGCCTTCTGTAGAAATCAATGTGCTCCAGGGCGAACGACCCATGGCCAAGGACGACAAGCTCCTCGGTAAGTTCCACCTCGACGGCATCGCTCCCGCACCCCGTGGTATTCCTCAGATCGAAGTTACCTTCGAAGTTGATGCCAACGGTATCCTCAACGTAAGCGCCAAGGATAAGGCTACCGGTAAGGAACAGAGCATCCGTATCGAAGCCTCCAGTGGTCTTACCGACGCCGAAATCCAGCGTATGAAGGACGAAGCCGCTGCCAATGCCGAGGCCGATGCCCGCGAGAAGGAACGCGCCGACAAGCTCAATCAGGCCGACGCCATCGTATTCCAGACCGAGAAGCAGCTCTCCGAATTCGGCGACAAGATTCCCGCCGACAAGCGCGCTGCCATCGAGGCCGCCGTTGCCAAGCTGAAAGAAGCCCACAAGAACTCTGAC
>CAMWKV010000111.1 GCA_947174915.1 uncultured Porphyromonadaceae bacterium | reverse complement strand
TCCCCTTAAACCATCCCCTCTCCAAACATTATGAACAGCACCACCTCGACAGCCGACGACCACGAAAGCGTCTACTGTACCACCCAGACAGCACGTCAACGCCGTCCTGCCGCCGACAACTCCTCCGCGCCACGCCGTCAACGTCCCACACCCGACAGCACCGGGCCGCAGCGACGTCCCCGCAATGATGCGGATGGCCGGCGCCCTTATGCCGATAGTGATACACAGCAGCGACCCTCGCGTACGGCTCGTCCGCGCCGTCAACGCGAACCACGCTACACCATCATCGACTTTTTCCGCGACGGCCGCACACATCTTGCCTTTGGTCTCGTGCTGTGTTTCGTTGCCATCGTCGCTGCTATAAGCGCCATATCCTTCGTATGCAACTATGAGGCCGACCAGAGCGTCATAGCCGGCCGGAGCCTGGCCGCTCTTGCCGAGAATTCATCGTCCATCCAGGTTGCTTTCGGTGCCATCGGCGCCAAGGTGTCCGAGTGGATGCTTATCAATACCTTCGGCATATCGTCCCTCGTGTTGGTGGTCTACCTCTTCATGGTAGGTCTGGCCGCGATGCACGAGTATAAAATCAGTTTTTTCTCCCTCACTTTCCGCTGCCTTTTCACTACGGTGGCGCTGTCAATTATCCTCGGTTTTGTCTCCTACAACAGTACCGGCTTGGTGCCTCTCGGCGGCGAGCACGGTCACTATATCAACAGTATCGTGATGCAATACAGCGATATCCTCGGCGCCTTCGGCCTGGCGGTATTGCTGTTCGGACTCCTTGTGGCTCTCTATTTGCATCCTATCAAGAAGGCGTGGGCAGTTATTGCCCGTCTGATACCGAAGAAACCGGTGCCCGCCGAGCAGCCCTCGGATGATGCCGAGGACGAAGAGAATCCTCTTGACGCCTTCGCTACGGGCAATGAAGCAGGAGAGGCGGCTGCCGAAGCTGACTTCAATACTCAGGATAATGATAATCCCGTTCCTGCGGAGCATGCCCGCTTCATGCCTCCTGCCGCCCTCGATGATTTCGGCGAGCCCGGTGAAGCAAGACATGATGAGGATGTCGATGCTGTAACCGAAGCCAGCGCTGCTGCCACGGCTCCCGCTGAGGAAGAAATGTCAGAAACTGTCGGGCAAACTATCCCCGAACAGATCGAAGACGAAGCGGCTCCGGCAGAGGACACCGAAAAAGATGCCTACGCCGCTAAGGGCTCTGAAGCACTTACAGATACCGCCGCCACTAATGCTGACGAGAAGTCGGCTGACGGGCCTGAATTAGTAGTGGTCAACTCCGGTATCAATACCGGCACAACAACGGCCGCCGAGCCTCGCCGCGAGATTCGCAACGGCGATCACATAGGCCTTGACGAGCCCTATGACGTCCGTGCCGGCCACTCCCGCTACCAATTCCCGCCGCTTGACCTGCTCATAGAGCGGCCCAACTCCTTCACCGTCAATGAGGAAGAGCAGGAGGCCAATAAAAATCTGATAGTCAACGCGCTTCGCAGTTATAACGTAGAGATAGAGAAGATTAACGCCACTATCGGCCCGACAGTGACACTCTACGAGATTGTGCCCGTGCAAGGTACGCGCATATCGAAAATCAAGAGCCTCGAGGACGATATCGCCATGAATCTTGCCGCCTACGGCATCCGCATCATAGCTCCTATACCCGGCAAAGGCTCCATCGGTCTCGAAGTGCCCAACCGCAAGCCGCAGATAGTGTCCATGCGCACCATCCTGGAGTCTGACCTCTTCCGTAACACTACGATGAAGCTCCCAATGGTGCTCGGCGCTACCATCTCGAATGATATATATATGGTGGACCTCGCCAAGATGCCTCACCTCCTTGTGGCAGGTGCCACGGGCCAGGGTAAGTCCGTAGGCCTCAACTGTATCATCACCTCGCTGCTGTACTCCAAGCATCCCGACGAGCTCAAATTCGTACTCATCGACCCGAAGATGGTAGAGTTCTCCCTCTATTCGGCCATCGACCGCCAGTATCTGGCCAAGATTCCCGAGGAAGAAAGTGCTGTCATCACCGACCCGAACAAGGCTCTCGACACCCTCAACTCTCTATGCGTTGAGATGGACGACCGCTACCAGCTCCTGCGCACGGCCTGCGTGCGATCGCTGGAGGAGTACAATGCCAAGTTCTGCAACCGCATGCTGAGCCCCGAGCAGGGACACCGCTTCCTGCCCTACATCGTGATGATAGTCGATGAATACGCCGACCTCGTGGTGACCGCCGGGAATGACATCTCCAAACCTATCTGCCGTATCGCCCAGAAAGCCCGTGCTGTGGGTATGCACATGATTATCGCCACGCAGCGTCCCTCGACGGATATCATCACCGGTAAGATTAAGGCCAACTTCCCCGCCCGTATCGCCTTCAAGGTGACACAGGGTGTCGACAGTAAGACCATCCTCGACCGCCCCGGCGCCCAGCGACTTATCGGTCGCGGCGACATGCTCGTCATGACCGGTAGCAGCATCGACCGAGTGCAGTGTGCCTTCGTGGATACCCCCGAGGTAGAGGCCATCTGCTCGCATATCGCTTCGCAGCCCGGCTTCGCCGGTTGCTACCTCCTGCCCGATCCGCCCGCCGAGGAGGCCGCTGAAGTGAGTCCTACCGACATGACCATCACCGACGAGTTCCGCAAGTGCGCCCTCTATATCGCCACCCAGTCGCAGGCGTCCATCACCATGCTTCAGCGAAAGTTCGAAATCGGCTTCAACAAGGCCGGACGCTTCATGGATCAGATGCAGCAGCTCGGAATCGTAGGGCCCGCCAACGGTGCCAAGCCGCGTCAGGTGCTCATGCAGCCCGATGAAGTGGAGCGACTCCTCGGCTGAGATGCCGGGTGTGCTCCTGAGCCGAACGCACCTCAGTCTGTGTGTTTGACAACTTCGAATCCAACTGGCACTTCCGAACCCTCCGGGCTCACCGGATGTTTTTAACTATATGACAGACATGAAACGACACTTCTACATATCACGACTTCTCGTCCTCATGCTCCTTGCCGTCACGACATTGAGCTTGCGGGCAGCCACACCTACGGCAGCCGACATTATGGACAAGATGCGCCGCACCGTACTGGCGTCGCCGGCGGTGGAGGCACAGTTCACCATCCGTGGAGGACAGGGCGGCATCCAGGGTAGCGCCACCATGCATGGCGCCGCCTTCACTTTCGCCACGCCGCAGATACAGGTGTGGTACGATGGAAGTACCCAGTGGGCACTCCTCGAAAGCACCAAGGAAGTATCCATCACCGAGCCGACAGCCGAAGAACTCGCCCTCGTCAATCCCTTCGCCATCATGCAGAACTATGAGCAGAGCTACACCATGCGTCGCCTCGCGGATTCTAATGGCCGCAGCGTGGTGCAACTCACGCCCAAGGACAAGACCTCGGCAATCCTCAAGGTTGTGGTGACGGCAGATAAGGACGGCAAGTGGCCGCAAGAGCTCGTCGTCACCTTCGACGATGGCCGAGCCATAGACCTCTACATCGACCGTATCTCAGGCCGACAGGCGCCACCGGTATCTACCTTCCGCTACAACGCCAAGCTGCATCCCGCAGCAGAAGTTATCGATCTCCGATAGATTGCAGTCGGCGACAGACACAACCGAATACTACATAAAAGCACTATTATATATGAGCGAACTTACCACAAAATGCCTCATCATAGGCTCCGGCCCTGCCGGATATACTGCCGGCATCTATACCTCGCGTGCCGGTCTCGAACCCATCATGGTGGAGGGCGAGCAGCCCGGCGGCCAGCTTATCACCACTACCGAAGTGGAGAATTTCCCCGGTTATATCGACGGTGTACAAGGTCCTCAGCTGATGGAAGACCTCCGCGCCCAAGCTGTGAAGTACGGTCTCAACATCCTCTCCGGCATCGTGACCGACATCGACCTGAGCACCCGACCCTATACAGCCACTGTCAACGGCAGCGCAATGACCGTCAAGGCCGATACCGTTATCATCTGTACGGGTGCCTCGGCTCGCTACCTCGGTCTTGAGGACGAGGACCGCTACCGCGGCATGGGAGTCTCGGCCTGCGCCACCTGCGACGGCTTCTTCTTCCGCAACCGCAATGTCGCCGTTGTTGGCGGCGGCGATACAGCCTGTGAGGAAGCACTCTACCTCGCCAACCTCGCCTCGAAGGTGTTCATGATTGTCCGCAAGGATCATCTCCGCGCTTCCAAGGTGATGCAGCAGCGTGTGTTCGAGAACCCCAAGATAACAGTCCTCTTCAATACCGTCACCAAGGGTCTCTTCGGCAAGGAACTCCTCGAAGGCGCTCATGTAGAGACTACTACCCCCGACGGTCACGCCGACCTCTACGACATCGAAATCGAAGGCTTCTTCCTCGCCATCGGCCACAAGCCGAACACAGAGATTTTCCAGGGCAAAGTGGAGCTCGACGAAGCCGGATATATCAAGGTAGCCGCCCCCTCGACAGCCACCAACGTGCCCGGCGTATTTGCTGCCGGCGATGTCGCCGACCCGGACTATCAGCAGGCTATCTCCGCAGCCGGTACCGGTTGCCGTGCAGCCCTCGATGCCGAGAAGTTCATCATGTTCAATTCCTGATACATGGGCAAACATCCCAAAACGAATGCCGTGCGCCTCGTAGAAGCAGCCCGTCTGCCCTACGAGGTGCATCAATATGAATATGACGAGAACGACCTCGCCGCTACACATGTAGCCGAGGCTCTCGGACAGGATATCCGTCGGATATTCAAGACCCTCGTGCTGCGTGGCGAACGCACCGGACTTTTCGTCTGTGTGGTGCCCGGCGATGGCGAGGTAGATTTGAAGAAGGCTGCCGTGGCTGCCGGCGACAAGAAAGCCGACCTCATAGCCATGAAGGAACTGCTGCCTGCTACGGGATATATCCGTGGCGGCTGTTCTCCCATAGGCATGAAGAAGCCGCTGCCTACATTCTTCCATACCACTGCCCTCGATTTTCCTACCATCTACGTCAGTGCGGGTGTCCGCGGCATGCAGATAGAGATGAATCCTCAGCAACTCATCGATTTTGTCGGCGCCGAGGTGAAGGACTTGGTGCGCTGATAACAACTTCGCTCGCCCATGAATACTTTTGGAACTCTCTTCCGGCTTACCGACTTCGGCGAAAGCCACGGTCCGGCCATAGGCGGTGTCATCGACGGTATGGTGCCTGATTTCACTGTCGATATGGATTTCATACGCGGCGCCCTCGGGCGCCGCCGTCCCGGTCAGTCGCGCCTCACCACCCAGCGACGCGAAGCCGATGAGGTGAGATTCCTCTCCGGTATCTTCGAGGGACGCACCACCGGCACGCCGATTGCTTTCGTCATCGAGAACTCCGACCAGCGTTCGGCCGACTATTCCGAGGTGGCTCGCGCCTTTCGTCCCTGCCATGCCGATTATACCTACCGGGCCAAGTACGGCCACCGGGACTATCGCGGCGGCGGACGAGCCTCGGCTCGCGAAACGGCAGTGCGTGTCGTTGGAGGTGCCCTTGCTCAGCAAGTACTTGCAGCAAAGGGTATTACCATTACAGCCTATACATCTGCTATAGGTGGCGTAGCTATGTCCGGCGGGGTGGGGGACTATAGCGCTGACGCAATAGAGGCGAATCCTGTCCGCTGTCCCGATGCTGCGGCAGCCGCACTTATGGAGCAGGAAATAATGGCGGCCAAGAAGGCCGATGATACTCTTGGAGGCGTCATATCGTGCACCATCAAGGGGCTTCCTGCCGGAGTGGGCGAACCGATTTTCGGCAAACTGCAGGCCATGCTTGCGGCAGCTATGATGAGCATCAATGCGGCTAAGGGCTTCGAGTACGGCGACGGATTTGCTGCCGCCACCATGCGTGGCTCCGAGTCGGTGGATACCTTCGTCTCCGACAGCGAGGGGCATGTGTCTACGCTCACCAATCACAGCGGTGGTATACAGGGCGGCATATCCAACGGTATGCCCGTCACCTTCCGCGTTGCTTTCAAGCCAATAGCCACCATGCCGAGGCCGCTTGACACTATAGACGTCGACGGCAAGGCGACTGTCATAGAGGTGGGCGGCCGTCATGACTGCTGCGTAGTGCCCCGTGCCGTACCGGTGGTGGAAGCTATGGCCGCCATGACTGTCCTCGACGCCCTCATGCTCTCCTGCGCGACAAAGCTATAGTGGCCGAACAAAGGTGCCCGGTAATGCGTTAGTAGTGTATAATTTTTCTATCTGTCAACGCATTAACTTCGGTCACTATGAAAGACATTACCACCAACCTCTTCCGCATCCGCACCTCCGGACAGGTGCCCGCCGTAGGATGCCTCCTCATCGCCGAACCCTTCCTCGACGAGGACTATTTCACCCGTGCCGTAGTGTCTGTCATCGACTATATACCCGAAGAGGGCGCGACAGGCGTTGTGATGAACAACCGCACCGACTATCACCTGCACGAGATGCTCGACGGCATTGACCCGGCTACGGAGATACCCGTCTACTGTGGCGGCCCGCTGGGGCAGGACAGACTTTATTTCATACATACCCTTGGCCCGGAGATTATACCCGGTGCGCGGGAGTATGCTCCAGGACTGTACATCGGAGGAAATTTCAGCGCCGTGGCGGACTATGTCAATGCCGGCTATCGCGTGGACGGATGCGTGCGTTTCTTCGTCGGCTACAGCAACTGGATAGAAGGCCAACTCGAACGCGAACTCACCGACAACAGTTGGGTGGTAGCGCCCATGCCCGACGGCGCCGAAACCCTACTTACAGGCGCGGCGGATGCCTACTGGCACCGTGCAGTGGCATCTCTCGGCGAGACATACCGCCCCTGGCGACTCATGCCCCGCAACGCCTCCGCCAACTGATACAACGCTATAAAAAGACCCGCTGCGAGTACGCCGCCAACTGATTTTTCGGCGGCAGCGTTGCTTTTTTGCTGCGGATATTTCGGTTTCTGTGGAATAGTTACAAAATTATGCGTATATTTGCAGGAAATTTGTAAAATAAACCACAGTCAATGGAAGAAATTATCCGCAAAAACCTTCGCGACAAGGCATGGGCTCGCTGGACGGCTCTCGTCTTAGTGGCATCGATGATGTTCTTTGCCTACATGTTTGTCGATGTGATGTCGCCTCTTCAGTCACTCGTAGAGACCGAGTTGGGCTGGAGCCCCAGTGCCTTCGGCTACTATGCCGGCGCAGAGTATATCCTCAATGTATTCGGCTTTCTGATTATCGCCGGTATCATCCTCGACAAGATGGGCATACGCTTCACGGGAGTCCTTTCGGCGTCGGTGATGTTCGTCGGTGCTTGTATCAAACTTTACGCTGTCAGTGCCTACTTCCCCGGTACCGCCCTCGCCGGCTGGCTCGACTCCTGGTGGGTGGCTATGCC
>CAMWKV010000110.1 GCA_947174915.1 uncultured Porphyromonadaceae bacterium | reverse complement strand
ACACATCAGGCGCCCGACGCCACCGCACGCACTCAGCAGAACCTCGTCTCTGCCGGGCCCTTCGTCGTACCCATGACAGGTCTGAGTTACGAGTTATGAGTTATGAAGTGCGCCACGCGGGTATTAAATCAATTCACAATCTATCCATAAACCCAACAATCAATCTATGAAAAGACTATTACTCACCCTCCTGGTGACCATCTGCGCGGCAGTAACCTTCAGCGTATCTGCTACATATTATAAAATTCAAGCCTTAGGAACTTCAGTGCCTTCTGGAACAAAAATCTACTTGGCAACAAAATCGGGAAAATGCACACCGGTATATCCTTATATAATCCCACGAGGCGAAGCGGTCCCCTCAAGCAATAAAAGCTACCAGTGTATTAACGTGCCTCAAGGATTTTCATGTATTTCAACAACGTACGGTTCTTCCATATTAGCGAATTCTCGATACTTGGGAGGAGTTGAGGCAAGTGGAGACTATTATCAATTGACATGGGCAACTGGTGCTACAAATTCAATTGCAAAAAAATATTGTTCACAGTATATGAGTACGGAGTACCGATATGATGACGACAATCTTGGGTACATAGTCTTTACAGTGAAGAAAACGGGCATTCAATATGAATATCGTTGCATCGATGGCAAGTTTTATCTCGTGCCCCTGGCCGATGAAATGCCCGGCGAAAGAGTTTATGTTGCTTTCGAAACAACTAAAACTACCCCAAGTACTATAACGATAAAGCCGAAATATTCTGACGGGTTTCCGTGTAGCCAGAATAATTCTATAGTAAAATCTACTGACGAAGAGATGTCCATGTCATTAGGTCATACGCTTGGCATTCGGAATGAGGATTTATTAAGCAGTTGCAGTGTCGAAGGTGTCGATGAGAGCTACTATAGCGTTGATACTGAGAAAGGTCTGATTACCTTGTCGACAGATGTTCCCAATGGGACAGAATTAAATTTCAAAATTCGAAGGCAGGCGCAAGTCTATGAGGATAAGTTGCTGGATTCTGCATTTACATCATGTAAAGTATATGTAAGCGACAATATTAAAAATGTCTTGTGGGAGACTTCGGATGGTGTGTCGAGTACGATACAATTTAATTGTAATGACTATGAGAAATTCTCATCAGAGGATGGGGTGATGGTGCCTATGGCGAATTTCAACTTCGATATTTGCGGGCAAGCGTGTCAGAAGATTACTGAACTAACTCCTTACATTATCGATGAAGAAGGAAACTATAAAAATGCCATGCCGGCAGGATGTGATTTGGTATCAGTTAACGGTCGACTCTGTATTCTGCTCAAAGGAATGAAAGATAATTTGGCTTCGACAGGCCATAACTGGCAGTTTGGCAATCAACCATTGACTCGGGATGTAGAATTCTGGTGTTGTTATTGTACCGCGGATAACGTTGTAATAGGAGAAGGACGTGGGTTTAAAACAACGATTACTGTTGTGCCTTATGACTTGCCGGACGACATCAAACCGCGATTTGTTGATAATTTGTTGTTCAACGCAGACAGAGACAATGAGCTTGACTTCCGTACACCCGGTCTGTACAAAAATATACATCCGGAATGGGGCACGTGGACAGCAAAGATTACGCCCGCTTTCGAGAAGAAGGATCAGGCATCTCTTGAGGCTGAGTATGAGTGGGCACACAAGAAAGAGGGCTTTACCGACACCTGGTGGGATGAATCCTATGAAGAAGAACATATTTGTACATTCGATACTCAGAACGAATGGCTCTGCATGCCCGAGTTCAATCTGCCGACCTCCGGCATGTATCGCATCACGCTTCAAGCCTCGCCAATGAAGGAGGGCTACCCCTATCCCTTCCCCTTCAAAGACAAGACTTGGGAGTTCGATGTCGCGTTCTACCCCAACCATACGGGTCTTGAACTTGCCACCCGGACGCCCTATAGCGACAACTGGGAGTGGAGCGGCCTCAGCGGTTCTACCTGGTACGGCCCGTCGGACAAAATCCCCGAACGTGCCGAAGCCTGGAAGCACCTGAGCGTCAAGCCCAAAGGTGGCTATGTGGATGTGTGGTACAAGGACATCTCTACCGGCACGGCAAAGAAGGTAGCCCCGACCGCAGGGCCTGCCCGTGCAGCCGCATCGCCCGAGACCGAAGGCTACACGAAAATGGACGGCAACTATATCGACGCCTCCAATATGGACAGACTCAGCCTGAAGTTGAGCAAGAACGGCGCCGTCAATCCCAACACGATTAATGTGAACCTCGCGCGCCTGGACGAGACCCAGACCGGCGTGGAGAGCATCGACGCCGCCACCGCCGGCACCGCCGAGTACTACCACATCGACGGCCGCCGTGCCGAAGGCACACTTGCCCCCGGCCTGTACATCAAGACACAGGACGGCCGGTCGAGCAAAGTGATTGTACGATAACGACGAACAATTTTTATCGATAGGTTGGAACAGGCCATAAACCCGCGACGGGCCGGGCCTGTTACATAGAAATTTTATACATATACCATCTATGCATCCGTGCGGGCCAGGCACCATCGCCCCCGCACGGATTTTTTCTACTGTAGTATTCGTGGTATTTTGCTGTTTAAGATATTTGGAGTATATTTGTGGAATAAATTGCTCCGATACTATGACTTTTACCGAACAAGCCTATAAGATATTCGAACAGAGCGTTGCCGACTATCATATCGACGACGATGTAGACAGCGCCAGCCGTCAGCCCTACGCCCCCGGCACCATCGAACACACCCTCTATGCCAAAAACCGCATAGACGCCGTGCAGTGGCACCTTGAAGATATCATCCGCGACCCTGAAATCGACCCCGTCGCAGCTCTCGCCCTCAAGCGACGCATCGATGCCTCGAATCAGGAACGCACCGATATGGTGGAGGAAATCGACAGTTGGTTCCGCGACAAATTCTCGTCCGTGAGAGCCTCCGACGAAGCCACCATCAACACCGAGAGTCCCGCCTGGGCTATCGACCGCCTCTCCATCCTCGCCCTCAAGATATACCATATGGCCGCCGAGATTGCCCGCGATGACGCTTCGCCCGAGCATCGCAGCCGCTGCCAGGCCAAACTTGACATCCTCGAACAGCAGCGCGTCGACCTCACACAGGCCATCGACTCGCTACTCGACGACATCGCCGCAGGCAAAAAATACATGAAAGTGTACCGCCAGATGAAGATGTACAACGACGAGGACACCAACCCCGTGCTTTACGCCAAAAAGTGAAGCAGACCGTACTGCTAACGCGCTTCTCGGCCCTCGGCGACGTGGCCATGACTATCCCGGTGATTTACAGCGCCTGCGCTGCTTATCCCGCGGTACACTTCGTGATGCTCACGCGGCCGTTCATGACGTCTGTATTTGTCAACGCCCCTGCCAATCTCAGCGTTATCGGCGTCGACGTGAAGCGCCACGAATACAGCGGCGTCCTCGGCCTGCGGCGGCTCGCCAAGGAAGTGAAGGCCGACTATCGAATCGACCTCTACATCGACCTCCATAATGTGCTGCGCACCCAGATATTAGGCACTTGGCTCAGACTCGAAGGCGTGCCCTGCGTGCGTCTGTCCAAGCCTCGCAGCGAACGCAAAACCCTCACACGCGAGCACGGCAAACAACTGCGCCCCCTCCGCAGTCAGATAGAGCTCTACGCCGACGTCTTCGCCAAGGCCGGCCTGCCGCTGACAGATACTTTCTCTGGCCTCTACGACAGCCGCCGACAGGCCCCGGCAGAGAAATTCGCCGCCATCACCGCCCCGCGCGCCGAGGGCGAGCATTGGATAGGCATAGCCCCCTTCGCCGCACATCCGCAGAAAGTGTACCCGCCCGAACAGATGGAGGAAGTGGTGCGCATGCTTCAGGCAGAGGCCGATAAAGGTATGCCGCTGAGGATATTCCTCTTCGGCGGAGGCGCCGAAGAACAGCGAGTGCTCGACGGCTGGGCCTCCCGCTACCCCGCCGTGACATCCCTGGCAGGCAAGAAGTACGGATTCGCCGCTGAACTGGCGCTGCTCAACCACCTCGACCTGCTCGTGAGCATGGACTCCGGCAACATGCACCTCGGTGCCATCGCCGGCACGACCGTCATAAGTATCTGGGGCGCCACACACCCCTTCTGCGGCTTCCTCGCCCGGGGACAGAGCGAAGACAACGCCATCCAGCTACCGCTCGAATGCCGGCCCTGCTCGGTATTCGGTAATAAGCCCTGCCGCCGCGGCGACCTCCGCTGCCTGCGCGCTATAGAGCCCGCGCAGATATTCGATAAAGTAATCAGCCACCTCAAGGCTTAATAATCCTTACAGCCTCGTGGTTCACACACTATAAATTTTGGATAGCCATCCATGGAGCAAGACGATTTCGACATACACAGCCAGAGCGTCCCGAATGCCTCGGAGACCGACTTCGAGAAAGCCCTACGTCCCGGGCGCTTCGAGTCGTTCAACGGTCAGGAGAAAATCATAGAGAACCTGCGCGTCTTCGTGCAGGCGGCACGTATGCGAGCCGAAGCCCTCGACCACATACTCCTCTTCGGCCCTCCCGGACTCGGCAAGACTACTCTCGCCGGCATCATTGCCAATGAGCTCGGAGTGGGATTGAAAATTACGTCCGGTCCCGTGCTCGACAAGCCCGGCGACCTGGCCGGTATCCTCACCTCCCTGCAGCCCAACGATGTACTATTCATCGACGAGATTCATCGCCTCAGCCCCGTGGTAGAGGAGTACCTATACTCCGCCATGGAGGACTATCGCATAGATATCATGATAGATAAGGGCCCCGGTGCCCGCAGCGTACAGCTCACCCTCAACCCCTTCACCCTCGTGGGCGCCACCACTCGCAGCGGCCTGCTCACCAGCCCTCTGCGCGCACGCTTCGGCATCAAGTGTCACCTCGAATACTACGACCACACCGTACTTGAGCGCATCATCCTTCGCTCGGCGCGTCTGCTCGAAGTGAGCTGCAGCAGTGATGCTGCTATTGAAATAGCCCTGCGCTCGCGCGGAACACCTCGTATCGCCAACGCCCTGCTGCGCCGTGTGCGCGATTTCGCACAGGTGAAAGGCAACGGCGCCATCGACCCTGAGATTGCCCGCTATGCCCTCGAAGCCCTTAACATCGACCGCTACGGCCTCGATGAAATCGACAACAAGATACTCGGTACCATCATACGCAAGTTCAAGGGCGGACCCGTGGGCCTCACCACCATCGCCACGGCCCTCGGTGAAGACCCCGGTACCCTCGAAGAGGTGTACGAGCCATTCCTGATAAAAGAAGGTTTCATCAAGCGTACACCCCGTGGCCGCGAAGTCACCGACCTGGCCTACAAGCATCTGGGTATATCGCACTACGACGAGCCCGGGCTCTTCGACTAACTCTCCTCAAACTCTCCCGCCATGCGACATCAGAAATCGGCAGAACTGATGGAGAAAATCTCCATCCTACCCGATACTCCCGGAGTATACATGTACTTCGACAAGGACGGCAAGGTGATATACGTAGGCAAGGCCAAGAACCTCAAGCGACGTGTATCATCCTACTTCAACCGTACTCACGACGTACTGCGCACGAACCTCCTCGTGCGCAATATCGCCGACATGAAATATATCGTGGTGCCCACCGAGCAGGACGCCCTCAATCTGGAGAACTCCATGATTAAGGAGTACAAGCCCCGCTATAACGTGCTCCTCAAGGACGATAAGTCCTACCCCTGGATAGTGGTCACCAACGAACTGTATCCGCGCGTATTCCTCACCCGCCAACATATACGCGACGGCTCTAAATACTACGGCCCCTATACGAACGTCGGTGTAGCCCGTACCGTCATTGACCTCATCTGCCGCCTCTATCCCGTGCGCACCTGCCGCATACCCATCACTCCCGAGTACCTCGACAAAGGCAAAGGGCGCCTCTGCCTTCAATACCATATCAAACGATGCCGCGGTTGCTGCACAGGAGCCATCGACAGCAAGACCTACGGCGAATATATCGACCGCATCCGCCAGATACTGCGCGGCGAGACGCAGGAGCTCCTCAACTTCCTGCGAACAGAGATGGAACGTCTCGCCTCCGAACTGCGTTTCGAGGAGGCCCAGGAGCTTAAGGAACAGTACCGCCTCCTGGAGAACTACCGCTCAAAGAGCGTCATCGTGAGCCAGACGATGGGCGACATCGACGTATTCGGCTTCGACGACGACGGCAGCAACGACGTGTATGTCAACTATATGCACCTGCGTCGTGGTGCCGTGGTACGGTCTGTCACCCTCCGCTACCGCCGCTCTCTCGAGGAGAGCCGCGCACAGATTCTCGGCTACGCCATGGAGGAAATACGCGAGTCGCTCGGCGCTGTCTACGACGAAGTGATAGTGGCCGAGTTGCCCGAGGTGGAGATTCCAGGCGTATGTTTCACCATCCCCCAGCGCGGCGACAAAGCGAAGATACTCGAAGTAAGTTGCCGCAACGCCCGTCAGAACCGCATCGACGACCTCAAACACATGGAGAAACACGACCCGGAAGCACGCACCGAGCGTCTGCTCGAACGCATCAAGAAGGACTTCCGCCTCAGCGAATTGCCGCGTCACATAGAGTGTTTCGACAACTCCAACATTCAAGGTACCAATCCTGTGGCATCGTGTGTAGTGTTCCGCGACGGCCGTCCGGCCAAACGTGACTACAGACATTTCAACATCAAGACCGTCGAAGGCCCGGACGACTTCGCATCGATGAAAGAAGTGCTCACGCGCCGCTATACACGCCTGATGGAGGAAGGGCAGGAGTTGCCGCAACTCATCGTCGTCGACGGTGGCAAAGGCCAGCTAAGCTCCGCCGTCGAGGCTCTGGAGGAGATAGGGCTCCGCGGCAAGATAGCCATCGTAGGCATCGCCAAACGCCTGGAGGAAATATACTTCCCCGGCGACAGTGTACCCCTCTACATCGACAAAAACTCTGAGACCCTGCGCGTCATCCAGCACCTGCGCGACGAGGCACACCGCTTCGGTATCACGCACCACCGCAACCGCCGCAGCAAGAGCGCCCTTGTGGGCGAGCTGGACGGCATCAAGGGCATAGGCCCGAAGACTGCCGAGGCACTCCTGCAACACTTCAAGAGCGTCAAGCGCCTGCGCGAGGCCTCCGAGGCCGACATCGCCGCAGTAGTAGGCCCCGCCAAAGCAAAAATCGTCACAACCGGACTCCTTGAGTCCTCATCATCAAAACCTTAATTTACATTACAGTATGCAACACTTACGATTCCTTTTTATTGCTCTCGTGCTGCTGTGCTTTACAGCAGCAAGCGCGTCGAATGTTATCACCTTGCCATACGATTCGGTAATCGGTGTGGATATGACTCCCCGCGTACCGTACTCCAAAGAGCTTGCAAAGGTTGCTGGTAAGGGCGATGCCCGTGCCATGATAGACCTTGGAGACTGCTATTTTACCGGCG
>CAMWKV010000109.1 GCA_947174915.1 uncultured Porphyromonadaceae bacterium | reverse complement strand
ATCCCCATGAAGGACATGTGGTGGTACCTCGACACACGCCGCTACGGCACAGTGCCCCACAGCGGTTTCGGCCTCGGCTTCGAGCGCCTGGTACTCTTCGTGACCGGCATGACGAACATCCGCGACGTCATCCCCTTCCCCCGCACACCGAACAACGCCGAATTCTAAGCCCTGTCAGCCCACCGGCTGCCTCCGCGCGAGAATAGCTTATACACAGCAGCCCCCGCCGTCAAATGAGAAATGACAGCGGGGGCTATACATTCATCGGCATCTTGCAGATGCGTCAATATGTGGCGGAGATTGTTTTTATTCCTCGTCGGACTTGGTGGCCTGATGGTCGCGAATCATCTTCTCGAGCTCGTCGGCCTGCTGCACACCTACAGCGCGCCATACCGCCATACCGTTCTTGAAGAGGATGATGGTAGGCACCGAACGTACATTGTACTCGGCGGCGAGAGCCTGGTTCTGGTCGATGTCGACCTTGAGGATATTGGCTTTATCGCCTACACGCTGCTTCACTTCCTCCAGGATGGGAGCCTGCATCTTACAGGGACCACACCAGGTGGCGAAGAAATCAACGAGAGTGGGCTTGTCTTGACTGATAAATTCTTTGAAATCGCTCATAGCGTTTGTTTTTTGAGGTGTTAATAGTATCGTTTTTCATTGTTGAAACACTCGGCGGGGCCGAATTGTTTTATCTCGTAGACGCATGATACCGCCGTCGGAGATATTTCTCAGCTTCGCCGGCGAATATCAGAATAATTCTCACTACATTTGCACTCAAACAACAACCATAGTATGAAGACAATCATCTCATCGGCACTCATCGCCATAGCCATCGTCCTCCTGGGCCTGTGTATCAAGAGCGGCATCGACCGCTACGCCACCCGCGACCGCGTGGTCACCGTACGCGGCCTCTGCGAAAAAGAAGTGAAAGCCAACAAGGTCACCTGGCCCATCGTCACCAAAGAAGTGGGCAACGACCTGCAGAGCCTCTACGCCAAGGTGGAGGCCAACAACCGCGCCATCACCGCCTTCCTGCGCGACGGCGGCCTCGACTCCACCGACATCGCCGTGAACCCGCCCCAAGTATTCGACCAGGCGGCCGACCGCTACAGCAATCAGGACATCCGCTACCGCTACCAGCTCACCAACGTCATCGTGGTCACCTCCGACAAGGTGGACCTCGTGCGCGAACTCATCAACCGCCAGACCTCCCTCCTGCGTCAGGGCATAGCCATCGTGGCCGGCGACTACCAGTACTCCACCATCTACGACTACACCGACCTGAACAGCATCAAACCCGAGATGATAGCCGAGGCCACCGCCAACGCACGTGAAGCCGCCGACAAATTCGCCGCCGACTCCCACAGCAAGCTCGGCAAAATCAAGACAGCCTCCCAGGGACAGTTCTCTATCGGCGACCGCGACCAGTACACCCCCAACATCAAGACCGTCCGCATCGTCACCTACATCACCTACTACCTCGAAGACTGACGATGGCCGCCACGGGTGAAATTTGTCAGTTAGGGGGATTTTTGCTATTTTTGCAGCAAAGTATACTTTAATGAAGCACATCCGCAATTTCTGTATCATAGCTCATATCGACCACGGTAAGTCTACCCTGGCCGACCGCCTGCTCGAATATACCAATACCGTAGCTCCCAAAGATATGGAGGCGCAGGTGCTCGACGACATGGATCTCGAGCGCGAACGTGGTATCACCATCAAGAGTCATGCCATCCAGATGGAATGTACTCTCGACGGCGAGAAATACACGCTCAACCTCATTGACACTCCCGGACACGTGGACTTCTCCTATGAGGTGTCGCGCTCCATCGCCGCCTGCGAGGGCGCGCTACTCATCGTTGACGCCTCGCAAGGTATTCAGGCCCAGACGATTTCGAACCTCTACATGGCCATCGACAATGACCTTGAGATCATCCCCGTGCTCAACAAGTGCGACCTCGACTCTGCCAACCCTGAGGAGGTGGAGGACCAGATAGTGGACCTGCTGGGCTGCGACCCCGAAGACATCATCCGCGCCAGCGGCAAGACGGGCATGGGCGTGCCGGAAATCATCCGAGCCATCATAGAGCGCATACCCGCACCCAAAGGCGACCCCTCGGCGCCCCTGCAAGCACTCATCTTCGACTCGGTGTTCAACTCCTTCCGCGGCATCATAGCATACTTCAAAATCATCAACGGCACCATCCGCACCGGCGATTTCGTGAAGTTCGTCAGCACCGGCAAGGAGTATCATGCCGACGAGATAGGTGTGCTCAAGCTCGACATGAACCCTCGCAAGGAGCTCTCCGCCGGCAACGTGGGCTACATCATCTCCGGCATCAAGACCAGCCGCGAGGTGCGCGTGGGCGATACCATCACTCATGTGGAGCGCCCCTGCGACAAGGCCATCGAAGGTTTCCAGGAAGTGAAGCCCATGGTGTTCGCCGGCGTATATCCTATTGAGACGGAGGACTTTGAGAACCTCCGTTCGTCGCTCGAGAAGCTACAGCTCAACGACGCATCGCTCACCTTCGCTCCCGAGTCGTCGGCAGCCCTCGGCTTCGGTTTCCGCTGCGGCTTCCTGGGCCTGCTACACATGGAAATCATCCAGGAACGCCTCGGCCGCGAGTTCGACATGGACGTCATCACCACCGTGCCGAATGTAAGCTACCGCGTCTATGACAAACGCGGCGGCATGGTAGAGGTACACAACCCCTCGGGCCTGCCCGACCCCACCCTCATCGACTATATCGAAGAACCCTACATACGCGCCTCCATCATCACCACGGCAGAGTTCATCGGACCCATCATGACACTCTGTCTGGGCAAGCGCGGCGAGCTCGTCAAGCAGGAGTACATCTCCGGCAACCGCATGGAGATGATATTCGATATGCCTCTGGGCGAGATAGTTATCGACTTCTACGACAAGCTCAAGAGTATCTCCAAGGGCTATGCGTCCTTCGACTACCACATCCACGACTACCGCGAGAGCAAGCTCGTCAAACTCGACATTCTCCTCAACGGCGAGAGCGTCGACGCCCTGTCGACCCTCACTCACGTGGACAATGCCGTGAGCTTCGGCCGCCGCATGTGCGAGAAACTCAAAGAGCTCATCCCGCGCCAGCAGTTCGACATCGCCATCCAAGCCGCCATCGGCGCGAAAATCATTGCCCGCGAGACCATCAAAGCCGTCCGCAAAGACGTGACAGCCAAGTGCTACGGCGGTGACATCTCGCGTAAGCGCAAGCTCCTGGAGAAGCAGAAGAAGGGCAAGAAGCGCATGAAGCAGATTGGCTCCGTAGAGGTACCCCAGAAAGCCTTCCTCGCAGTCCTCAAGCTCGACTAAGCTCCTCCCGGCACTCGGACGCTCGAGATCAGTCCTCAAGCTCGACTAAGCCACTCCCGGCACACGGACGCTCGAGATATTCGAGCATCCGCTGAGCCGAACCTCCGCCGCGCCAGCGGCGTTATATAATATGAAACTGACATAAAAACAACTACACTGATTATGGAACAGAAAGAATTGGACCGCTTGAGCTATGCTCTCGGTCTGAGCATGGGCAATAATTTCCGCGCCAGCGGTATCGACAGCATCAACGTTGAAGACTTCGCCGACGGCGTAGCCGCAGTATTCTACGGCAACCAGCCCAAAATGACATACGACGAAGCTAAGAGCACCATCGAAGCCTTCTTCACCGAGCTGCAGAAGAAGCAGCAGGAGCAGGCCGCCGCCATGGCTTCCATCAACGAGAAGACCGGCAAGGAATTCCTCGCCGAGAACGGCAAGCGCGAAGAAGTACACACCACCGCCAGCGGCCTCCAGTACGAAGTACTCGCCGAGGGCGAAGGCGAATGTCCCAAGGCTACCGACACCGTCAAGGTACACTACACCGGCAAGCTCATTGACGGCACAGTATTCGACAGCAGCGTAGAGCGCGGCGCTCCCGCCACCTTCGGCGTGACACAGGTAATCCCCGGATGGGTTGAAGCCCTCCAGCTCATGAAGGCCGGCGCCAAGTACCGCCTCTTCATCCCCTCGCAGCTCGCCTACGGTCCTCAGGGTGCAGGCCCCATCGGCCCCAACCAGACCCTTATCTTCGACGTCGAGCTCCTCGCAATCAATCCCCAAGACTGATGAACCGACTTCGTAGCATCGTCGCCGCGACGGCATTCCTCGCCGCCGTCGGCGGCGCTTTAGCATATCCGGCGCCCAAGGCTTCCGCGAAAGCCACTGCTGCTCCCGCACAGACTGCAGCCACGCCTGCCGACAGCCTCAACCGCGCCGTGGCAGTATTCATAGCTTCCAATGTAGCTATGGCCGTCGACAACGCCATGGCCGACCTCATGGTCACAGGCGTCGATGTGGACACCGCCCGCGTGAAGGCTCTCGTCACCGAGGAGCTATACCGCAGCCACAGCGAAGCTGACCGTCGCGAAGCTATCGCCACCATAGAGAAAGCCGTCGACGCCGTCATGACAGCCGCCAACGCCGACATCATTGCGCAGGCACAGGCTGCTCCCGGAGCCGTCACACTACCCTCCGGAGTAGTACTGGAGACCATCCTCGAAGGCACCGGCAGCACTCCTGCCGCCGAGGACAACGTGGCACTGCGCTACACCGGTCGTCTACCCGACGGTACCGTATTCGACGGCATAGCCCCCGACGAAACTCCCATGCGCGTACGCGCCTCCGACCTCGTGCCCGGTATGACCGAAGGCCTCACACACATGCGTCGCGGCGGCGAATACCGCCTCACCATCCCCGCAGCCATGGCCTACGGCGCCAACGGCGTACCCGGCGTGATACCGCCTAACTGCGTGCTGCAGTTCGACATCTCACTCCTTGACGAATAAACACTAAAACAACATACACCAATGAAGAAAATCATCCTCGGGGCCCTCGGCCTCGCACTCCTCGCCGGCATGAGCTCATGCGGCAAATGCGGCAGCGACAAGTCCTGCACCACCAACGACTCCCTCTCCACCACCTACGGTGAATATGTAGGCACCATGGTACTCGCCGACTTCTCCAACATGAACAGCGAGCAGACCGACAAACAGCAGTTCCTCAAGGGCATGCAGCTCGTGATGGGTGCCGACGACTCACAGTCCACCCGCATGGGTATGCAGGTAGCCCTCCAGCTCTCCAACGAACTCAACCAGCTCAAGGAACAGGGTATCGACGTAGATGCCACCACCGTGTACAACTCCTTCAAGAAAGCCTTCCTCGCAGATAGCGTAGACTTCATGCAGATTCAGGAGATCAGCAACAAGTTCCGCGGCCTCTACGACGAAGCCCGCGAGCAGGCACAGGCCAAGAAGGACGCCGAGCGCGCTCAGGCTCCCGATGCCGTTCAGAACGAAACCATCGGCAAGCAGTACATCGCCGACCAGATGGCAGCCAACCCCGCCGTGAAGGTGACAGAGAACGGTCTCGGCTACCTCATCGAAGTACCCGGTGTTGACCCGAAACCCGAAGCTACCTCTACAGTAGAAGTGAACTACACCGGCCGCCTCATCAACGGTACTGTATTCGACACCACCGACGGCCGCGGTCCCGCCACCTTCCCCCTCACCGGTGTAGTACCCGGTTTCCGCGAAGGCATCATGCTGCTTGGCAAGGGCGGTAAGGCCACCCTCTACATCCCCGGCAACCTCGCCTACGGTGTCAACGGACAGCCCGCCGCAGGCATCGGCCCGAACGAGCTCCTCATCTTCGACGTAGAGCTCCTCGAAATCAAATAACATCCCCCACAGAAATACACCGACCTCGCGGCACAAGCCACGAGGTCGTTTTTTTCGGCCCCGCAGGGCCGCAGGAGCGCCGCTATTCTAATCTTTTGATTCGCCCCACTGCGCCGCAGGTTAATCTTTTGACTTTGACGAAGCTCTGGTGCCGAAGATGAGAAGACCAATGAATGCAATCAACGGATTGAAAATCAAGCTTATCAATACCCATACAACACCACTTCTATTACGCCTGCGGGCCATTCTTGCTATGCCTCCGTACACATAGTATATAAACGCCCAAATTAAAATGAGTCCGCCTATTACACCTAAAATGCCACCTAATAATTCTATCAAGCCTTCAAACATAGGATAATATATAATAGCCGGGTATAGTTTAGTGATATTCTGAGATGTATTCGAGTAAAGCTACGGGACCGAGATGCCACAGCTTCGTTGACTCGTCTTCCAGTGCGCGGTAAGTATTCGAACAGTAGATAGTCCTGAGGGCTTCCATTGCCGTAACTCCAAATTTCTTTGCATATAGCACAGCCAACTGGCTCACCTTCGACGGCAAGATGAGGTAAAGTGTCTCCTGCGTAATGGCATTTATCATTTCTCTATTGTGATTGCAGATTTAAACTTCAGGAACTCAAGCGCTCTGTCGGTATGAAAGAGATATTGATCGACCAGGCGATAGGTCTTAAGCTCGTGGATAAGAATATCTTTGCTGATAGTACCGGCTTCGTAGAGTGAGAATGCGGTGTAGACACGATCGTTGGCGACGGGGCCTGCCACAACATCATAGTCATGCTCAAAGCCGACAATCCTTCGGTTAGACATCACGAAATCAAGCCATTCCTCCGTGGGTGCTTCGAAAATCTTTACATTCAAGTCCTTACAGGCATCGGAGATTGAAAAGTCATAGCAATTGACGAAGCCTGTCGTGATATCATTGCGAAGCCTGCGAGCCACCCAGTCGCGTGCTTGATTCTCAGAGGTGGTGAGATAAAATCCGGCTCCAAAATCGAGCGTTCTATTCGGTGTCCGAATTTCCGGCGAGGTTATTACTTCAAGTCCTCCGTGATATAGTACTTTCATTCAGCTTTGTGTGTGTTGACGTATTCATCAATCTCTTCAGCTATCCATTGGGGGCCTTGAGTGTGGATAACTTCATAATTGTCAACCAAGTACTCAAGCGCACCGGTAGCTGACAATATCTCCATTGCATCCTTTCCCGATATGGATTTCATATCCTTGTACTGCTCTATGCAGAAGGATAGAAAGAGGGGTATCGCATCTTCTTTCATAGCTTAAATATCATTAAGGAGCGGGTCGTCGTCGCCTTCGGAACCCGGGAGGATTGGGGTGGGCGCCGGCTTGGCCGGGGCGGCGGGTTTGGCAGGGGCTTGCGTCGGAGTAGCAGCAGGCGCAGGGGTAGCTGTGCTCTGCGTGGTTGCGGGCTTTGCAGGAGCTTGCGTTGGAGTAGCTGCGGGCTCAGCCTGCGTGGTAGCAGGGGCTTGCGTCGAAGCGGCAGCGGGCTCGGCGGGGGTGGATTCCGGAGTGGCTTCTACCGTAGTGGTGGGAGACTCCGGTGTGAGCGTGGCGTCCTCCAAGGCATCTTCGTTGGCGTCCTCCGGGGCATCTTCTTGGGTGTCCTCAGGGATGTCGGGGAGGTCAGTGGGGCTTGGGGCGGATTCGGCTTCGGTGAGGGTTTCTATCTCCTCGGGGGCGAGGAGGTCGGCCTGGGCGTCGATATAGT
>CAMWKV010000108.1 GCA_947174915.1 uncultured Porphyromonadaceae bacterium | reverse complement strand
GGAGACCGACTACATCCCCGTCTTTATGGTAAAGATGACTATCAACCACCGCTACTCCATCACCTCGGCCCCTACCACACAACTCATTTGGGGTAATACAACCAGCACTGATGCAGAGGGTACTGCCTTCACCACCGACAAAACCGTCTACAGACTGAACTTCAATATCAATACCCGCACAGTGAACGTACTTATGGGCGCTGCATCATTCATCGGCGGCATGCCGGCCATGGATATCGAGATGCGCGAAATCCCCTTCTCTGTCAGCGGCGAGAATGTAACGTTCGCGAAGCCATTCCTCACCCCCTACATCGGCGATACGCCCTATGAGCGCTTCCCCATTACTGACGTCAAAGGCGAACTCGTCCTCGACAAAGGCATGGAACTTGAGTTCGTATGCACCCCCGGCAGCATGGGAGGCTCACGCTACGAAGTAGAATTCGAAGGCAGTTTCGACGAATAATAACAGCATTACCCCACTCCACTATATATCGAGGGCGAGCCTGATGCGGCTCGCCCTCGATGCTTTTTCTCTGCCGGAGAATCAGTATAGTATCAGTTTGCCGGAGGCAAGGGAGGATTTGTAGAGACAATCGAGGAGCATGGCGTCGTAGGCCTGGCGTCGCCGAGTAAGGAGGCGCTCACGGACTATATTGCGGGCAGCCTCGAAGGGCATATAGTCACCGGCAGGCAGGTACTCGCTGATAGACAGAAGATAGAGAAATCCCTGCGACTCTGTCTCAAGATAGTGTCGGTTGGCAAGCGCACTAATCTCAGTAGGGGTGAAATCGAGCGGAATACGGTTCTCCACCTGCTCGAGATCTATCCACTGATCGCGGAAGTAGTCGTAGTGTATAGCCGCAGAGTTGGCTTCTTTCTCGAGCCTGTCAATATCCATCGGATCGTTCGAACGATAGAGGCGCTTAATTTGGCTGACGTTGCGTGCATCGACCGGCACTTTGATATATATGCCCTTAATCATGGGACGCTCGAGCCGGAAAGACTGACGGTGCTCGTTGTAGTAGGCGCGCAGCGTATCCTCGGCAAAACTATCACCTACCTCCGAAGCCATAGCGCGGCGATAGCGGTTCATGATGAGCTCGCGACGGTACTGCTGCGTGAGCCTGTCAATCTCTTCGATATCTACCTCTGAGACTGCCACACTCTCTATGAGATTTCTGTCGGCCCAGCGGCGAATGTATGCTTTGGCAAAGGCAGTACTATCCTCAGGTGAAAGACCGACGGGCATATCTCGTGCAAGATCGCGGCGGGTGAGGACGGAGGAGCCTACCGAGGCTATAGCATCCTCCGGAATAACAGCGTCGCCGCTACCACTGCAGCCCGAGAGTAGCAGTGTAGCGGCGCACGCTATAGCGGAAAAGCGATGTATCATTTAGCGCTTTCTTCTTGTTTCAATTGCTTGAATACCTTGTCGTTGACTTTGAATTTATACTTCTTGCGGAGCTTCTTGACCCATTCCTTTTCGAGAGCGGCCTGATAGTCGGTGATAGCTGCGCCACGTACGTCGGCAGCCTCCTCGGGAGCATCGATGACGCAGCCATGCCAAGCAGAGTAGGCAGCCCAGCGGGATTTCTTGTCGGCATCGGGCTTGGAGCCGTCGAATGCGAGGTAGTCGGTGATGGGATTCTCGCCCTTGGCAGCGATAACGCGTTCAATCTTAAGGTCTTTACCAAAACGTGTACGCATAGCCTGTGTGAACGCGGTGGGGTCTGTGGGAATGGCGGGGGAGATACTGTCGGCGTACTCCTTGGCGAGATTCAGCACGGAGTCGGACGATGCGAAGAAGATGTAGCTCTTGAATTTGGGCTGGTCCCACTTGTAGTTCGCCTTGTTGGCCATGAAGTACTTGGCGAGGCCTTCGAGGTCTTCAGTGGCGCGCTGCCATACGTTCTGATTGGCAACCTCGTAGAGGAGGATACCATCGCGGTACTCGTTGAGGAGGTTGCGATAGTCGGGGTTGGTCTGGGCAAGCATGGCACGCTCGTAGTCGAGGACTGCCCCGGAGAGTGCGGATTCGGTAGCGCTTGTGATAAGGTTGGCGGCATTGGCTGCACTTGTAGCGCGTGTGCCGGGCACACGGTCCATCACCTGAGATAGGGTGACTTTGCCCTTGTCGAAGGAAGCGACAACTGTGGGATCATTCTTGAGCTGAGCAACCATAGTGGAATCGTATCCGCCGGGAGCAGCTGCAATCATAGCCTCGATACGCGCTATTGCGTCCTTGTCAATCTTGGCATTATGCTGCACAAGGGCGCGCTTAACGAAAGCATCGGCAGCAGCGCCGGCGCGTTCGTCGTTCTTCATCTGGGCGAGGATGACCTTGCGAACGTCATCGTTGAGGGGCTCTACGCCGCGATGTCCGGTGCGCTTGATGATGTGCCAGCCGAAAGCGGTGGTGAAGGGCGCGGAGAGTTCGCCGTCGTTGAGCGCGAATGCTACGGAGTCGAACTCTGCCACCATCTGGCCGTGTTTGAACCAGCCGAGGCTACCGCCCTGACGGGCCGAACCGGGGTCCTGGGAGAAGCGGCCGGCGAGGTCGGCAAAGTCAGCGCCATTCTGCAGAGCAGTGTAGATGGAGTCGATGCGTTCCTTGACGGCGGGGAGCTGGTCGTCGGAGAGGCCGCGTGTCATGAGCAAGATATGGCTTGCCTCCACCTCACCCTTGGAGGGCTGGCGCTGCTCGGTTCGTATGATGTGGAAGCCGAGGCGGGAGTTGACTACGTCGGAGAGCTGTCCTACGGGGGTGTCATAGGCGGCTTTCTCGAAGGGCCAGGGGAAGCGACCGGGTACTACCCAACCCATCTTGCCACCGTTGGCGCCTGTGCGCTTGTCGTAGGAGTACTGACGGGCGGCATCTTCGAAGGTGATCTGTCCGGACTCGATGAGGCCGCGGATAGAGTCGGCGGTATGCTTGAACTGAATCTCGAAGGGGAACATGATGTGACTCACCTCTACGTCGGCAAGGCGGTGGTTGTAGCTTTCCTCGACGAGGGAGTCTTCTACGGCCTGGATGCGGAGGTAGGGCAAAGCAAGGTCGGCGCGGAAGGAGTTGAATTCCTTCATCAGTTCGGGAGAATCCTGCAGACCGGCATGCTCGGCGTCGGCCACCTTGAGCTTGTAGTCGATGAACATCTGGAGGTATTCATCGAGCGACTGGGGAGTCTGCTGCTGGGTATTGTTCTTCTTGAAGAGGTATTCAAACTCGCCAACGGTGACGTCGTGTCCATCCACGGTCATGAGGACTGCAGCGGGGTCGACGGCAGAGGCAGCGGTGAAGCATACTGCGGCTGCAGCAGCCGCAAAAAGGTGCTTTTTCATCTGAATGGTATCGTGATAATAATTATTCCAAATTCTACGGGTCTGATATATTAAGACTTACCATATATAACGGCCTCCGTTCTCATATTATTGTATGCTTGAGTAGAAAATACAGTCAAGCTGCTATAAAACGCGCTATAAAACGCGAGGGTGTGCCGCTGTGGCACACCCTCGCTGTATGGATTGAGATGTCTTATCAATGTACACCGGCGCTATAGTTGGGCGCCTCGGCAGTGATGGCTACGTCGTGGGGATGGCTTTCGGCTACACCGGCATTGGTGATGCGGGTGAACTTGGCATGGTGGAGCTCGTCGATATTGTGAGCGCCGCAGTAGCCCATACCGGAACGGAGGCCGCCAAGCATCTGGTATACAACTTCATAGAGGAGACCTTTGTAGGGGACGCGGGCAGCGATTCCTTCGGGAACGAGCTTCTTGACGTCGCTCTCGCCGGCCTGGAAGTAGCGGTCTTTCGAGCCGCGCTCCATAGCTTCGAGTGAACCCATGCCACGGTAGGTCTTGTACTTACGGCCATTGAAGATGATGGTATCGCCGGGAGATTCCTCCACGCCGGCAAGCATACCGCCGAGCATGACGGAGTGTGCACCGGCAGCAAGTGCCTTGACGATATCGCCGGAGTAGCGGATGCCGCCGTCGGCGATGAGGGGTACATCGGTACCTTCGAGGGCCTTGGCTACGTCGTAGACTGCTGAGAGCTGAGGAACGCCCACACCGGCAATGATGCGGGTGGTGCAGATAGAGCCCGGTCCGATGCCTACCTTGACGCCGTCGGCGCCGTTGTCGACGAGATATCGGGCTGCGTCGCCTGTGGCGATGTTGCCTACTACGACGTCGATGGAGGGGAAGGCTTCCTTGACGCGGCGGAGCACGTCGACTACGCCCTTGGTGTGGCCATGAGCTGTGTCGATGACGATGGCGTCGACACCGGCTTCGACGAGGGCGGCAGCACGATCGAGGGAGTCGCCGGTGACGCCGATACCTGCTGCTACGCGCAGACGGCCGCGCGAATCCTTGCAGGCTGCGGGCTTGTCCTTGGCTTTTGTGATATCTTTATATGTGATGAGGCCCATGAGCATACCGTCGTTGTCTACCACAGGGAGTTTCTCGATTTTGTGGCGCTGGAGTACTTCTGCGGCATCTTCGAGAGTGGTGCCTACGGTGGTGGTGACGAGGTGCTCGCTTGTCATTACCTCGTTGATGCGTCGGCTGCCGTCGCGCTCGAAGCGTAGGTCGCGGTTGGTGACGATGCCTACGAGCTTGCCCGAGCCGTCGACTACGGGGATACCACCTATGTGGTACTCGGCCATCATGGCGAGGGCATCAGATACGGTGCTGCCTTCGAGGATTGTAACAGGGTCGTAAATCATGCCGTTCTCGGCGCGCTTGACGGTGTGTACCTGGCGAGCCTGTTCGGCGATAGACATGTTTTTGTGGATAACTCCCAGGCCACCCTCACGGGCTATTGCTATGGCGAGGCTGCTCTCTGTGACAGTATCCATAGCGGCCGACACGATGGGAACGTTCAGCTTGATGTTGCGCGAGAATCGCGTGGTCAGATTAACTTCGCGGGGTAATACATCCGAAAAAGCCGGAATAAGGAGTACATCGTCGAACGTGAGTCCGTCCATCTTCACTCTATCTGCAATAAACGACATAACTTATGGTGTGTTGTAAATTGCATGCAAAGTTAATGTTTTTTTTTTGAAATCCCGAAGTCCCGCAGAAAAATTTATTCTCATTTTTTATTCGCCAATGAGGCACTATACATGAAGAGCACGACACAACAATTATTCGCATCGCGCCCTTCAAAGACTGGAGATGAGCTGATTACATGAACGACTGCACTTTAGCAAGGAGTTCGTTGCCGTCCATCTCGCCGCTGCGGCGCCACTTTTCCTCACCGTCGGCGTAGACGATGAAGGTGGGGATGCTTTCGACTTTGGCATAGTCGGCAGCTTCTTTGTTTTCGTCAATATCGAGCTGCAATACTGCTGTGGCATCGCCGAGCAATTCCTTAACCTGCTCTACCACAGGCATCATCTTCTGGCAATGAGGGCACCACGAGGCGTAGAATTCTACTAACACAACGGGAGTCTGTCGGGTTGCTTCCTGATAGGTCATATCAAATTATTTTTAAGTTGTTAATCAAGTATTTACATTGATTTAACAACTAAAGTGGTTGAATTGTTCGGCCTCCTGATTTGGATATTTCGCAGATTCTGACGAACTTTGTCGCACCATTTCGGCCCCAATACACAATTAAATATACATACAGACTTGGAAAATTCATCATATACCATGGCGGAGGCTATTGCCGAAGCCAAGCGCTGTCTCCACTGCAAAGTCCCCCAGTGCAAGAAAGGGTGCCCGGTAGGAAATGATATACCGGACTGGATTCATGAGCTGTCAATGGGCAACCTCGGCAATGCCATGAGTATCATTAACGCCAAGAGCAACCTCCCCGCCGTGTGCGGACGCGTGTGCGCCCATGAACGTCAGTGCGAAGGTCACTGCGTGCTCGGCAAGAAGGGTTCACATATTAATATAGGAAGGCTCGAACAATTCGTGGCCGACTTCGACACACAGATGCACCTTTCGCGCCAGCCAATAGTGCAGAAGGACCGTGGCCGCGTGGCTGTTATCGGTAGCGGCCCGGCAGGTCTTACCGTTGCCGGCGAACTCGCCCGCGGAGGATTCGATGTCGAAATCTTCGAGATGGAGCCTCAACCCGGCGGCGTACTTACGTTCGGCATCCCCGAATACCGTCTGCCCAAAGCAATAGTAAAGAGCGAGATCGAAAAGATACGTCAGCTCGGCGTACGCTTCACCACCGATGTCACCATCGGCCCGGATATCAATATAGATGAGCTCTTCGCCCGTGGCTTCGATGCCATCTTCATGGGAACCGGTGCCGGAAAGCCCCGTAAACTCCCCATCGAGGGCGTTCACTACGAAGGCGTGCGCCAGGCCATCCACTTCCTTCGCCGCGTGGGCCTCTATCGTGAAGGTCTTATCGGTCGCGACGAGGTGCCCATATCCGAGGGCGATGTGGTATATATCGTAGGCTGCGGCAATACGGCAATGGACGTATCGCGCACAGTCCTGCGCTTCGGCGCATCGAAGGCAACAATTGTCTACCATAATACCATAGAACATATGACGGCTCTAAGGGCTGAATACGACGATGCCGTAGCCGAAGGCGTACAATTCCTATGGAACACATCGCTCACGACCATAAAGCCAAACGACGAGGGCGCCTACGACGTCACCATCGTAGAGGAAGGCGAAACGAAAACCGTGAAGGCAAATAAAGTCATCCTTGCCGTAGGCAGCGGACCGGCGAGCCGCATCGTATCGACAACCCACGGCATCGAGGTAGACGAGAAAGGCTATGTGCTGACGCGCGAACTCCCCTACGGCATGACAACCCGCAAGGGTGTCTTCGCAGGAGGTGACGTATCAGGCAACCAGGCCACCGTAGTGCATGCCATGTCGAACGCTCGCGAGGTCGCCGCCGGTATCGCCGCATACGTGGACGCCCTCAATCTCATGAAAAGCATCGACCTCGCCTGAGCCACCAATCGGCAGCGACAAGATTGAGAGGCCGTGCCTTTTGTGAACTGCACCCCAAAAGTTCTGTGTTCAACTTTTTGGGGTGCAGTTTATTTGGCGGTTACTAACCCAATAGCTAATATAACAACAGAACATACAACACGTCCTCTTAATGTTAGTCTGAATAAGTCGGATTACAAGCTGTGTTGAGATATGAGTGCGGACCATCACTACCCTACCCTTGCGAGACAAGTAAAACAAGCGCATACAATATAGCGTGGACTGTTTGTCTTTGGACGATACAGGAGGGGCTTATATGAAACAGCAGGACCCGTCTATAAAAAACGATCAAAAAGGGCACACAATAACGCACTGACAGACACACTATTACAACCACAGACGAAATTTACTATAAAAATTCCACAAAAAACTTGCTCAAAAATTTGCACAGTCCAAGAAAAGTGCCTAACTTTGCAACGCAAAAGGGAAAACGACCCAATGCAAACGGTGCCATAGCTCAGTTGGTAGAGCAAAGGACTGAAAATCCTTGTGTCCCCGGTTCGATTCCTGGTGGCACCACAGAAGACCGCTAATTCTCAATGAGTTAGCGGTCTTTCTTTCACCCATAC
>CAMWKV010000107.1 GCA_947174915.1 uncultured Porphyromonadaceae bacterium | reverse complement strand
GCTGCGTTGAGATTCGAGAACTGATTCGGAGAAGCGAATGTGAAAGTGTATTGCGCGAAAGATGATACGTAGTCAAACTCGCATGATTCGGCTTTGACAGCTTCGCGGAATTCTTTGCAGCGTCTGTCCATTATGTCGAGTACAGCCAGACGGACATCGCCTATACGGAGGTCCATGGGTTTGGCTGTAGCAAGACGTTTGAGGGTCGCAGACGGGAGCACAAGCACTTTCTCGCCGCCGGCGGCATCTTCTACTGTGAGTGAGAGAGTTCCTTTCTCTTTGCCGAGAGCATTGAGAGTGGTGATTAGGTTGTCGTCGGAGTGAAGCTGCATGTACTTTGCAACAACGAACTGGAGCAGCGGGTCGGTCAGTTCCTGAGCCGATATATCGGGATCGCTGAGGGAAATGGTGACGCTAATAGTTCCGTCAGTGTAGCTTGCTGTCGCCTCACTCATGAAGAGGGGGCTGCCTTCGGCAAGTTCGGTGAGTTCACCGTTCAGACGGTCGGTCTGTCCTACGAGTGGCGACGGTTCCTTGCTGCCGCATGCCGAAAGGAGGCAAAGGATGAGGCCTGAAAAGAGAATGTTGATCGTTTTCATGGGTCAGTTATGTTAGAATTGCACTGATCAGATATAGTACTGACAATGTACGTGCAAATTTACACATTATTTCGCAAAAATCACAAGGGCACGCCAAAAATTGCATTTGACGCACCCTTGAAGGAATTTTACTGATGACTGAATCCGTTACTTGAGCACGGATATTGCGCCTTCGTAGTCGGGTTCGTTGGTGATTTCCTCTACGATGTCGGAGAAAATGACTTTGCCCTTTTCGTCAATGACGATGACTGCGCGTGCGAGGAGTCCTGCGAGAGGGCCGTCGACGAGTTGAAGACCATACTGCTCGGCGAAGACGGGCGAACGGAAAGCTGAAGCAACTGTAACGTTCTCAATACCTTCGGCGGTACAGAAGCGGCTCATGGCGAATGGGAGGTCCATCGATACGCACACAACGGCGGTATTGTCAAGTTTGGAGGCTTCGACATTGAAACGGCGAACACTTGCAGCGCAGACGGGAGTATCAAGGCTGGGGAATACGTTGAGCACTACGCGCTTGCCTTCGAAGTCAGAGCAGCGAACTTCATTGAGATCTTTTCCTGTGAGATTGAAGCAGGGGGCATCAGAGCCTACTGCGGGAATATTGCCATAGGTGTGGCAGGGGGTACCTTTGAAATAAACTGTTTCCATATAGATATTTATTGTTGTACATAGTTTATTGGCGCTTGTCGGAGACGTGCTCCTTTGTGGCCATTACTTTCTGTATAACAATCGAGGCTATATCATTGTTGTATCCCACCTGAATATCTGTGACTGTTCCGGCGTGGTCAACAAACATGAGCACAGGAAGAAGCGCGCCTATACCACATTCGCGGGCAGCTCCTCCTGCATTAAAAAGTATTTTCTCGCCGGCTTCAGGCCGACCTATGCATTCGGCTACATCCTCTATGCGGTGGTCTTTGAAGGCCCACACGATGTCGGTCTGAAACGGTAGCATTGCCACGGCACCACGGACGTTGCGTATAAGATCCGGTGTTGTACCTACTTCGGTGTCTGTGAAGACGAAGACTGTTGGCGCGCTGAACTGCTCACCACGTTCGTGCAGATAACGTTCGCCGGTCGAACTCGGAGCCATGATACGCGGAAGCTGACGCCCGGGAAGGCTTTCGAGGGTGAAGATGCTTTCACGATATTTGCTGAATGCTTCGGGCTCGGCCGCCACGAGGCTGTCGTAATTGATATTGCAGCCCGTTGTACGCGTGTCAGTGTAGTGTACAATGATATTCTGCTCGCCCATCTGGCCGGGATTGTTCTCCAAGTCAATGCTTCGGGGTAGGTATGTGTCCGGGGCCAGTACGTAGATGAATTCGGATGTGGTAATGCCGTAGACATTCTGGACGCCGGCTACCACGATGGCCGGCGAGCTGTCGACGATGGTGTCAGCGGTGACTTTTACCATATAAGTGGAGTCGGTACACATAGACTCGAAGCGTTCGCCTATGAACTGAGGCAGCAATTCGGAGAACTGTACCTGTCGTTGTACACCACGATTGATACGACCGAGTGGATGGAACTGCTCGTTGGATTCAGCGTAATGATATTCCTGGAGCTTGTCGTCGCGGAAGCGGTAATGGTCGCCGTTGAAGTAGGCTGAGAAGCCCTTCGACGAACCGCCTTGGCCGTGAGCTTCCCACTTGATGAGGTATTTGCACGGTGCAAGGCTATCGGTCGGTGCGGAAGCACTCTCCAGTGCTATAGAGTAATTGACGGGCTCGGACAGAGTAGCCAGCATTATTTCATAATCGACCTTAGCCGAGTAGCAGTCGTGCGCTGTCAGGTGTTCGGCTATATCGTGCAAAGTCAGAGCCGAAGCCTGCGAGGCTGCGAACAAAGCGGCAGATGTGAAGAATGTATGTAGTGCGTTCATGTGAGTTGAAATTACGGTGTGACAGGCATCTGTTCTGTCACAAGCTAAAAAGGCTGTGTCGGTTTGACACAGCCTCTATAAGAGCCACACCAAAGGATGCGATGAAACTCCGAAAAGACAGGATTTGAGTGCTCACAATCCGCTGTAATCCTCCAGCGCTAAGGCACACCATTTGCACGGTGTCGAGGCCCACCATTAGATTGCTCGCTTGTTCTCGGCATTTCACGAAAATATGAAGAGTTTCCCAATCTACTTTGATGTGGTGTTTTTTACATTGAGAAATTTGTCGGAGCTCGCTTGCCCTTTGTTTCTATAACACAAAGTTAGAGAATACTGTTCGGACTTCCAAATAAATCGGCATAAAAATTTGGCTTTGTCGCGATTTTATGCCGGGCCGGATTGGTGTGATGAGCTTAGAAATGACCAATATCCAACGGCTAATGATATGGTTGTCCGAATGTTGTGCTTATTTTATGAATTCAGCTACTTTGTCGAATGGTACGGTGGTCTGAGTGCCGTCGGTCATATTTTTGATGCTCACAGTACCGTCGGCAAGTTCGCTTTCGCCTATCATGCCGAAGAAAGGTACCCGGGATGCGTTGGCGTAGGAAATCTGTTTCTTCATCTTGGCGGCATCAGGATATATTTCTGCAGCGATACCTTCTTTGCGGAGTTGTTGTACTATCTGCAGCGACTTCATGCCTTCTGCACCGCCGAAGTTGGCGAAGAGGATGCTTGTGCCGACACCGGTTCCTTCTGGATAGAGATTGAGTGCGTTGAGGACATCATAGATACGGTCGGCGCCGAAAGAGATGCCGACACCGCTGACGCCGGGCAGACCGAAAATACCGGTAAGGTTGTCGTAGCGGCCGCCGCCGGTGATACTGCCGATTTCCACATCAAGAGCTTTCACTTCGATGATGGTGCCTGTGTAGTAGTTGAGACCGCGTGCGAGAGATACGTCAAGGTCAAGAGTAGCGTCAAGACCGAGAGCCTGAGTGCCGCCGATGACGGTGCGAAGTTCTTCGACACCGAGTCTGCCGGTCTCGCTGTCTGCGAGGAGGGTGGACAATGCTTCGAGGCGTTCGGAGGTTGTGCCGTTGAGCTGAAGGATTGGGCGCAGACGGCTGATTGCTTCGTCGCCGAGACCGCGGGCACGAAGTTCTTCCTCTACCTTGTCCAGACCGATTTTGTCAATCTTGTCAATGGCAACAGTGATATCCACGAGTTTGTCCGGCTCACCGATGAGTTCGGCGATACCGGCGAGAACTTTGCGGTTGTTGAGTTTGATGGCCACACGCACACCGAGCCGACGGAATACCTCGTCGATGATCTGCAGGAGTTCAATCTCGTTGATGAGCGAGTCGCTACCTACTACGTCGGCATCGCACTGATAGAATTCGCGATAACGGCCTTTCTGCGGACGGTCAGCACGCCACACGGGCTGAATCTGGAAGCGCTTGAAGGGGAACTGAAGTTCATCGCGGTGCTGCACGACGAAGCGGGCAAAAGGTACGGTGAGGTCGTAGCGCAGACCGCGGTCGCACAATTTGGCGGCCAGTGCACCGGGGTTGCCTTCGAGGTCGGCGGGTGTTATGCCGCGCATGAAGTCGCCGGAGTTGAGAATCTTGAAAAGCAGTTTGTCGCCTTCTTCACCATATTTGCCCATGAGGGTAGAGAGATTTTCAAGCGCAGGAGTCTCTATCTGTCGATAACCATAGAGCGCGAATACACTGCGGATGGTGTCGAATATATAGTTGCGACGCGACATTTCTACGGGTCCGAAATCGCGTGTTCCTTTGGGTGTGCTGGGTTTGGTAGCCATATTAGGATTTAAGATTACTTCGTTCTATTGATTGACAGATGATTGGATGCTTCTGCCAGAGCAGTTTCAAGCTGAGGCAGCACTGCATGGATGCCGTCGTTGATGATGATTGTGTATGGTTTCGACGGCTCGGGCGTTTCGTCAAGTTTCTGCGCCTTGATTCGGTCTTCAACCTGAGATGTAGAGAGGCCGTTGCGCTGTATGACGCGGTTTATACGGATATCGATGGGGGCTTCGACAAGCCAGACGGCATCAACATAGTCGATAAGCCCGCTACTCCGAGGAATTGCAGTCTCGACAAAAGCGATTCTATCGACTTCTGTCCGCAGGCGTGTGGTCATATTCCGGATTACAGCACCGTGGACAATCTCGTTGAGAGCAAGTAGTTTCCGCTTGTCTTTGAATACTTCCTCGGCGAGTCGACGGCGATCGATATTGCCTGCGACGATAGCCTCGCGGCAGATTTTTTCGGCAATGCAGGCCTGAATCTGTGCATCCGAGTCCATGATAAGTCGAGCTTCAAAGTCTGTGTCATAGACCTCATAGCCCCAGCTACGCAGTATGCGGCTTACTACGGACTTGCCGGCACCAATACCGCCGCAAATAGCTATGAGCCGCGTCATTTGCGTTCAATGATATACTCGGCGCTGTCGGCCGTCAGTTGGACATTGTGCAGCGGCGCAGGAACATCCATAAGACTGAGTTTCACCATGCGGCTGTCGCTCTGTGTATCGATGGTACTGTAGTCCGCAACGACACGGAAGCGGAGGTCGCCTTTGCTGTACGCGCTCATCGGTACCATGAAGAACACGTCAATCTGTGCGGGGAAGGTGATGAGTTTTACGTCCGATGGCACGTTGATGGGTTCGATGACTACCTTGCGGCTTTTGAAAATCATCGGTTCGACCGTGAATGTCACATCAACGCTGTCGGGCACTACTCTTGAATGTGCGGGGCCGATGAGTCGGGTGCGCACAGTCGTCGTCTTGTCAAGCCCGGGGAGGCGCAGGGGTTCGGTGCTGGTGCTTGGGAGGGCGTCGGGGATATTGTATCCAGGCGCCATATATACATCGACGCTGTCAATAGACAGCTTTGGCCGTCCCACGATAGCCGCCTGAGGTGCGGCTGCTGCCTTATAGTCTATCTTTACCGGGAGGGGATAGCCCGCCTTTGTAGTGTAGTATAGCGACAGTGTGTCGGGGTAGACTACCGTCGTTGTAGCACCGCCGACAGCGTTGCGAACGAGGGCCTTGAGGTCGGCATTGCTGAGTTTCAGCACACCCTGGTTGCTATAGGCACGGAAGTCTACATTGACAGGAGGTGCACCGCCCATGGTCATCTTTATCAGCTGTGTGCCGCGAGCGCGGATGCTGACGTTCAGTGCTTCCGGACCGTTGCTGATAAGTGTCACAGAGTCTGGAACCTGAGTGATGCGCAGGGGCAGTCGGAGGTCGCGTTGCTCCTCCTCATTGAGAGTAAGAACGCACCACAGTACGGCCGATATCACCACGAATAACAAAAACATAAGAGTATCCCGTCCGCGCTGTGAACGCAGCAACAGGAGACTCTTTTTGAAAATATTCTGTGGCGACATCGCCGGAGCAGAGTATGAGATTACTTGTTGTTCTGCTGCTCACCGGCCTGATTGGCATCGGCAACAGAAGGATAGATGGATTCCTTGGCTACGCGGATGCGAACACCATTGGCAATCTCTACAACGAAGTACTGGTCTTTCTTTTCTTTGATGACACCGAAGATGCCGCCTGCGGTGACAACATTGCTGCCGGCCTCGAGGCTATCGCGGAATTTCTGGATATCTTTCTGACGCTTCTGCTGAGGACGAATCATGAAGAAGTAGAAGATGACGAAGAGAGCAACAATCATCAGGATAGACATCAGACTGCTGCCGCCCTGGGCGGCCTGAAGGAGCACAAATGAGTTCATAATAGTGTGTTTTTGGTTTTCTAAGTTGATTACTTGTTGATGATACCTTCGCTCTTGAGCATCTTTACGACAGAGCTGAGGATACCGTTGACAAACTGTCCGCTACGGGGAGTAGAGTAGTCGTTGGCTATCTCGATATACTCGTTGCAGGTGACGGGTACGGGGATGGTCGGGAAATTGATAATCTCGGCTATCGCTGTGAGCATCAGTACGATGTCCATGAAGGCCAGACGTTCGGTGTCCCAAGTGCGGTTGTCAATGAAAGCATCGATGTAAGCGCGATACTGCTCACGGTTCTTCACCACGAGTTCGAAAAGCTCGAGACCGAATTTCTGATCGTCGCGATTGAGGAACTTGGGGAGGATTTCTATCGTGGGAAGGCTCTCGGTCGTAGATTTGGCGCTTGTCGACTCTTTGTCTTCGCCGTCGGTATAGCTGCGGCGTATGGTCTTGAGGACGAAAGTGCCGATGATGTTGAGGTCATCGTTCCAGTACACCGAACTGTCTTCGAGGGTGTCGGCGAGGATGTCGGAGGGCAGGATGATTGTGCGCATCGCGTCGCGCCAGAAGGCGGCATCGGTGGCAAAGTCTCCGGCAGGACTTTCGGCGTACTCCTTATAGAGTTCACTCTGAAGGATATTGTCAAGCAGTGTATTCACGAGTCGGCTGCTACCGTTCCACGACATCGGGTCGGCGGTGCTCATGGAATCTATTGCCACTCGCAGACGAGCGTTCTCGCTGAGAGCCTTTACGAAAAGATTCTCGGTGAGTCGGGTATTCGGGTAGAGGTCTTCCTTTGTAGGCAGATACTTGTTCTTGTTTTCCTCCAGTATCTCGGCACGACGCTCAGTGATGAGCACGGGAAGGTAGAGGAGGGCAATATAGAGACTGTATGCCTGCTCGAGTGAAATATCAAGTTCTTCCTTGGCACGGTTGTAGGCCAGGCGCGAGTCATCGAAGGTATTGAGGGTCTTGATGAACATCTGCATGCCTGCTTCGAGACCTACGCGGCTATAGTTCGGGTTGCTGCGGAGTATCTGCTCTACGTTTTTGTTCTTGAGAACGATGGTGGCGAAGAGTGTCGTCCAGAAATTGACGTCATCAACGAGTTCGAGTTTCTTGCGCTTCTTGTATTCGGCGTAGAACTGCGTGGTGCACACCATTCCGATGAGTTCGGGTACGACTTCGTCGTACTTGTCAAGGCAGGAGTTGTTCTCCTTGAGAGCCTGCTGCACGGCAGGGTCGTTGCGAAGAGAACGGCCTACACGGATTTTCTGGATAACGGGGTCGGTGTCGAATTTTTTGCCCGATTTTACTCCAAGTG
>CAMWKV010000106.1 GCA_947174915.1 uncultured Porphyromonadaceae bacterium | reverse complement strand
TCATAGAGCACAGAAGTAAGAGCGAGTCCAATAAATAAAAACGGTTGTATTATGAATGTTCAAGAATTTCACATAAACTTAGATGAATCGCATTTTGCAGATCTGAGAAAGCGTATTGCCGCAACACGCTGGCCCGAAGGCGCATCTTTCAATGGATGGCAACACGGCACACCCATTAACGCACTCCGCGAGATAATGGAATATTGGAGCTACGGATACGATTGGAAGAAGAAAGAAGCTGAATTGAATAAATACCCTCAGTATATATGTGAGGTTGATGACCTATCGCTTCATTTCTTCCATATACCCGGAAAACGACCGGATGCTGTGCCTATACTTATGGCTCACGGCTGGCCTGACAGTTTCCTGCGGTATGCAAAAACTTTCCAGTTGCTAAGTGATTACAGTGTTGTGGTTCCTTCTATGCCCGGCTTCGCTTTCTCTACACTGCCTGAAAAGGGTTATATAAACAACACTGAAACTGCTGATTTGTATGTACAACCGTCCGCGATAGCGGGTACGCACCAAAAAGATAGCCGTCCAGATTTTGGGCGGCTATCTTTTTGAGTGTTTCCAGCCGTCGGGAAGGAGGTCGTGGTATTTTTCTACCGGGGTGTTCGGAGGCCATGCGACACACCGGTCGATGATGTCACAGAAGTAGTCGAAGACGTTGACGCCGCAGCGGTGGCAGGTGATTCCTCTGCCTGAGGAGATGTCTTTGATGTCGAGGAACTTCCGCTATATGTGTTGCAGGCATGGCAGCCGTCTTATCCCGCTCATCTCGCCGATTCCTACATGTCGGTCTCCCGAGTAATAGTCGCATTGGAAAACACCGTTGAAGCCTTTGATGTGCTGCTCGAAGAGTTCGGCTCCATAACGCAACGCACCACATCGCACTCGCCTATGAACGTAGCCACTTCGGGATTGAAGTCGGGCCTGTCCGGCTCCACCACAACTGTCTCCACCTTGCACCGGGATGGGTCTTTCTCTTGGCGCCGTTGTTGGTTCGTTTCTTCTCCGGCTGCTGAGTTTCGTATGTGGCAGGAGTCGGCACCGGTTTCGCCTTACGCTCCGACGGCGAGCCTTGCAGACGCTGCACGGCCTGACGAGCGGCTTTCTCTTTGCTCAGTTCTGCACCTTTGCCCTTCATGACATCTTCCAACGAGGCTATCTGCTTGCATAGCTCATCTACTGTCGCCACCAGTTTTTCGTTGGCTAAAGTAAGCGAGTTGACAGAGGGCATCGCCTCGTCAAGCCGTCCCTGAAGATACTCGATCTGACGTTGTAAAAACTCTATCAACTCATTCTTTTTCATACAGCAAAGCAAACTGTGTCGGTTATGCTCAACTAACATCTGCCATTATCAATTACGCCTTTCAAGTCAAGAAACTACCTTATAGGGCAAAACCTGTTGTTGGTAAAGTACATTTGTTTGGAATAGACCTCAATAATCTTGCTCAAAAGATATTGCCACAAAAACATAGACCCTTTTTCAAAGACCATGATTTTGTAGAAGTGGATTTAGGAGATAAGACCGTATTTGTTGATAGCTCCTTACAAGACCTCACAGGATTAACTTTTATTCAAACCTATATTAATGGAAACTATTAATGGACACCTATGTTTTTGTTGGTGCAAAAAATTTAGTATTTTTGCAGGCAAGAAACTTGGCGCACATGTTTAGCTCGCAATCTATACGATGATACGGTATATCTTTACATTAATTATTATATTGACTTCAGTATTTAATATCATGGCTCAGCAAAAGATTGTTCAGACGGCGGGGCGACAACAGCTTGGAGAGTTCGCTCCTGAGTTCGCCCGGCTTAATGATGATGTTCTGTTCGGCGAAGTATGGAGTCGCAACAATCTACTGTCGCTGCGCGATCGTAGCCTCGTCACGATTACATCACTTATCGCTCAAGGCATCACTGACAATTCCCTGTCATACCACCTTCAGGAAGCAAAGAAGAATGGCATCACGCGCACTGAAGCTGCGGAGATAATAACTCATATCGCTTTCTATGCCGGATGGCCGAAGGCTTGGGCTGCTTTCCGCCTGGCCAAAGACGTATGGAATGAAGATATTGCCAGCGACGATGCTCCGGCAGAGTTCCTCCGCGAGATGATTTTCCCCATCGGAGAGCCCAACAGCGGATATGCCAAATACTTTACTGGCAGGAGTTGGCTCGCTCCGGTTTCTACCGAACAGATTCCATTCTTCAACGTGACCTTTGAACCCGGCTGCCGCAACAACTGGCATGTGCACAAAGCGACCAAAGGAGGTGGCCAGATGCTCGTCGGAGTGGCGGGCAGAGGCTGGTACCAAGAGGAAGGAAAAGCGGCACAGCAGATACTTCCCGGAACTGTGATTCATATACCGGCCAATGTAAAGCACTGGCATGGTGCCGCTAAGGACTCATGGTTCGCCCACCTTGCTTTCGAAGTCCCCGGCGAGAACACAGAGAATGTATGGCTTGAGCCGGTGAGCGACCAAGAGTATAACACCCTCGATGAATAGCTTATTTAGCTATTATACTTTTGCGGCGAAATACCGAACGCAAAAGGCTATGACTAACCCCATCATTATATAGTTCGTGAATAGCAGTATGCCTGCTATTCACGCTTGTACTCAGAACTGTTGTAAAGTATTAAGCCCCCCGGACACATGTATCTTGCCGTACTCATATATGCGAACTATATGGCGCGACAACGAGGCGCTCAGCTATCAATCGAAGAGCGGAGTGGAGAGGTAGCGATCACCGGTATCGGGGAGGAGGACGACGATAGTCTTGCCTTCGTTGGCAGGCTTGAGTGCCTCGCCGATAGCGGCATAGAGCGCAGCACCGGATGATATACCGACGAGTAATCCCTCGGTGTGCGCCAGAAGGCGCGCTCCCTCGAAGGCCTGAGCATCGCTCACCTCTACTATGCTGTCGACCAGCTCAGCGTCGTAGTTCGTCGGGATGAATCCGGCGCCAATACCTTGTATCTTATGCGGCCCTGCAGACCCACCGGATAGTACGGCAGACGTCTCCGGTTCGACAGCCAAAACCTCTACTGACGGTTTGCGTTCCTTGAGCCCGCGCGCTGTGCCGCTGATAGTACCACCAGTGCCTACGCCGGCAACGAATATATCGACCTCGCCATCAGTATCATCCCAAATCTCACGGGCAGTCGTACGGGCATGTGCTGCGGGGTTGGCAGGATTGTCGAACTGCCGCATGATGATAGAGCCGGGAGTCTCACGTTGAATCTTCTCCGCCATGGCGATGGCACCCTTCATGCCTTCCGCACCGGGTGTCAGCACCAGTTCGGCACCGAGCGCCGCCAACAGTTTGCGTCGCTCTATGCTCATCGTCTCAGGCATCGTCAGCACCAGTTTGTAGCCCTTCACAACGGACACCCATGCCAGTCCGATACCGGTATTGCCGCTGGTCGGTTCTATGATAGTGCCTCCGGGCTGCAGTCGACCTGACGCCTCGGCATCTTCTATCATTGCCAGCGCCACTCGGTCCTTGACGCTACCGCCGGGATTAAATGCTTCGATTTTAGCCAACAGACGGGCCTTCAAACCTTTAAGTTCCTCTATTTTGGTGAGCTCAAGCAAGGGTGTATGTCCAACGAGTTCGGTCAATGATTTGTATATTTTTGCCATAGTAGTATCTGATTATATGTTAGTTGCGATTTTCTGAAATAACGACGTGCGAACATTCGCCCTGCACCACGCGCGAGTGAGCGGGCACCGACTGCGTGAGCCACACGTTGCCACCTATTACCGACCCTTCTCCTACAGTGATTCGTCCCAGTACGGTAGCATTGGCATAGACCGTGACATTATCCTCCAGTATAGGGTGGCGCGGTACATTGACCGGATGGCCGGACTCATCGTACGAGAAGTGACGAGCACCGAGGGTAACACCCTGATATATCGTCACATGACTGCCGATGATACAAGTCTCGCCGATAACGACACCCGTACCGTGGTCTATAGCGAAATAGTCGCCGATAGTTGCTCCGGGGTGTATGTCAATACCTGTCAGCGAATGAGCCTGCTCGGTAATCATACGCGGGATGACAGGAATACCAAGTTCGAACAGCGCATGGGCCACACGGTAGTACACCATTGCAGTCACCACAGGATAGCTGAGGATGATTTCCGCATAGTTGCGCACTGCCGGGTCATTATCGGCAATCGCCTGTACATCGCTGTAGAGCAGACGTTTGAGCTCCGGCAGCTTCGACATAAACTGCGTAGCGAGACTGAAGCCCTGCTGTTCAGCTTCCGTCACCTCGCGGCGAGTGTCAAAGCGCAGTGCATGTCCTATCTCACGGTAGAGTATATCGTGAAGAAGTACCATATCCACCCCTATGAAATAGCGGCGTGTCTCGCCGGCTGCATGCGGCCGGTCGAAAAAGTCAGGGAAAATGATATTTTTAACGATATTGACAGCCTCGCGCAGTGCATCGACAGACGGATACTGACCTTCGCCACGCGGCTGCATAAGACGCTCGACATCAGTCTGCTGCGACAATTCATCAGTAATACGCATCAGAGTCTCCTCCGTGCGGTCGTTATGTGATATCTGAGATATATGGGTTGTCATAATGTGGTATCATACAGTTCAATATACCATTATAACAACCAAAGAACACTTTGGTTGACCTAACCGGAGCCGCACCACGACACTCCCCCGCCCCGTCAAGAAATCCGGGACATCAAGTTCCTACATCTCCAGCGGGGATGTCATAGCCGTCGTAGCCGATAGCTTTGACCTCCAGTTCGGGAGCCAACGGCGGCAGGTCGGTGTGCAGAATTGAAGTGCACAGACACTCGGCGATAGTGCGCGCAAGCTGGATGCGCCTCTGCGACCACAGCAAGTATTTCCACTCTATACGCATCACCATATTATTGGCATCGTCGCCAAAACTGATTTTGCGCAGTGAATGATTCGGCGAATGCGTGTTGTGATACTTCTGATGGTCAATGGTAAGCCCGAAATCATCGGACAGTCGCTTCTCTAAGGTATTGTAGAACGCCTCGTATGTCGCACCATCTTTTACGAACAGAGCGTCTCCCGAAGTCCGTGCATCTCCCTTGGGGCCTCCGATATTCATGTGCACATTGGTAGGATACGGAGGTTCCAAAGCACCGCTGGCAACCAGGACTGTCAGCGACCACGCGCCATCTCGCGCCATCAGTCGCTGAAGGTCAGCTATATACTCCTTAAGTCCCTCTACATCGTCCTCGGTCTTGAACGTGTAGTAAGACCTATACGGCGCCTTTGCGCCAACCTCACGACTGATATAGTTGAAACGCCCTATGTACGCCAGGTAGAAACAGAAATGCGTCAGACCGGGGTCTATCATATTCGACGGAGCAACTATAGTGAGCCGTGAACCTCTGTCAATACAGCAGCCGTAGACAGTGTTCTGCGGATAGTGCTCTACGGCTATACGATCCATAGGATAAGTACCCTCTTCAGTCGGGATTGTTTCCGCAAGATTTATTATACGGAATCCCGGCCCATGATTGACAGCCTCCTGCAGATTATCCGTTTTCATATTCAACCTGGACTTAAGGTCTTCAACGCTGCGGTAGGGAGGCACCACCTGAAGGCCGGTCGGACGGTCGAGCTTGCGTTCGAAGCCATTACGTAGCATGTCAGCATCACTCTTAACCTCCTCTTTATGATTGCGGTTCTCGATAGCATCTGTAAATCCGGCGCCTATGATACCCGTCGGAACAGCTACAATAGCAATACCGAGCAGTCCTACGATACATGCTATAATACGACCCACAAGTGTCACCGGCGGAGTGTCGGCGAACTGCCCCGGATCGCCTATATATTGAGCGAAAGCCCAGAGCACCGACACGGCTCCGTTGTCGTACACATCCGGCTGAGCATCATGCTCCGCAAAGAATAGAATAAGACTGAGAATCACCGTGATAACGATAAGGAACTGCATTGCCACGATAAGCTCGTGACGTTTCTCCCTTATGGCATCGGTGAGCAGATTGAACGACTTCGTGTAGCGCCCGATGCGGATGGTGCGCACAACCCTGGCCGTACGCAAGGCTTTGAAAGCCAGCACTGGCAGCGGGAAAAGCCACTGGAGATAGAAGGGAAAGGTTGCCAGTACATCAATAGCGCCGTAGAAGGTGCAGCAATACTTCAAGCGACCCTTCCAACCCTTGAATTTCGGATTGACGATCGGCGCTACCCATATTCGCAGTACAACCTCAACGGTGAAGAAGACCAGCGTGACAATATCAACCCAGAAGAGTATCCTGCGTAGCTTGGGATCAAGGTCGAAAGTAGAGAGAAAAATTTCAGTAGTACTTATCAATATCATGGCTATGATAAGCCAGTCCACGATATTATGCCACTGGCGCGTGTGCAGATTATCATCCAGCGCACGTGCCAGTTTTATCTTCAACGACTCTTCAGACGTCTTATTTTCACTCATCTGCGTTTCTTTTTTCCACTTCCGAATATAGCTCCTATAACCATTGCGCCCACCTTGCGCTCAAGGCCCTGTCGGGTGGTGGGTATGCCCGTTGCTCTGGCAACCTTCTGCTTGGCAGCCGTTATCCCCACTGCCCTCTTCCAAGAAAATGATAATCCCGGTATCTTCATACTCTCACATCAAAAAAGTCCGAAAAAATAACACAGTAGGCAGGCGCCGAGTACCAGAGCCGTGAAGCAACCGCTGCACCCGCAACCGCCATTCTTACCGCCGAAAAGCCACTGCAGGGTAATCACGGCAATTACACCTTTCCAGAAATCGCTCATTTCTCGTATTTCATTCTTTCGCGCAAACGTGCTATCTCAGCCATTCGATTGGCGATATCCGCTTGCTTCATTCGTATCTGACCGTCACAATAGGCCCGGTACGACTTATCTTTCGAACCCGTTTTGCGAGAGCGCCACAGCTTCACTTCCTCGCGTTTCGCGGCAACATAGGCCCTCTTCTTGTCTATTTCCGCTTTAACTGATGCTTTGCTCATAGTAGTTTTCTATTTTATAAGCAATGCTGTGTCAAAATGGCTTCACGATGAGATTCCACTTTGACACAGCGTCACTATGCTAAGAATTGATTTTACTTCTTGGCTGCTGCGGCGAGGGTATCGTCGTCATTAGCAAGCTTGGTGTTGTCGGCGTTAGCCACCTGTACACCGATACCGTAAGCATCGGCTACCATCTTCTCGAAGCTGCCCACCTTGCGGTTGGAGCCTACAGTGATTTCACCACCCTTGGCACCCTCGGCGCGGATCGAAGCCAGTGTAGCGTCGTCCTTAGCGGGAGCCTTGCAGGTGAGTGTGGTATAGACGCGCAGCGTCAGGCCGAAAGTTTCTTTGAACTTCTCCTTGAGGCCTTTTACTTTCATGCGGCCGTCGATTTTGAATTCTGCCATAATCGTCAGTTGATTTTATTGGTTTGAAATGATTTTACTTGTCATCTTTGCAGCTTTCTCGGGGTCGAACTTGTCGCCAAGCAACTCGGCTGTTTTTTCAAGAGCCGTACCCTTGGAAGCTGAAGTGAAAATATGGAAGGCTTTTTTGTATGCAAAAGTAAG
>CAMWKV010000105.1 GCA_947174915.1 uncultured Porphyromonadaceae bacterium | reverse complement strand
TGCCCGGATTCGCCGGCTCGTCCGCCTATTATCTCCGCTATATGGACCCGCACAACGACAAGGCTCTCGTGTCGCCCGAAGCCAACGGCTACTGGCGTCAGGTCGACCTCTATGTCGGTGGCAGCGAGCACGCTACGGGTCACCTCATCTACAGCCGTTTCTGGAATAAATTCCTCTACGACTATGGTGAAGTAGTGGAGGACGAACCCTTCCGCAAGCTCATCAACCAGGGCATGATACAGGGCCGGTCCAGCTTCGTGTACCGTGTCAACGGCACCAACACCTTCGTCAGCCTGGGCCTCCGCGACAAGTACGACACCGCACCTATCCGTGTGGATATCAACCTTGTGAAGGACGACAAGCTCGACATGGACGGCTTCCGCAAGTGGCGTCCCGAATACGCTACCGCCGAGTTCATCACCGAGGCCGACGGCACCTACACCTGCGGCGCTGCCGTGGAGAAGATGTCCAAGTCGATGTTCAACGTCGTCAACCCCGACGATATCATCGAACGCTACGGCGCCGACACCCTCCGTCTGTACGAAATGTTCCTCGGTCCCATCGAGCAGAGCAAGCCCTGGGATACCCACGGCATAGACGGCGTGTACCGCTTCATCAAGAAGCTCTGGAGCCTCTACTGGCGCGGCGACGAATGTCTCGTTGATGACAGCGAACCCACTCCCGAGAACCTCAAGAGCCTCCACAAGCTCATCAAGAAGGTGACAGCTGACATCGAGGCCTTCTCATTCAATACCTCCGTGGCGGCCTTCATGATATGCGTCAACGAACTCTCGTCGCAGAAGTGTCACTCGCGTGCCGTGCTCTCGCAGCTCCTGCTACTGCTGGCTCCGTTCGCGCCCCATGTGGCCGAAGAACTGTGGCACACTGCCATCGGCGAGTCCGGTTCTATCGTGGAAGCTGCATGGCCCGAACTGAATGAGAAATACCTCGTTGAAGATACTGTCAACATGGCCGTATCCTTCAACGGCAAGCCCCGCTTCAATATCTCCGTCGCCGCCGGTGCATCGTCCGATGAAATCCAGGCACAGGCTCTCGCCGACCCCGCCGCTGCAAAGTGGCTGGACGGCAAGACTGTCCGCAAGGTCATCGTGGTACCCGGCAAAATCGTAAATATTGTAGTAGGCTGAGCACAATATTCCGAGCCACAATCCGTTAAGAAATAGATGAAAGCACAGATAGTCCTCGCAAGCAACAACGCCCACAAACTCGCCGAGCTCCGCAGTATGCTGCCCGGCGTGGAGGTGTTGGGGCTTGCCGACATTGGTTGCCACGACGATATCCCCGAGACTGCCGACACCTTCGCCGGTAATGCCTTGCTCAAGGCTCGCTGGGTGAAGGAGCGCTACGGCTACGACTGTATCGCCGACGACTCGGGTCTCGAAGTTGACGCCCTCGCCGGCGCGCCGGGCGTATATAGCGCCCGCTTCGCCGGTAAGGCTCACGACGATGCCACCAACAATGCGCTGCTGCTGCAGCGTCTCGACGGCGTGACAGACCGCCGGGCGCGTTTCCGTACCGTCATAGCCCTCGTGCAGGGCGCTGATGAGCCCCGGTACTTCGAGGGTACCGTTGAAGGTACTATCCTCACGGCGCCGCGCGGCACCGACGGTTTCGGCTACGACCCTCTATTCATGCCCTGCGGCTGGACGCGCTCCTTCGCCGAGGCTACACGCGAGGAGAAGAACGCTGTGAGCCACAGAGGTAATGCCGTACGGGCACTATGCACTTTCCTCGTCGGTAGGGAATGACACCCTCGCCAGAGTCGAAATTACCGCCGACAATGCTTTGACAGATTAAGATTCAGAACCCCAAGTTCACTGCTATGACTAAAAATATCATCTCCGCGTTTGTTGCAATGATGCTTCTTGCTATCGCCCCAGCCTCTGCCCAGCAGAAGTCGGGTCGTTGGACTGTGTACCCCACAGCGGGCGAGAATTTCACCAATGTCATCGAAACGCCCAACAAAACCTATCTTCACTCCGGCACGGGTCTGTTCTCTCTCTCCGCCGACAATGAAACCTATGCCTACAACTACTTCAACAAGCTCTCCGACAGCAATGGTATCATCAAGATAGCCTATAATGCCGACGGTGGCTACCTCCTCGTGGCCTACTCCAACGGCAACATCGACCTAATCTACGACGATGGCAGCGTGGTGAACATGCCCGAAATCAAGGATGCCGTCATCAACACTACCCGCACTATCAATAGTGTCGACTTCGCCGACGGCAAGATATATCTCGGCACGGCATTCGGTATGGTGGTGTACGACGACAATACCCACCTGGTGCTCGAATCCGGTATCTTCAATAAGTCGGTGAGCTATATCTTCGTAATGGGCGACCATATCGTACTCGTTGTGGGCAACGATGTGTATGTAGCTCCCACCGAGGGCCGTCATGCGCAGCTCGACAAGTTCACGAAGCTCGACCGCCAGGTGTATTTCAAGGACATCGCCCGGCTCAACGACAATACACTCCTTTACGCTCATACCAGCGGCGTCTATAGCTATACTATCGACTTCAGCAACTTCAATACCGCTGCCGCCTCCACCGGCGTGCCCACGGTCGATAAGTTCTACCGCTGTGATGACGGCGTATATGCTATCCAGAACAATCAGGCTGTCATATTCAGCGAGGACGGTACCACCGAACGTGTAACTCTTCCCGAGGGCTTCAGCAGTGTATTCTTCAACGACCTCAAGTCTGTATGGGTCGACAGCAATGGCAGTCTCACCCGCTACAACCTCAGCGGCGATACCCCCACGCTCACCATGCAGGCCTGGGCTCCCGAAGCCATCACCACCACACAGCCCGTACAGCTCGTATGGAGCTGTAACGGCGACCGACTCTATGTGTCGAACCGCTGCAACACATACTACCTCAATACCGATGCCGGCGGCAAGATTTATGCCACCATGGTGAAGACAGCGGCTATCCATCCCGATGGCTCAATCACCGATGAGCAGCCGATGAACATCCCCAAGCCTACCACGTCGGTGGACTTCGACCGTGTGTCGAAGGAAAACAAGACCGACCGAATGATTGGTGGCCCCTGCTGGATGACTGTAGACCCCGACGACCCCGGCACCTACTACTTTGCCACTAAGGCCGGCGGCGTATTTGTGGTGAAAGACGGTGAATACCTCCAGCTTATCAACTCGTCGAACTGCCCCGGCGAGAAGGACACCTGGACCGAAGAATATGAATGTGTGTCTGTCGATCCCTGGGGCAATCTCTGGGTGCTCAGCGGCATTGACAATGCCGCAAAGCAGAACATCAACATGCTCCCCGCCGCCAAACGTCGTGATATCAAGAATGTGACCAAGGCCGACTGGCAGCGAGCCAATGAACCCTCCAACTTCTCTACCCGCCGTGATGCCAAGACTTACTTCTTCAAGGATTGTCCCTATGCAATCTTCGATATGGGCGGCTGGGGTGACGGCTTCTTCGGCCACTTCAACAACAACACGCCCTCCAATGCTCAGGACGACAAGTATGTATTACATAAGTCTGTACGCGACCAGAACGGCAACAACATAGGCGTGACCTTCCTCACCGATGCCGTGTCGGACCACGACGGCAAGATATGGGTGGCCACCAGCCAGGGCTGTTTCGTGATAGAGAATCCCGCCGATCTGATGGAATCCACCCTCAATGTACGCCGCCCCATCGTGGCCTACAACGACGGCACCGGCCTCGGTGACTATCTCCTACAGGCCGAGCAGATCAACAAAATCGCCGTTGACCATGCCAACCGCAAGTGGCTCGCCACCGCTTCTTCCGGCGTGTACCTCGTGTCTGAGGACGGTCGAGAGATTCTTGCCAACTACAATACTCTCAACTCCGCACTGCCATCGGACTATGTTTACTCAGTGGCCGTTGACCCCAATTCGAACAAGGTCTACTTCGGTACCGATGCCGGCGTAGTGTCCTACGACAGCGACTCGTCGCCCGCAGCTGAGGACTACTCCTCCGTCTATGCCTACCCGAACCCTGTCCGCCCCGAATATACAGGCTGGATCACCGTGGCAGGTCTGATGGACAACTCGCTCGTCAAGATTGCCGATGCTGCAGGTAATGTTCTCTACCAGACCCGCAGCGAAGGCGGCATGGTATCCTGGGACGGTTGCGACCCCTCCGGTCGCCGCGTGCGCACGGGCGTCTACTACGTTTTCGCTTCCCAGAATACCGACGGCAACTCCGGCGGTGTGGTAGCTAAGATTCTCGTTGTGAATTGACTCTTGTAAACTGCTGATAATGAATCTTCAATATCGTTCGGAACGCGACAAGGCCTATGGCCTTGCCGGCATGACGGTGACACTTGTCGCCCTCAACGGTGAGGAATATCTCCGCGAGCTCGACCTCGACGCTCCCGATGCCGACGCCTTCGTGTTCGAAAATGTATATGCTCTCAAGGCCAATCCCCGCATGTCGGCGAAGGTGGTGTGGCAGCAGACGCTCCGTGACCTCCGGCTCATGACGAGCCTCTCGCTGGGTAACATCCACTGCCGCCGCGTGCTCCTCGACAGCCGCCGTCCCGACCGGGACGAGATGCAGGCCGTGGCCGATGCTCTCGCCGCTGATGCCGCAGAGCATCTCGGCTTCGACGTCGACGAAGCCTACGAACTATTCAACGCCACCAACCGCTACGCCATGTCCCTCTTCAACCACGACGGCGTGCAGGCCATAGCACAGGCCTTCGCCGACCGGCTCATAGAGCAGCGCCATATTGCGGCTGTCGACGCCTTCGAGTTCCTCGCGGCCCGAGGTCTCAGTTGATATCATATATTACTCATTTATCACATTTTAGTATGTCGACAAATACAGTGGACAATCAGCGCAAGGTGACAACCTCGCGCCTTATCGAGATGAAACGTCGCGGCGAGAAAATCGCAATGCTCACAGCATACGATTACTCTATGGCCCAGCTCATCGATCAGGCCGGTATTGACATGATTCTTGTAGGCGACTCCGCCTCAAACGTCATGGCCGGTAATATGACCACGCTGCCCATGACCCTCGACCAGATGATATACCATGCCAAGAGCGTAATCAAAGGCACCAAACGCGCCCTCGTGGTATGTGATATGCCCTTCGGTACATATCAGGGCAACCCCATCGAGGCTCTCAACTCAGCCATCCGTATCATGAAGGAGAGCCATGCGGAGGCCGTCAAGATGGAAGGTGGCAGCGAGATTCGCGAGTCGATAGAGAAAATACTCAGTGCCGGCATCCCCGTGATGGGACACCTCGGACTCACGCCACAGTCCATCAATAAATTCGGCACCTACGCCGTGCGCGCCAAGGAAGCTGCCGAAGCCGAGAAACTCCTCGCCGACGCTCGCATGCTCCAGGAGATAGGTTGCTTCGCCCTCGTGCTTGAGAAAATCCCCCACGAACTCGCTGCCCGCGTGGCCGCCGAGCTGGAGATACCCGTCATCGGCATCGGTGCCGGAGGAGGCGTCGACGGCCAGGTACTGGTGATGCACGACATGCTCGGCATCAACAAAGGCTTCTCTCCCAAGTTCCTCCGCCGCTACGCCGACCTCTCCACCATCATCAACGATGCCGTAGGCCACTACATCGACGACGTCAAATCCGGCGATTTCCCCAACGAAAACGAGCAGTACTAATCCTCCGTACGATACCCCAAGCACCTGCAAGGTGATGAAAATGCAAGCCCCCCGCCGTCGAGCCCAGCGCAGACGGCGGGGGCTTTTCCTATTGCGCGACTTTTGCACATCACTCATATTCTCTTTGCGGCCAAGAGCTTAAGTCTCGTAAATAATTCGTAACTTTGCACTAATAGTGCAGAATAACCTGTTAACGACTATACAAAGACATACAGCGCGAGCTGAACAACTTTGAAAATCTCCATGCAGAGCACTACGGGCTTTGGTCGGCCTTCAGATTGCTGTTTGGAGATTTTCATATTTTATTATGGAGCATAACGACCACCAAATAGATAACAAATAGTATGAAACTATTAACAGACGTAAAATTCTCTGAATAATTTTCACGACATGAGATTATGACCGAATTTGACGATTTAGACACTTACAATGGCTACCCGGTGCATGACGGCTGGGTTGACTTCGACTATAACGAGAATACCGGCGAGTTGTCGGGTCTCTTTGAGGACACCGACCTCGACGAATTTATTGACAACTTAAACGACTGGGATTAAACATGAAAAATACATTATTCAACATCTATTGCGACGAGAGTTGCCATTTGCAGAATGGACGTGATAACGATTTTGTTATGGTTATTGGTGGCATAACTTGTCCTGATAAGTTTAAGAAGCAAGTTTCTGACGATATAAGAGCTATCAAAGCGAGGTATGGAGTCTATCGCGACACTGAGATTAAATGGAATAAGGTGTCTAATGCTAAGTCGGATTACTATAAAGCTCTGATAAATTATTTCTTCGATTGTCGCTATCTGACATTCCGTGCGATAATTGTGGACAAAAGAGAACTCGACTTAGGTTACTTCAATTTGACTCATGACGAGTTTTACTATCGTGCATATTTTTTAATGCTCAGTCGCATTTTTGCCCCTGGTAGTGAATATGCTATTTATATCGACATTAAAGATACTCGCAGTCAAAAGAAGGTTGAGAAATTACACGATGTTCTGTGTAATAGCCGTTATGATTTTAATCGTCAAATGATTCATCGAGTGCAGCAGATTCGCTCTCATGAAGTGGAAATAATGGGTTTGACCGACCTTTTGATAGGCGCACTATCTTATCTCCATCGTGGCCTAAATACTAATTGCGCCAAATTGGCTCTTATTGACTTGGTTAGACAAAGAAGCGGATATACTCTTACTTCCAACACTTGGCCTCTTGAACCCAAATTTAATATTTTATTGTGGCATGGACGCAAGCATTGAAACAGAACAGTATCTTGAATTGCCTGAGTTAATTGAACTTTCGCAATTCGGAGGCAACTTTGCCAATTATCTTGAAGCTGTCTACGAGATTTTTACTGATGAGTTCATCCGCAACCGCCCAACATTCAGGGGAACGCGATTGGCTTTAAAAAAATATCCTGTAACGAATGGCAAAGAGGCTACATTTTGGCACATGACTTCTGATGGAGCTGATGAGCAAAACAGACTTCCGGATCTTAGACGATTAGAACGTATTAAATGGCCCTCATTCATTATAAACAATAGTGAACATCCTTATCTTAGAGTATGGGAAAATACTCGTGGCACCAAAACAAATGTGCTTATTATGCACGAAGATGAAAATTATGTGGTTATTCTTCGCAAAGGTAACGGGTATTTACTACCGTGGACGGCATATTTGATAGAGCACGAATGTCGAAAAAAGAAGTTCATTAAAGAACATGAGGAATATATAAAAAGCAAGGAGCGGCAATGACCGCTCCCGTTTCTCTTTCAACGCCTGGTTGGTGAGATGTTGCAAAGTTAGTAACTTTTCTTAAATCAAACAAATTTAGAGACCAAAAAGTTACATCGCCAATGTAATTTTATTTATCCCTACTCTCAACTGACAAGTGCAAAATTAGCGATTAGTCGGAAGAAAACCTTC
>CAMWKV010000104.1 GCA_947174915.1 uncultured Porphyromonadaceae bacterium | reverse complement strand
CATACTCAGCCTCAAGAGATGCCTGATCCTTCTTCTCGAAAGCGGGCGTAATCTTCGCAGTCCACGTGCCCCAGTTCGGATTGATAGTCTTGTAGAGCTCCGGCATATCGAAGGAGATGGCTATACCCTCGCTGTCATTATGCGCCTTTCCGGCAGTAAATGTCGCACCTGCCTTCATCTCAGGCAGGTCGTAAGGAACTATTTCAATAGTCAAATCCGGCCCACGGGTAACACACGCTGTATCAGTCTCTGGGAAGTTAGAATAGTAACAATAAGCAATTTGGGTATTATAAACTTGAGTTAGGGGAACTTTTCCAAAATTATAGATTGTAGTGTCATTATCTGTCATACTTGACTTCATACTTCGGATATAATAACTATCTGAGGCTACCGAATAGCCTACATTGGATCTGCGACCTCTTACACGCTTGCCATCACTGTCCAAATAGGACAACGAGATCCTGATATCATTAATCGATTTATTAGTTTGTGGAGTTGATATATCCTTTAAACTAAAATAATTGTTATATGCTTTATCATCTTTAATAGACTCTATTGCGAAAACTCTACGTGTATTATTTCGCTCCGAGCCATATCCCCACTGAGCTGTCTTAACTGAATCACTGACAATAATTGTATTACTACGCTCAACTACGGCCGCCATTAACAATTTAAATTTATGCGAATATTGGCTGGGATACTTAAAACTGAGACTAAAGCGGGTACCATCAGGTATATCTGTAGATAATCTTACTTGACATTTATCCTTGTCAAAATTGTAATAGCTTTCATCGGGCCCGGAGACTATTAAATCATCTACAACATCAGACGTATCATACTCGTCTAAAGCAAAGGCTCCAGTTATCGATATATTTGCCAAGTCATCGGTGCTTATAGCAAACGGTTTTTTAGTAACAACAGTATATCCGTCGTCAAATTCTATCTTGGTATAAATTTCAGCGGCAACAGGCTCGGCATTTATAGCTATATAAAATCTTTCTCCCGGCATATCATCGGATTGAGGCACAAGATACATCTTGCCATCTATATAACGAGGCTCGTAATTAACGTTGTTGCATATGAAGTATACATAATATCTGTTTGCAGATTCAAGAGTATAACGAGTCACTGCATACTTGACCGCATATGTCCTCGCGAGACTTGTCGTCGACTGTTTTTGAAAGGTAAATTTATAATAGTCGCCATCGGGAACAATACCGGAAATAATGGACTTATAATAACTAGCATAATAACTAATCTGTTCGTTTTTATCAGCCACTATTGCACGACCATGAACATTGGCATATCGATAAGTGGCGAAATTGGAAAATACGATATAAGGTTTCGTATCATCGACATAGGGTAGTATTGCATCCGCTTGTATACAAGTCCCATTGTATAGATCTGTAACGACTCCGGATTCCGTCACTAAATAAAAGTCGTCGGAGTAACTTCCCGACCCATACCATTGTAAGTAAGAATCTGCCGCCGTAACGGGGAAAGTCATTGCTGTGCAGATAGCCAGCAAGAACATGAGTAATAGTCTTTTCATAGACTGAAGTGATAAAAGACGCCGTATGATTCCCCTATACAGCTGTATATATATGCAGATTTCCAAAAAAGAAATGCGTGAGAATCTGTACCATTGCTCGTTCTGCACTTGGAGGCTCTGCATTGCCTATGGAGTGAACGAGCAACGTAGAAGCCTCACGCAGATTACATATGATACATACACCGATGAAATACGCTCCCGCGCTATCATCAGTGAATGGACATACATATCCACAAGGCGCCTACCGCCACCGCATTCTTGACTCCATATTGAAATTTTGCAGATTCCCAAGTGCCAAAAATGAGCGCTAAGTATACGCTTTTCTATAATGTCTTTGCGGAGCATGTTGCTCCGCGCTGCGGACCCTCCATCTACCCGTGCCGGGCTTCTACGACGGCCTGCGTTACAAAATTACTATTGATTTTTTATTCTCGCAAATAATCTATAACTTTTTAAATTATTTAACACTTCACTATACTAAACCTGATTTATTGCTTGTGGGTCTTTCTCGTGCAGAAGATGGGAAAAAGTGGGGCTATAAAATAACGAGAGTGTGCCATAATTGGATTTGGCACACTCTCGATAGAATGAAATATTTATCAGGCAAGGAAGCCGAGGAGGACACCGGCGGCGACTGCCGAACCGATAACGCCGGCCACGTTCGGGCCCATAGCGTGCATCAGGAGGTAGTTGGAGGGGTCGTACTCAAGGCCCAGGTTGTTCGATATACGAGCCGACATAGGTACAGCCGACACACCTGCATTGCCGATGAGAGGATTGATCTTCTTGTCCTTGGGAAGCACCAGGTTGAAGAGCTTCACGAAGAGCACGCCGCTCGACGAAGCAATGATGAATGCCATGAAACCGAGGAAGAAGATGAAGATAGTCTGGGGTGTGAGGAACTGCGATGCCTGGGTGGATGCACCGACGGTCATACCGAGAAGGATAGTTACGATATCGGTGAGGGCATTGGATGCAGTCTTGGCCAGACGATTGGTGACGCCACACTCACGCAGGAGGTTGCCGAAGAAGAGCATGCCGAGCAGAGGAATACCCGTGGGTACTACGAAACATGTAAGGAGGAGTCCGACGATGGGGAAAATAATCTTCTCGTTCTGTGACACAGCACGGGCCGGTTTCATCTTGATGAGACGCTCATTCTTGGTAGTGAAGAGACGCATTATCGGCGGCTGTATCACAGGCACGAGCGCCATGTAGGAGTAAGCCGACACTGCGATAGCGCCCATCAGGTTCGGGGCGAGCTTGGATGAAAGGAAGATAGCCGTGGGACCGTCGGCACCGCCGATGATAGCGATGGCACCGGCCTGGTCGGGGGAGAAGCCGATGGCGAGGGCCACCATGTAAGCGCCGAAGATACCGAACTGGGCGGCAGCGCCGATGAGCATGAGCTTCGGATTGGCGATAAGGGCCGAGAAGTCGGTCATGGCGCCGATACCGAGGAAAATCAGAGGGGGATACCAGCCGGCGGAAACACCACTATAAAGGATGTTGAGCACCGAGCCTTCTTCGTAGATGCCGATTTCAAGACCTGCCTCGGTATTGAAGGGGATGTTACCGATAAGGATACCGAAGCCGATGGGCACGAGGAGCATGGGTTCGAAGTTCTTCTTGATGGCAAGCCAGATGAAGAACAGACCCACAGCCAGCATGACAAAGTTGCCAAACTGGGCATTTGCAAAGCCGGTCAGCTCCCAGAACTGCACCAGATTGCTGTATAGAAAATCACCAAAAGACATAATTCGACGTATTGATGCGGATTATTCAATGGTGATAAGGGCTGTACCTTCGAGGACGGAGTCGCCGGCGTTCACATTGACAGCGGTGACCTTGCCGTCGCGGCCGGCACGGATAGCGTTCTCCATCTTCATAGCTTCGAGGAGGACAACGGTATCAGCAGCCTTGACCTCGTCGCCAACCTTTACATTGACGGAGATAACGACGCCGGGCAGAGGAGCCACGACAGAGCCTTTACCGCCGGCAGCGGGCTTGCTGGCGATGACTTTCTCGCCGGTAGCTGTGCGGGGAGCGGCAGCAGGACGGGGTGCCTGAACGGGGGCAGCTTTCTTGGCAGCTTCGAGTTCTACTTTATAGGGCACACCATTCACTTCTACCTGTACCGAAGTATCCTCGATGTCGCCGATTGCAACGGTGTAATTGTTACCGTTGATTTTATATTTGTATTCTTTCATTGCTTTAGATAGTGAGATGATTATTTAGCCTTATGGTGAGAGGGCACTTCGCGCAGACCGTAGATCTTGGAGCTCCAGGGCGAGTATGCACGTTTCACCTTATTAATAGTGAGTACGGTGCTCTCAGTGTCGTGAGCGTTGAAGTGCTCATAGAGTGCCATTGCGATAGCGGCAATCTCTTCACCGCTGTCGTGGCTCACGGCGCTGTGGCTTGCGGTGTCGGCTGTATCGACGCCATGAGCACGCATCTTATTCATCTTGGATATCGCGGCACCTATCTTGCCGATAGCATAGAAGCTGAGGCAGAGGAGCAGAAGTGCCGAGAAGACGATACCCATAGCCATAAGAGTCATGGCGAAACCGTTCTTGTCGCGTTCGGCGAAAGCCTCGATCTTATTATTGGTATCGTTGATGACGTTGGCGCTCGAGGGGGTGATATAGCTGTCGGACGAACCGGTGCGCACCATCCACTCGCCGCTGCCGTCGTGTGCGCGGGCGTAGGACTGGCCGGGCTGAAGATCGCCGGGTACTAATACCTCGTCGATCAGGGTAAGACCGTCGGCATCATAGATACCGATCCAGTTGTCCTGACCGGGGGTAAGGGTGAACGAGGTATGGAAAGTACCGAGAGTGGGCTCACCGTCGGCATAGAATAATACATGCTGACGCTTGGGGATTTTGGTGTTGACATCGCCCAGAGGCACAGGGTAGCGACGATGGTCGGTGCTGTCATTGGTAAGGTAGACGCTGGAGATTTCCAGAGGAGCGAAGTTCGAGTTGAACAGCTCTATCCAGGCAGTCCGGCGACCGTATTCGTCTACTACGCTACTCTCATTGTCGACCATCACCTCGTTGATACGTAGAGCCTTGCGGCTCTGCGCATCAGCCTGTGGGCCGGCAGCGACGGCAGCGACAGCGACGGCAAGTACTGTCAGAATCTTTTTCATCGTGCTTAGAGGGGGATATTGCCGTGCTTCTTGGCGGGGTTGACAACCTTCTTTGTAGCGAGCTGCTGGAGGGCGCGAATGATGCGGAAGCGAGTGTTACGAGGCTCGATAACATCATCGATGTAGCCGTAGCGGGCTGCGTTGTAAGGATTGCAGAAGAGTTTGTTGTACTCGGCCTCGCGGTCGGCAAGCACCTTGGCGGGGTTGTCGGAGGCTTTGGCTTCCTTGGCATAGAGCACTTCTACAGCGCCGGCACCACCCATAACGGCGATTTCGGCAGTAGGCCATGCATAGTTCATGTCGCCGCGCAACTGCTTGCAGCTCATCACGATGTGCGAACCGCCGTAGCTCTTGCGCAGTGTTACGGTCACCTTGGGCACGGTAGCTTCGCCGTAGGCGTAGAGGAGCTTGGCGCCGTGGAGGATCACGCCGTTGTACTCCTGACCGGTACCGGGGAGGAAGCCGGGGACGTCAACGAGGGTTACGAGGGGGATATTGAAAGCGTCGCAGAAGCGTACGAAGCGTGCACCCTTGCGGGAAGCGTTGCTGTCGAGCACGCCGGCGAGGTACTTAGGCTGGTTGGCTACGATACCTACGCTCTGGCCGTTGAAGCGTGCGAAACCTACGATGAGATTCTTGGCGTAGTCGGCCTGCACTTCGAGGAATTCGCCGTTGTCCACTACAGCGCCGATGACTTCGTACATATCATAGGGCTTGTTGGGCGAATCGGGGATGATTTCGTTGAGGGAGTCCTCAAGACGGTCGATGGGGTCGTTGCACTCTACGAGGGGAGCTTCCTCAAGGTTGTTCTGGGGGATGTAGCTGAAGAGCTTGCGTACGATGCGGATAGCGTCCTCGCCGTCTTCGGCAGCGAAGTGGCATACGCCGCTCTTCTTGGAGTGTACATCGGCACCGCCGAGATCCTCCTGGCTTACGTCTTCACCGGTAACGGTCTTCACTACCTTCGGGCCGGTGAGGAACATGTAGGAGATACCCTTGGCCATGATGGTGAAGTCGGTGAGAGCGGGCGAATATACGGCACCGCCGGCGCAGGGGCCGAGGATGGCGCTGATCTGGGGGATGACGCCGGAGGCCATGATATTGCGCTGGAAGATTTCGGCATAGCCGGCGAGGGCGTTGATACCTTCCTGGATACGAGCGCCGCCGGAGTCGTTAAGGCCGATGACGGGGGCACCCATCTTCATGGCCATATCCATTACCTTGCATATCTTCTGGGCCATAGTCTCAGAGAGGCTGCCGCCGAATACGGTGAAGTCTTGTGCGAAGACGTATACCAGACGGCCTTCGATAGTGCCGTAGCCGGTCACTACGCCGTCGCCGAGGTAAGATTTCTTTTCCTGGCCGAAGTTGTGGCAACGATGGCGCATGAACATGTCGAGCTCTTCGAAGGAACCTTCGTCGAGGAGCTGGGCGATGCGTTCGCGCGCTGTGTATTTGCCGCGTTCGTGTTGTTTCTCAATGGCTTTTTCGCCACCGCCGAGACGAGCTTCCGCGCGGAGGTCGATAAGCTCTTGTACTTTTTCGAGTTGGCTGCTCATGGTGTGATAGAAAAACGTCGGGCGACCGCTATCGGCAAAAGTTGCTGCCGACAGGGTCGCCTGAGCTTGTGTGTTACTTGATTAGTATCAATTTTATTATTTCTTATTGGGGTCCTCGCAGAGTTCGATGAGGGTACCTACGGTCGACTTGGGATGGAGGAAGGCGATGTTGAGACCTTCGGCGCCCTTGCGGGGAGCCTTGTCGATGAGGCGGCAACCTTTTTCCTCTACTTCGGCGAGGGCGTTGGCTACGCCGTCTTCAACGGCGAATGCGATGTGCTGGATACCGCCGCGACCGCCATTGGCTGCGATGAACTTAGAGATTGCGCTGTCTTCGGAGGTGCCTTCGAGCAGTTCGAGCTTGGTCTGACCTACCTTGAAGAAAGCGGTGCGCACCTTCTGGTCGGCTACTTCTTCGATAGCGAAGCATTTGAAACCGAGAATATTCTCGTAGAAGGGGATGGCCTCGTCGAGCGAGGGAACGGCAATGCCGATGTGTTCGATATGGGAAATATCCATAGTGATTAGATTATGTTGTTTCTTAGGGTACCGACACGCGTTTGCGATGTCGTTTCTGCGGGCAAATTTACAAATAATCTTTGGATTCTGTACTAATATATGTGTTTTTTATTGAGAATAAATCGTCTGCCGAGCCTTTAAATGCTCTGTCAGGAGTCATCAGCAAAAAAAATCTGATTTTTATTGCGGAATAATTTCCGTATATCAATTTTACTTCATACATTTGCCGAATAAAATCAACAGAACACACATTAAGCCCTATAATATGGAATCACGCAAACTGAAAATTCGCGACCTTACCCTTCGCGACGGACAGCAGTCATTATTCGCTACTCGTCTCAGCCAAAGTGAAATAGACAAGCTCCTCCCCTACTACGAGAATGCAGGCTTCTACATCATGGAAGTTTGGGGTGGTGCTGTACCCGACTCCGTGATGCGCTATCTCGATGAATCCCCCTGGGATCGTCTGCGTATTATCTCGAAGGCGATGAAGGGCAAGTCTCTCCTGTCGGCTCTTTCGCGCGGCCGCAATCTCTTCGGCTACGTGCCCTACCCCGACAGCGTCCTGGAAGGTTTCTATAAGGAAGCCATCGCCAACGGTCTGAATGTGATGCGTATTTTCGATGCTCTCAACGACATCGACAATGTGAAAGAATCAATCCGGCTCATCAACGAACTTGGCGGCATAGCCGACGGTGCTGTATGCTACACCGTTGACCCCAAGACCGAAGAAGGACCCAAACCCGGCTTCTTCGGCCGCCTCTTCGGTAAGAAGGCCTCCGAGCCCGAGAAGATTTTCACTGACGACTACTTCGTACAGAAAGCCGTCGAGATGGAACGTCTCGGCGCCAAGATAATCACCCTCAAGGATATGGCAGGCCTGGTCAACCCCTCCCGGGCCGCCTCCATCATCTCCAAGCTCAAGGCCGCCCTCAAGGTGCCCGTTGACTTCCACACCCACTGCACTCCCGGCTACGGCCTGGCTTCCAGCGTGATGGCAATCCTCAACGGCGTCGACATCCTCGACAC
>CAMWKV010000103.1 GCA_947174915.1 uncultured Porphyromonadaceae bacterium | reverse complement strand
TTCGATGTCGACACCTACCTCGAAGGCAAAGTGGCTCCCGTATTCTTCGGCTCGTCACTGAACACTTTCGGAGTCAAGGAACTACTGGACTGCTTCGGCAAGATAGCCACCGCACCCAAACCGGTCACCGCTATCGAACGCACAGTCAATCCCGAGGAGGAACAGTTCAGCGGTTTTGTATTCAAGATTCATGCCAACATGGACCCTAACCACCGCAGTTGTATCGCTTTCGTGAAGGTATGTTCTGGCCGCTTCGAACGCAACGCACCCTACCATCACATGCGTCTGGGCAAGACCCTGCGTTTCGCTGCTCCTACGGCATTCATGGCGCAGAAGAAGAGCATCGTCGACGAGGCTTTCCCCGGCGACATCGTGGGTATCCCCGACACCGGCAACTTCAAGATCGGCGACACTCTCACCGCCGGCGAAAACCTGCACTACAAGGGTCTGCCAAGCTTCTCGCCGGAGATGTTCATGTACATCGAGAACACCGACCCCATGAAAGCCAAGCAGCTCGAAAAAGGCATACAGCAGCTTATGGACGAGGGTGTGGCGCAGCTATTCACTCACCAGTTCAACGGCCGCAAAATCATCGGCACAGTAGGTCAGCTCCAGTTCGAGGTGATTCAGTACCGTCTCCTCCACGAATACGGTGCTCAGTGCCGCTGGGAGCCTATGTCCATGTACAAAGCATGCTGGATAGAAAGTGATGACCCCGCCGCTCTTGAAGCATTCAAGAAGCGCAAGCACCAGTTCATGGCTCTCGACCGCGAAGGCCGTGATGTTTTCATGGCCGACTCGCAGTTCGTCCTCACTATGGCGCAGAACGACTTCCCGAAAATTCGCTTCCACTTTACCAGCGAATTCTGACCCGTCAAATTCTCTAAAACTTAGCACATCATGGAGGCTCCGTACATCTATGAATTGCCTATCAAGGTGCGCGACTATGAGGTCGATGCAGAAGGCATCGTCAACAATGCCAACTACCTGCATTATCTCGAGCACACACGTCATGAGTTCTGCGAGCAAGTAGGGCTCTCATTTGCCGAGATGCACCGAGCAGGCTACGACCCCGTAGTGACACATATCGACATCCGATATGTGCGCTCTCTCGGCCTGGGCGACCGCATGGTGAGCCGCCTATGGCTGTCGCGTCGCGGACCGGTGTTCATCTTCCATCAGGACATCTTCACTCCTGACGAACAGCCGGTTGTACGCGCAGTTGTAGAGATTGCCTCTTTCGAGAACGGCCGTCTGTCGCGCGGTGAACGTCTTGCCGAGGCCTTCGCTGAATTTTTGGAGAACGATTAAACCTTCCGGGTATGCCACGGACCGCAGAAGAATTGCTCTACCGCATAGCCATCGGAGGCTACAAGCACATGACGCCACTGATATGGCGGCGTCTGCATGAGGCCGGCATATCCGACGAACAATTCTTCACCCTTCCTGCCGCCGACATAGCCCGGGCCGTCGGAGCAGACGCCTCTCTGTTCGGCGTAGAAAGCCGACGGGCCGCCATCGACGGTGCCCGTGCAGAAGCTGCCTTCGCTGCCGACAAAGGCATCAAAGTATTGCCGTGGCTATCCCCCGAATATCCGGCTCGGCTGAAAGCTTGCAACAATGCTCCCGGAGTGCTCTACTCCCTCGGCGACATTCACCCGATGGCGGCGCATGTAGTGTCCATCGTAGGAACACGCCATGCCACGCCCTACGGCATCGACTTCACGCGCACACTTGTGGAAGACCTCGTCTCCATGCTCGATGACCTTGTGATAGTGAGCGGTCTGGCCTACGGCATCGATATTGCCGCACATCGTGCAGCCTTGAATGCCGGCGTGCCTACGGGCGCTGTATTCGCTCACGGGCTGAACATGCTATATCCCTCCGACCACCGAAAGGAAGCACGCGAGATGCTGGCCAACGGCGGTTTCGTGGCTACCGAATACCGTAGCAATTCGCCGGTACACAAAGGTAACTTTCTTGCACGCAACAGAATAGTCGCCGGTATGTCAGATGTCGTCGTCATCGTAGAGACAGACACCAAAGGCGGTTCACTGAGTACTGCACGTCACGCTGCATCATTTCAGCGCACGGTAGTAGCCGTGCCCGGACGTGTCACTGACAAGTACAGCCGTGGATGCAACGCCCTCATAGCCAACGGCGAAGCATCGCTGATTCGTGATGCCGAAGATCTCGTCAACGTACTCGGGTGGCAGACGCGCCTCAAGACCGGCGATCAGCAACAGATGCTACTCCTCACGCCCGAGCAGGAGAGAATAGTTGAATATCTCCGACAGCATCCGCAGGTCACAGCCAATGAGTTGTGCGCCGCCCTGTCACTGACTTATGCCGCCGTAAGCGCCGACCTTATCGAGCTCGAAATCATTGATGCCGTGTCGGCACATCCGGGCGGAAGATATGTGGCTGTAGAAAAAGCGCGGTGAGTCAAGCACTTTTTCTATTCTCGGACGTTAACATTACATACTAACTAACACCTTCTACCCCCATGGCAAACAAGATTATCCCCGAATCCGAACTCATCATCAATCCCGACGGAACGGTATTTCACCTACATCTCCACCCCGAACAGCTCACCGACCGCATCATCCTCGTAGGCGATCCCAGCCGTGTTGATATGGTAGCTTCTTTCTTCGACACGAAGGATTACGAAGTATCATCCCGTGAGTTCCATACTATAGGCGGTACATACGCCGGCAAACATATCATGTGTCTCAGCCACGGCATCGGTCCCGACAATATCGACATCGTCATCAACGAACTCGACGCCCTTGCCAATATAGACTTTGCCACCCGCGAGGTGCGCTCCGACCTACGCCGTCTCACAATGGTACGAATCGGTACCAGCGGAGCACTACAGCCCGAACTGAGCCTCGGCACGCCCGTAATCGCCGAGAAATCCATCGGTTTCGACGGTGTCCTCAACTACTATGCCGGTCGTGATGAGGTGGCCGACCTAGAATTCGAAAAAGCACTCATGGAGCACACCGGCTGGAATCCCAACTGGGCCAAACCTTACATTGTCGATGCCGACGCCGAACTCGTCGACCGCATCGGCGGTGACGATATGGTGCGCGGCAACACTATCTCCGCCGTCGGTTTCTACGGTCCTCAGGGACGTGAGCTCCGTCTGCCTCTGTCCAATCCCGATCTCAACCGCCTCATTGAACAATTCGAATTCAATGGACGCAAAATCACCAACTACGAGATGGAGTCCGCTCCTCTCGCCGGACTCGGGCGTCTGATGGGTCACCGCTGCATGACGGTATGCTCTATCATTGCCAACCGATTCAATACCGAAGCGAACCCCAACTACAAGTCGGGCATCCGCGACCTTATTGCAACCGTGCTACACCGAATCTGACACTAATACTTAAATAAGACGTCATTTTTAAGAGTGCCTTATGCAACAAATACTTGATGAACTCGTGGCACGCTACAACGTGCCCGAGTTTGTTGACAATGACCCCGTACAGTTCCCGCGACGCTTCACCGACCCGCGCGACATTGAGATTTCGGCCTTCTTGACCTCCATTATTTCGTGGGGACGTCGTGCCATGATCCTCCGCAACGCCAACAGGCTACACGACCTGATGGACAATGAGCCGTATCACTTTGTAACAGAAGGCGATATCGACAGCATCGACGACAGCAACATTCACCGCACTTTCTTCGGTCGCCATCTACGCTACGCCCTGCGTGGCCTGCGCGAAGTATACGGAAAGTACGGCTCTCTCGAAGCCTTTGCATCGGCTATAGGTGCCGATAAGGACAGCGACCCTGCATGGCAGATTGCAGCCACGCTCAACAAGGTGTTCGACGCCGCAGACAAGGAATGTCACCGCCCGCTCGGTGCCGAACCTACCCGTTGCTTGCCTGCCGACACGTCTGCTTCGGCCCTCAAACGCTTCAACATGGCTCTGCGCTGGCTCGTCCGCAACGATGGTATTGTCGACATAGGCTCGTGGGAGCTTCTCAAACCCTCGCAACTTTTCATCCCCCTCGACGTCCATTCGGGCAATACATCTCGAGCACTCGGCCTGCTCGGACGCAAGGCCAACGACCGTCGTGCGGTAGAAGAACTCACTACCGCCCTACGCCATTTCAATCCCTCCGACCCTGTCATCTACGACTTCGCACTCTTCGGCGCCGGCGAGGAAGGTATAGCTATACCGGGCGCGATGTGATGGCAATTATCCCGGCATTTTGTGAGGAAGGCCGGCAACTGTGCGATGTGAAGATAGCACGCGCGCCCTTGTTAATTTAGCCTAAATAGAATCCGCAGAGCATCAAAACTCTTGCGCATTGCACGGAAATTTGCTATCTTTACAAGTTAATTTTCATACTTGATTCCAATGGCAATTTCCAATATTACTATAAAAGGTGCACGCGTAAATAACCTTAAAAACATTGATGTCGAGATTCCGCGCGGAAAGTTTGTTGTAATAACAGGTCTTTCCGGGTCGGGTAAATCGTCGCTTGCTTTCGACACACTCTACGCCGAGGGGCGACGGAGATACGTCGAGAGCCTTTCGGCCTATGCCCGGCAGTTCATGGGCAAGATGCGCAAACCGGAGTGCGACTTTATCCGCGGTCTTCCGCCGGCGATAGCAATCGAACAGAAGGTTACAACACGCAATCCGCGTTCTACTGTCGGAACGAGTACAGAAATCTACGACTACATGCGCATGCTCTTCGGTCGCATCGGTCGCACATATTCTCCTGTCAGCGGCGAACTTGTCAAGAAACATTCTGTCGAGGACGTACTGGCTACAGCTTCTTCATATCCGGAGGGCTCGCGTCTTGCCGTGGTGGCACCTATCACATTGCCCGAAGGCCGTACCCTCCCCCAGCAACTTGAGATATACGCCAAGGAGGGTTATACCCGCGTGGTAGATGCCTCCGGCAATTTCATAGACATCGAAGACTATAAAGATAGTGAGGTGCCGATGCTGCTTATCGACCGCCTTATGGTGTCGAGTGATGCCGACGAGATGTCCCGCCTCGCCGAATCCGCCGAAACGGCCTTCTTCGAGGGGCACGATGACCTCACCCTCATAGTTTGGGATAGCGACGGCGAGATTCATTATCATCAGTTCTCCAAGCGCTTCGAAGCCGACGGCATCACATTCCAAGAGCCGTCGGAGCAAATGTTCAACTTCAACAATCCCATCGGCGCATGTCCTGTCTGCGAAGGCTTCGGCAACACTCTCGATATTGCCGAGAATCTGGTGATTCCGTCGCCCGGCCGCAGTGTTTTCGACGATGCCGTAGCACCTTGGCGCGGCCCCTCGTCGCGCAAGTGGCAGCGCGAATTCATCTCCGCTGTCAGCGGCACCGACTTCCCTATCCATACACCATATCGTGAGCTCACCGACGCTCAGAAACAGCTCCTCTGGGAAGGCGACGGCAAGAAAGTGAAAGGCATCAACGACTATTTCAGCTTCGTCCAGTCGCAGCGACAACTCGTCGAGTACCGCATGATTCTCGTCAAGTACCGCGGCAAAACTATCTGCCATGCCTGCAAGGGTAGCCGCCTGCGCCGAGAAGCCGACTATGTGAAGATTGCCGGCACCACCATCACCGAACTCGTACGCATGCCCGTTGCCAAACTCCGCGACTGGTTCGAGGCTCTTACCCTCGACACCAATGACGCCAAAGTGGCGGCACGTCTGCTCAAAGAAATCAACTCGCGCCTGAGTTTCCTCTGCGATGTAGGTCTGGGCTATCTCACGCTCGACCGTCTGAGCAACAGCCTCTCCGGCGGCGAAAGTCAACGCATCAACCTTGCCACATCGCTCGGCAGCAGCCTTGTAGGCTCACTATATATCCTCGACGAGCCATCTATCGGTCTGCATCCCCGCGACACGGAGCGACTTATCTCCGTGCTTCGCAAACTTCAGCAGCTCGGCAACACCGTAGTAGTCGTGGAGCACGATGAAGAGATAATGCGTGCCGCCGACTACATCATCGACGTAGGCCCCGACGCAGGCGTACACGGCGGTGAGATAGTATACACAGGCGCGCCCGACAATATTGACGGCGCCGAGAAAAGCCACACCATGGCCTACCTCACCGGCAAGGAGACCATCCACGTCCCCGCCAAGCGCCGCCCCCACCGCGACGCTATCAAGGTGCTGCGTGCCTCAGAGCACAATCTCAAGGACGTTGACGTAGAGTTCCCGCTCGGTGTGATGACAGTCGTCACCGGCGTGAGCGGCTCCGGCAAGTCCACACTTGTACGCGACATATTCTACCGCGCCGTCGCACGACAGCTTCATGGCGAAGGCGACGCTCCCGGTGCCTGCGACGGCATCGAGGGCGATATAAGCCGTGTCAACGATATCGTCTTTGTGGATCAGAATCCTATTGGACGCTCATCGCGCTCCAATCCTGCGACATACCTCAAGGCCTACGACGAGATACGCGCCCTAATGGCCTCTCAGCAGGCTGCCAAACAACTCAATCTGACGCCTACTTCGTTCTCCTTCAACACCGAGGGTGGTCGTTGCGAGGCATGTAAAGGCGAGGGCCGCATTACTGTCGAGATGCAGTTCCTCGCTGATGTCACCATAGAATGTGAGGAGTGTCACGGTCAGCGTTTCCAGCGCGATGTACTCTCCGTAGAATATCGCGGCAAGAACATCAACGACATCCTCAACCTCAGCGTCGACGAAGCTATCGAATTCTTCGGCGCCGGAACAGGAAGCACTGAGAAACGCATAGTTGAGCGCCTCAAACCATTGCAGGACGTCGGCCTCGGCTATATCCGTCTGGGACAGTCATCGTCGTCGCTCTCAGGCGGCGAGAACCAGCGTGTAAAGTTGGCGTACTTCCTGAGCATGGGCTCTGACCGTCCACAGATATTCATCTTCGACGAACCCACCACCGGTCTCCACTTCCACGACATCAACATACTGCTCCGCTCCTTCGACCGCTTGCTGAAATTGGGTCATACACTGGTGATTGTAGAGCACAACATCGAAGTAATCAAGTGCGCCGACCACATCATCGACATGGGACCCGACGGCGGAGAGAACGGCGGCAACGTAGTAGCCACCGGCACCCCTGAAGAAGTCGCTGCCAACCCTGCCAGCGTCACCGGTCGCTACCTCGCCCCGGTACTACGTTAATAAGACCCCAGCCTTAACTAATATTGGGGAACGGGGTCTAAGAGTCAGCGGAAGTCGAGTAAAGTCGGGTTGAAGTGAATATTTTTTGCTGCGAATGAGGCCTCGAGAGCCCCGGAATCTATCATGTCGCGAAGTGAACCGTAGGTCACCGATTTGGCCGACGGATTCACAGCCACCACTGTATCGGAGCGTTCAAGTGTCGGGGCAATATCGTGTGTTGACAGCAGGATAGTTTTGCCGTCGTCGGCAAGATGACGGAGCAAGTCGAGCACTTCTATTCTCGCGGCTACATCAAGGAATGCTGTCGGTTCGTCAAGGATGATGAGCGGTGTGTTCTGTGCTAACGCGCGGGCTATCATCACTTTCTGTTTCTCGCCGTCGCTGAGTGTGGCGAGCCGGCGAGAAGCCATGTGAGTCATATTCACAGCCGCCAGAGACTGCGACACGATTTCCTTGTCGGTATCGGCCATGCGACCGAAGCATCCTGTACGCCGCAGACGTCCGACACCTACGGTTTCCTCAACCGTCATAGCACCACCGCCCTGACGCACTGTTGACACCACGGCACGCAGGTCGGCAAGTTCACCAATAGATAGTCCGGAGATGTCAAGCCCGCTAAAAAAGACGCTGCCGGCCAGTGGTTTCTGAATACCGGCAAGCGTTCGGAGCAGCGTCGATTTGCCGGAACCGTTGGTGCCCACGAGGACGGCCATCGAACCGCGACGGAGCTCAATATTAATAT
>CAMWKV010000102.1 GCA_947174915.1 uncultured Porphyromonadaceae bacterium | reverse complement strand
GAGCATCTGACTGTTAATCAGAGGGTCGTTGGTTCGAGTCCATCTTGAAGCGCAATTCAGCCGCACATCACCGTGCGGCTTTGTTGTTTTAAAGAAAAGGCACCATCCTGTCACCATGGAAAAAGAAGGTAAGGAAAAGTGGAAGGATATGCTGCGCCTGCTGCGTCCGCATCAGTGGATCAAGAATGGCGTGGTGTTCCTGGCTATGATATTCGGAGGCAGATTCTTCGATGCCGACTGTTGGCTTGCCACTTCTCTGGCTACCATCTCTTTCTGTCTGATGTCATCGTGTATATATTGCATCAACGATGTTATCGACTGCAAGTATGACCGTATCGATCCGGTGAAATGCAAGCGACCGATAGCTTCGGGGCGCGTCAGTGCGTCGGAGGCTCTGGTCACGGCGCTTGTCGCGGCACTTCTGTCGCTTGCGGTGTCCCTTGTGTGGCTGCCTGCGGCGTGTACGGGTGTGCTGGCGGCGTATTTGTGCCTGAATATACTGTACTGTGTGGCTCTCAAACATGTGGTGCTCGTGGATGTGATGGTGATTGCGCTCGGCTTCGTCCTCCGGCTGGAGGCGGGCGGCATTGCGTCGCATATATGGCTGTCACAGTGGATTGTGATAATGGTGTTCCTGCTGGCACTTTTTCTGGCACTGGCCAAACGGAGGCACGAAGTGGTGCTTGTGAATCGGTCGGAGAAGCAGGAGGGGCGCAGAAGCGTTACCGGTTATACGGTGCCTTTCCTCAACGCGTCGCTGTCGATGCTCGGGGCTGTGCTGATTTTAGGTTATGTGATGTACACCCTTCAGCCGAGAAACGGCGTGGAATATGAGTACTTGTACGTGACGGCGCTACCTGTGCTGTTTGGAATAATGAGGTATCTGCAGCTTACCATTGTGGAGAACCGCTCTGGCAGCCCCAGCAAGATAGCATACAGCGACGGCCCGATGCTGATAACGGGAGCTGTATGGTTCGTGTCATTTATGCTGCTGGTTTATTGGTAGATATAATCTCTGTGCTTCGATGAAGGAAGAAGATATCATAGCCTCCGGTGACGCCCGTGTCGGCGATTCGGCGTGGCGAATATCGTTTGCGCTGCTCGGGTGCGTATTTTTCAGTTACTGTTTTTCTGTCGTGTCCTTCTATCTCGGGCTGACAGTAAGCCGGTTCGTCTTCCCTCTTGCGACAATTGCCGGACTGCTCCTCGGCTCCTTCGTCGTCGGCACCCGTACCAGATGCCGCAGCTACGGGTGGATAGTGGCGGTGCTTGCTGTAATGGCGGTGAGCATCCTTGCCGCGGGGCTGATATATGACCATTCCTACGACGGCATCCGCTACCACCAGGAGATAGTGGGGGCTCTGCTTTCGGGCTGGAATCCACTGTCCGGCGACGCGGAGACCCGCGACCTCGGTCTGTGGGCGGTGCACTATGCAAAGGCTGTTGAGATAGCCGAGGCTGCGTTGAGTTGCTTCACAGGGCGGATAGAGACCGGAAAAGCTGTCAATATCATCGCGGCGGCTTCGGTGGCATTCGGAGTTTATGCGTTCCTTCGGGATGCACGGGGTAGTGTATTCTTGAAAGACTGTGATATGCCCCGCCTCGGACGCCGTAGAAGTATATGCCTCACGCTTGCTGTGATGGCCAATCCGGTGTTGGTGTCCCAGTTGCCCACGTTCTATATAGATTTCTATAAGTATCTATATCTGATACTGATACTGCTCGCGTTCTACCTCGTGACATCTCGGGAGGGGTGCCGACGTACAGCCGGATATATCTTGCTGGGGATGAGTCTTATACTTGCTATGGGTACAAAGTTCAATATGTTCGCCGAGGCAGCTCTGTGGATGGTGCTCGCTTTTATATGGCTATGCTCCGTGCGTGATTTTGTGGCGCTAAAGCGTATCTTCCTCGTATCCGTCTGGGCTCTTGTGGCAGGTGTGATATTGGCGTGGCATCCATATATCACCAATATGACCGGGTGGGGGCATCCCCTATACCCTCTGATGGGTGACGCTCCTGTCGATATAATGGGTTACAACACTCCCGAGATGTATGAAGGTTCGGGACGGATATATAATTTCTTCAAGTCGCTGACAGCTGTATCTTTACCCGTCTACGACCAACGTGCCGGAGGTTTTACCGTGCTGATGCCGCTGATTCTCGTGCTCTGCGCAGCGGCAGGCATCGTCATGAGAAAGAAACTCAAAGGCTTGGTGTGGTATATAGCGGGCTGTGTGCTGCTTACTTGTTTCCTGTACGAGCAGAGCTGGTGGGCGCGATATAATTGTCAGTTGTGGCTCGTAGGAGCGGTATTCCTTGTGGCGTCGCAGTACTCTGTCCGGGCGCGTAAAACAGGCGTGGCCATATCGGTGCTGATGGTGCTTGCGGGTGCCGCCACTGCCGCCACATCCCTGGCCACGGAGGTCAAGCGCGGTAGCTATCTGCGGTATCTGTTCGACGCATGCAGGGAGGAGCAGGTGACAGTGTACGGTGAATTTCCGGTACATATCCGCAGGCATTTCGATGAAGAAGGGATAGACTATATCGTATCGGATACTGTGCCCGACCGCCCCGGGCATCAGACGCTTTACTTTTATATCGACTGCGAGCCGCTGATAAGTCTGCCGACAGTCCGGATAGAGAAGATTGATGCGCGTCTGGGGCGCTGGCACGAATCGGTGGACCGCTACCGCTATCCATCAACAGCAACGGACGAGCAATGAAAGGCAAGAGAAGAGTCTCAGTCTTTGATTTCGACGGCACACTTGTCGCCGACGATTCCTTCATCGGGTTCTCAAGATATATCTTCGGTAGCGGGAGATTCGTCCTGGGGATGATAAGGGCGCTTCCGTGGCTCATGGCGTGGAAGGCCGGGCTGACGTCCGGCTCGAAGGCTAAAGAGAAGCTCTATTCGGCTCTGTATCGGGGGCTTGACAAGGCAGAGATAGTAGAGCGGTCGGTATCTTTTAAGCCACGCTATCGTGAGGAAGTCCTCGCAGAACTGCACCGCTGCAAGGCCGCGGGCGACAAGGTGTATATAGTAAGCGCCAGCCTTGACCTGTGGCTGGAGCAGATAGCCTCCCGACTGGGCGTAGAGCTATTGTGCACCACAAGCTCGGTCGATAGCCGTGGGCGCCTCGATGGCCGCTTCGCATCGCCCAACTGTCACGGTGCCGAGAAGGTGCGCCGGCTGCTTGAAAAGGAAAGCGACAGAGCCGACTACATCCTCACCGTCTATGGCGACGAACCCCACGGCGGCGACGCCGCCCTCTTCGCCGCCTCCGACCGCCACCATACCATGTGAGCGCCCCACCTCCCGCCGCCTCCGACAAACCTGCTCCGCCGTGGCACGCCATCTGCTGTCAGAGACTTCTACAACTATTTAATAATTTGCGTATTTGATAATTATTGCTTAAATTTGCCTCCCCAAGCATTAATATACCTGATGCACTGAGCCATGTATGAAGTAGCACTATCGAATGATATTAGAACTGATATTAAAGGGTATCAGCATTTGGTCGATGTGTTTGCCGACATTCTCGGACAAGAGGATAAGGAGGTGACGATAGTATTCGATGGATGTGAGCATATTGATGCAAACCTTTCGGCGGTGCTTGGCTCTCTGTTCGATGAGCTGAAGTCTCAAGGCTTTCAGATATGGCTGACCAATCCGACCAATGCACAAGTAAGAGACAATCTGTCCAGAAACAACTTTTTCAGTGCCTTTAATCCTGACTGCAATACTGAGGATACAGAAAATTTCATAGAATACAGACGATTCAAGCCCGAAGAAAGCAAGAACTTTAAGTCTTATATCGAGACGCAGCTGATGCAGAAGCAAAAATTTCCGGCCCATACTGAGAAAGCAGGGCGGTTGATTCAAGAGAGCATAATGGAGATTTTTGTAAATGCAGTGTCGCATGGCGAATGTGCCTATGTGTATTCTTGTGGAGAGTATGATGGCACTAAAGCTCCTCCGTGCCTTGATATGACGATTGTAGACCGCGGGCACAGCATTCCGGCGAAAGTCAATGATTATATGACACGCCGAGATTGGCAGCCTATGACGGCCTGTCAGGCAATACGTTGGGCTCTGATGGATGGAAATACTACCAAGGATATCCCCGGCGGTCTCGGTCTTTCCACCTTGATGGAGTTTCTCAAACTGAACCAAGGCTCCATGCAGATTGTATCAGGTAATGGTATGGTAGAGTACCGCGACAATAGACTGTTGAACTACGATATGGCCCGTTCCTTTGACGGGACTATCGTAAATATGGAGTTCAACTTCGATGATGATAAGAATTACAGATTGGTCGACGAGCCGGTAGACCTTTCAAATTTACTTTAATGATATGACAAGAATAACTATAGCGGACGAAGTTACACTGAATCAGGGCGTCACTCCGGAGGAGGGACAGCCTATCAGGGATCGTATCTATATGAGTCTCAAGGACGGCAATCCCGTTGTTCTTGACTTTGGCGGTATGCAGCTGATAACGACTGCATTTCTGAATGTAGTTATCGGTACTCTCTACAAGGATTTCAGTCGTGAGGATTTACAGAGACTTCTGTCCTTCGAAAATCTGACCGAAGGCATAGCTATGCGAATCAAGCGTGTGACAACGAATGCTAAATCGTTCTACGACAACCCCGAACAATTTCAGCACAACGTAGATTCGGCGATATATGGCAAAAGTTGAAAGAATCCGGGATTTCAAGGTCAAGTCCGGCGACTGTTTCTTTTTTGACAATAATGTATGGATGTTCCTTTTTTCGCCGATTTCAGGGGCAAAGGAATATCAGCAGAGAGTGTATAGCAATCTGCTCAGAAACATACAGACAGCCCGGGCTACGATTTTTATCAACTCCCTTATAGTATCGGAGTATATCAACCGCAGTCTCAGGCTGAACCATTCTATATGGCAGGATAGGGAGAGAAGGTCCGGGAATAGATTCGTAGACTATAAGCACGATTATAGAGGGACTGAGGACTTCGACAATGCTCAAGAGGAAGCGTACAATGAAATGTCTGATATTCTGTCTATTGCAGAGCGTAAGCCGGACGATTTCAACGCCTTGAAACTGGATGAAGTGATGAAAGCTAAAGGGATGGATTTCAATGATGCGTATTATGCATATTTCTGCAAACTCAATCGTCTCATCTTAGTCACCGATGATAAAGATTTGCAGTCAAGCCCTCTCGATATAACAATACTGACGGCTTAGACCCTGTTTTTGGTGGGGTGAAAAGTGGTGGGGGCTTGGCGGTGTGGAGGGAATTTGTTAATTTTGCAGTGTATTTGCCGGAGTTGTCGCTCCGTGCGTAATTAGCTGATATTGATGAACAATAGTTGCTCCTGTGCCGATGCCCGTCTTTCGGACGGTCGGCAGGCTCTCATCGACGACATCCGTCGCTTGAAGAAGGAAAAGAATGCCGTGGTGCTCGCTCACTACTATGTCGACGGCGATATCCAGGATATTGCCGACTATGTGGGCGATTCGCTCGCGCTCGCTCAGAAGGCTCAGAGCGCCTGCGCCGATGCCGACATCGTGTTGATGTGCGGCGTGGACTTCATGGCCGATACCGTGAAACTGCTGTGCCCGGACAAGAAGGTGCTCGTGCCCGACCCCGCCGCCGGTTGCTCGCTCGCCGACAGTTGTCCGCCCGAGGACTTCGCACGTTTTATCGCCGATCATCCCGGCTATACCGTTATCTCATACGTCAATACGTCGCTCGGCGTGAAGGCTCTCAGCGATGTCCTTGTCACCTCCGGCAATGCCCGCAAGATTGTGGAGAGTTTTCCGGCCGATGCCAAACTCATCTTCGGTCCCGACCGCAATCTCGGCGCATATATCAACAGCGTCACCGGTCGCGACATGGTGCTGTGGAACGGCGCATGCCATGTGCATGAACGATTCTCGGCCGAGGCCATAGCGCGCCTCAAGGAGGAGTATCCCGAGGCACCGGTGCTCGTGCACCCCGAGTGCAAGCGTCCCGTGGTGCTCATGGGCGATGTGGTGGGCAGTACGGCTGTGCTGCTGGACTATGCCCTCAAGAGCGACAGTGACACCTTCATCGTCGCCACCGAGCCCGGTATCCTGCACCGTATGCGCCAGGGAGCGCCCGGCAAGACCTTCATCCCCGTGCCGCCGTCCGACAGTACCTGCGGCTGCAACGACTGCAACTTCATGAAACTCAACACCCTCGCCAAGTTGCGCGACTGCCTCGCCGGCGAGCTCAACGAGGTGCACGTCGACCCGGCTCTTGCCGAGCGCGCCCTCGTGCCCATCCGCCGCATGCTCGAACTGTCCAAGTGAGCGGCACTGTCCAATCGAAAATTTTATCACCAATGGAATACAATCATAAAGAAATAGAACCCCGCATCCGCCAGGCCTGGAAAGATGCGGAGATATACCGTGTGAGCGAAGATGCATCGCGCCCCAAGTACTATGTGCTCGATATGTTCCCCTATCCGTCGGGCGCCGGTCTGCACGTGGGACATCCGTTAGGCTACATTTCCAGCGATATTTTCGCCCGCTACAAACGCATGCAGGGTTTCAACGTGCTGCACCCCATGGGCTTTGACGCCTACGGCCTCCCCGCCGAGCAGTACGCCATCCAGACCGGTCAGCACCCCGAGGTGACTACCCGCGAGAATATCGCCCGCTACTGTAGTCAGCTCGACAATATCGGTCTGAACTTCGACTGGAGCCGCAGCATACGCACCTGTGACCCTGAGTATTACAAGTGGACCCAGTGGGCCTTCTTGAAGATGTTCGACAGTTGGTACGACAAGAGTGCCGAGCGCGCCCGTCCTATCGCCGAACTCGAGGCACACCTCGCCGCCAAGGGTACCGAAGGTCTCAAGGCTGCCGAGACCCGTGAGCTCCATATCACTCCTGCCGAGTGGGCCGCCATGAACGACAAGGAACGTTCCGACGTGCTCATGAACTATCGTCTGGCATATCTCGGTCACTCGATGGTGAACTGGTGTCCCGCCCTCGGTACCGTACTTGCCAACGATGAGGTGACAGAAGGCGTCAGCGTGCGCGGCGGTCACCCCGTAGAGCAGAAAAAGATGTGGCAGTGGTTCCTCCGCGTATCGGCCTACTCGCAGCGACTCCTCGACGGCCTCGAGCGTATCGACTGGAGCGACTCCATCAAGGAGACTCAGCGCAACTGGATAGGTCGCAGCGAAGGCGCCGAGATGCACTTCAAGGTTGATGGTCGCGATGACATCGACCTCGAAATATTCACCACCCGAGCCGACACCGTCTTCGGTGTCACCTTCATGGTGCTCGCTCCGGAGAGCAAGTATGTGGATATGCTCACCACCCCCGAGCAGCGTGCCGCCGTGGATGCTTACCTCGACTCCATCCGTCACCGCACCGAGCGAGAGCGTATGATTGACCGCCGTGTCACCGGTGTATTCACCGGCAGCTACGCCATCAATCCTCTGTCGGGCAAAAAAGTACCTGTGTGGGTGAGTGACTATGTGCTCTCCGGCTACGGCACCGGCGCCATCATGGCCGTCCCTGCCCATGACAGCCGCGACTATGCCTTCGCCCGTCACTTCGACCTGCCCATCATCCCCCTCATCGAGGGTGCTGACGTGAGCGAGGCATCCTTCGACGCCAAGGAAGGCAAGATGATCAACAGCGCCGGTCCCGAGCTCGACCTCAACGGACTTGATGTGAAGGAAGCCATCGCCCGCGCCAAGGAATATATCGAGAAGGCCGGCATAGGCCGCGTGAAGGTGAACTACCGTCTGCGCGATGCCATCTTCAGCCGTCAGCGCTACTGGGGCGAACCCATCCCCGTCTGCTACGTCGACGGCATCCCCGCCCCCGTCAAGAATCTCCCCCTCGAGCTCCCCGAAATCGACAAATACC
>CAMWKV010000101.1 GCA_947174915.1 uncultured Porphyromonadaceae bacterium | reverse complement strand
TTTGAGGGGGTAGTGGCCGAAAGGCTGTGTGAGTTCGAATCTCATCTCGGACACTGAAAGATGGAGTATCAATGATGATACTCCATCTTTTTTGCTATTCACATAAACTATTTCCGCAAAAGAGAGCTGTGTTATAAGACTCATTATTGCCAGGTGGCGATATGTGGAAGGGCGATGTCTATCTTAAGGTGTCCGGGGAGTGACTGCTGCTCGGCAACGAGGCTGAAATGGCAAAGGGCTATACCCATATCGAGCATGGTGTAGCTGTTGTCGGTTGCAGTCGAAAACGTAACCTTAGGTCCGTCAACATGTGCACGCCATGGCTGGGCATTGACGGCCGACGGTGCAAGACGGACAGCCTCCAGAGCCTCTCTATAAGGGCCAAAATTATCTCCTGTAGCAGAGAAAAGACTGTCAAAAGGTTTGCGTGTCTTGCTGTGAGCAAGTTTCGTCATCACCTTTTCGAGCATTGACTTGTTATCCTTGGGTATACCGAAGGGTACGACTGCAAGAACTTTCTCGTTGCGATTCTTATCGAGGAGCGCGTTTAGTTTTCCAATCCTGAATGTACCGCCGACCCAACAGGTACCTACGCCGGCAGCTGTACTCTGAAGCACAAGGCGCTCCATAGCCATAGCGGCCTCCAGGGCAGACTGATCGCGACCATCGGCAATAAGTACCATCCATGCAGGAGCATTGCTGATGATGCCGTAGGAGCCAATCTTGCCGTCGATACCGGACTTTATCAAAACGATGCGCCAGCCGTCGCCGCGTGATTCTGCCACACGGGCTGCCAAATCTCTCATAAATGACTCTGGTGGCAATTCACCTGTGTACGAGCGAACAGAATGTCGCTTGCTTATCACTTCAAATATATCTTTCATAACTATTATATACTATGACTTTATATTATAACGACTACGAACCGGAAATTACACACTCGAAGCCGTATCAATATCAATTATTGCTGACTTTAATTCATGTTCGAAACTTTTCACCTTCATAATTTCCAAATGCCGAAGTCTTTAGAAACAAAAAAGACGGTGCGGGTCGTCACGACAAGCACCGTCTCCGGGATGTTGGGTCTCCTGTGGTTTTGCGGATGGACAGGAGACCCGGGGGGGGAAGATTATTCGTTGTCAGCGTTGAGAATCTCAAGCATCTTAATGGCCGATACGGGGATACGGGTACCGGGGCCGAAGATTGCTGCTACGCCGGCTTTGTAGAGGAAGTCGTAGTCCTGTGCGGGGATTACGCCACCTGCTGTCACGAGGATATCCTCGCGGCCGAGCTTCTTGAGTTCTTCGATAACCTGGGGCACAAGAGTCTTGTGACCTGCGGCGAGCGACGATACGCCGAGGATGTGAACGTCGTTCTCGACAGCCATGCGGGCAGCCTCTGCCGGAGTCTGGAAGAGGGGACCCATGTCGACGTCGAAACCACAGTCGGCATAGCCGGTAGCTACGACTTTAGCGCCACGGTCGTGACCGTCCTGACCCATCTTTGCAATCATGATACGGGGCTGACGGCCTTCGCGCTTGGCGAATTCTTCGCACATCTGCTGTGCGCGAACGAATTCGGGATCTTGTTTTGTTTCGCTTGAGTACACGCCTGATATTGTACGGATTACTGCTTTATAACGGCCTACTACTTCCTCGCAGGCATCGGATATTTCGCCGAGAGTTGCGCGAGCACCGGCTGCTTTGACAGCGAGGTCGAGGAGGTTGCCTTCTTTTGTACGAACGCACTCGGTGATAGCCTTGAGAGCTTCCTTTACCTTGGCTTCGTCGCGGTGGCTCTTGACGTCGTCGAGACGTTCAATCTGTTCACGGCGAACTTCGGTATTGTCAATCTCGAGGATGTCAATGGGGTCTTCGTGGTCAAGACGGTATTTGTTGATACCTACGATGGTCTGACGGCCAGAGTCGATGCGAGCCTGTGTGCGAGCGGAGGCTTCTTCGATGCGGAGCTTTGGCAGACCGGTTTCGATTGCCTTGGCCATGCCGCCGAGTTTCTCAATCTCCTGGATGTGCTCCCACGCACGGTGAGCAATCTCGTTGGTGAGGGCTTCGACGTAGTAGCTGCCACCCCAGGGATCGATGGCACGGGTTACTTGTGTCTCTTCCTGAATGTAGATCTGAGTGTTACGGGCAATACGTGCGGAGAAGTCGGTGGGGAGAGCGATAGCCTCGTCGAGAGCGTTGGTGTGCAAGCTCTGAGTGTGACCGAGAGCGGCACCCATAGCTTCGATACAGGTACGGCCTACGTTGTTGAAGGGGTCCTGCTCGGTGAGTGACCAACCGGATGTCTGCGAGTGTGTGCGGAGTGCCAGAGATTTGGGGTTCTTGGGGTTGAACTGCTTTACAATCTTGGCCCATAGCATACGAGCAGCGCGCATCTTGGCAACTTCCATGAAGTAGTTCATGCCAATAGCCCAGAAGAAGGACAGACGGGGAGCGAAGGCGTCAATGTCCATGCCTGCGTTAACACCTGCACGGAGGTATTCAAGGCCGTCGGCAAGAGTGTATGCAAGCTCGATATCGCATGTCGCGCCGGCTTCCTGCATGTGGTAGCCGGAGATGGATATGGAGTTGAACTTCGGCATGTTCTGCGAGGTGTACTCGAAGATGTCGGCGATGATGCGCATGGAGAACTCCGGGGGATAGATGTAGGTGTTGCGCACCATGAATTCCTTGAGGATATCGTTCTGGATGGTACCTGCCATTTCTTCGAGCTTGGCACCCTGTTCGAGACCTGCGTTGATGTAGAAGGCGAGTACGGGGAGTACGGCACCGTTCATTGTCATCGATACGGACATCTTATTCAGGGGGATACCGTCGAAGAGGACCTTCATATCCTCTACGGAGCAGATGGATACACCGGCTTTGCCGACGTCACCTACCACACGTTCGTGGTCGGCGTCGTAGCCGCGGTGTGTAGCGAGGTCGAATGCTACGGAGAGACCCTTCTGGCCGGAAGCAAGGTTGCGGCGATAGAAGGCGTTGGATTCGGCTGCGGTGGAGAAGCCTGCGTACTGGCGGATGGTCCAGGGACGCAGGGGATACATGGCGCTGTACGGACCACGGAGGAAGGGGGGGAGACCGCTCATATAGTTGAGGTGCTCGAGGCCTTCGAGGTCTGACTTAGTGTAGACGGGCTTCACCGGGATGAGTTCGGGTGTTGTCCAGTCTTCAACAGCTTGTGCAGCGGGTACGGGACCATTGTGCCCCGAGAAAATATCGACGTTGTTAAAATCGGGTTTCATGTCTTTGGGGCTTTATTTATTGAGGAGACGGTTGTTGAAGTCACGGAGAGTATCGAGCACGTTGCAACGAACATGTACGAAGTCGTTGATACCTACGGCTTTGAGTTCTTCTGTGCAAGCAGGAGCACCTGCTACAACGAATTCGGCACGGCCATTGAGGTACTTGAATGCTTCGGGAGCGAGAGTTGCGTACTCGTCGTCGGAGGAGCAAAGTACTACTACATCAGCACCTTTCTCGAGAGCTGCATCGATACCCTGCTCTACGGTGTCGAAGCCGAGGTTGTCGATGATTTCATAGCCGGCACAACCGAAGAAGTTCGTAGAGAACTGAGCGCGGGCGAGGCGCATGGCGAGGTTGCCGATGGTAAGCATGAACACCTTGGGGCGCTTTGCCGCAGCCTCTGTCGCAAGGCGTAGGGCTTCGAAATCGGTAGCGGCACGCTTCATAGCGAGGGCGTTGGGGCCCTTCTCGGTACCGCAGCAGCACTTGCAACCGGTAGTTTCGATCTTATCAGCAGCTTTCTCGTTGATATTGGGATACTGGTTTGTACCCAGGAGGATTTCTTTGCGACGAGCTACATCGGTGTGACGTTTCTCGCAGCTTGCATTTACAGCAGCCTGTACCTTGCCGGCACCTACTGCGTCGAAGAAACCGCCTTCATCTACAGTGGTGAGGAAGAGCTTCCAAGCCTCCTTGGCGATAGCAACAGTGAGAGTCTCTACATAGTAGCTGCCACCTGCGGGATCAACGACCTTGTCCATGTGGCTCTCTTCTTTGAGAAGGAACTGCTGGTTGCGGGCGATACGCTCGGAGAATGCATCAGGAGTCTTGTAAGGTACGTCGAAGGGAGTGGTGACGATGGAGTCAACACCGGCTACGCAAGCCGAGAAAGTCTCTGTCTGGCTGCGGAGGAGGTTCACATGAGCATCGTAGATAGTCTGGTTGAAGCGTGAGGTGGATGCGCATACCATCATCTTGGCGGCACATTCACATTCGGGCTTGTACTGCTCTACGATCTGAGCCCATAGCATACGGGCAGCGCGGAACTTCGCAATCTCCATGAAGAAATTGGAGGATACGCACATGTTGAATTTGATGCGGCAGGCAACTTCGGTGACGTTGCGGCCGGCATCGGTGAGGAGTGTAAGCCACTCGGCACCCCATGCGAGAGCGTAGCCGAGTTCCTGGTAGATGTATGCACCACCGTTGGCGAGGATTTCGGAGTCAACAGCAAGGCAACGGAGGCCTTTGACGGGAGCTACGACATCGAGGAGGGCGGTAGCCTCAGCAACGATAGCAGCCTTGTCGATGCCTTCCACACCGTGGAGGAGCTGGCGACGGAGAGGGTTATAATTAACAGAACCACGGAAAGTGTCGACTGCGCCGGCGGCTTCAATACAAGCTACTAAAGCCTTGGCTACTTCGACTGCCTTACCGGGGCAGCAGTTGAGGTTGATTTCTACTTTAGTGATGTCGATATTCTTGAGAAGTGTAGCGACATCAGCGGCATCGGCTACCTTGAAACCGAGCGAGGTAACACCTTTCGTGAGGACGTCGAGGGCTACGGTATTTGCTTCGGCGGCGCTGTCGGCAACGATGTTCTGGCGGGTGAGCCAGTCATTATCTGTGCGTGTACCGCGAACGAAGGGGAACTGTCCGGGAAGGGATTCGGTAGTAGTGAACTTGGCGATATCCTCGGCACGATAGACGGGCTGAACGTTGAAACCCTCATTGGTGCGCCACACGAGCTTTTTGTCGAAGTCGGCGCCTTTGAGGTCTGTTTCCACCTTGGCTCGCCATTCTTCATAGCTCACCTCGGGGAACATGTCAAATAATTTTTCTCTATTTTCTGCCATAAGAGTTAATATATCGATATATATATATTGTATATAATCAAATGTGTATTTCGATTCAAGGCTCTCCACCTATGCGGAGATTGACGCCACAAATGTAGCTAATATTTATCCATTTGCCAAATTTTAATACAACAATTTGTATCTTTTCTGATTTGAATCGTTTCGGCAACAAATGATTATCTGTCGCGTCGGCGCCACTTGCGCAGGTATTGGCGTATCGATGTACCCGGTATTGTGGCTTGCGTGTTGATGGCTCCAAGCAGCCAGTCGCGTAGTGACGACGGCTTCTCGCGGTCGTTGATCTGCGACGGGTCTTCGGCTGTTTTGCTTTCGTACACCTTGGCCTTGCGCTCACCTCGCAGCACCGCAAGTGCATTGTCGGCCAGAGCTCGCAGCTCGTTTTCGCCGGGGTAGACGTAGATTGGAGCTATGAAATCCACATGGTCGGCTATGAAGTCCGTCACTCGCTTGCTGTGCGCGATACCGCCGGTGAGAAGAATCGCATCCACATCACCTTTGAGAGCGATGGACATGGCTCCGATCTCCTTAGAAATGGTATAGCACATGGCGCGGAGGATTAGCATAGCATGGAGGTCGCGGGCCTGGATACGGTCCAATACCTCAGGCACCGATGTCGTGCCGAGATGTGCCATAAGGCCACCGGCACCGTGCACCATTTTCATCAGTTCTTCCTCGGTATATTTGCCGGAGAAGCACAGATGAATCAGCGGGCCTGGAGGCAGCGAGCCTGAGCGCTCGGGCGAGAAGGGTCCGCAACCGTCAAGGGCATTCGTGGTGTCAATGACTCGGCCGCGACGATGGGCACTCACGGTGATACCGCCGCCCATGTGACACACAATGAGATTGAGATCCTCGTAGCGTTTGCCACATTCGCGAGCATACAGTCGCGCCACGGATTTCTGATTGAGCGCATGGAAGATTGACTCGCGCGGCAGCAGCGGGCTACCGCTGATACGGGCGTAGGGCATCATCTCATCCACCACGACGGGATCGGCGATATAAGAGGGGACCCCGGTTTCATCGGCAAAGTCACGGGCAATGAGCGCTCCGAGATTCGAAGCATGCTGCATACGTGCGTGCATGAGGTCGTGTACGAGGTCATCATTGACAACGTAGACACCACTCTCTACCGGGCTCATGATACCGCCGCGACCTATCACGGCGTCAAATGACCTGGGGTCAATGCCTTCAGCTATCAGAGCTTCGGCAATAAGCCCCTTGCGCCAATGAAATTGGTCGATGACACTCCCGAATTGCGCCAGTTCTTCGGGTGTATGCTCGATAGTCCGGGTGAATTCAGGCTTATCATCTATATATGTGGCAACCTTGGTACTGGTAGAGCCCGGATTGATGGCAAGAATATGATAGGGCATAAGGTTATTATTCTATGTTAGTATCCTCCGATTCTCTATCATTTAACTTGAAGGCAAGCCAGCGCTATGGAGTAGAGTTTCGACAGTGGTGTGTCACCGCGACTGGTGAGCACGCATGGAACTTTCGTACCTACTACTATAGCAGCGACGTCCGAGCCACCCATGTGTGTGGCCGCTTTGAAGAATACATTACCACTCTCTATGTTCGGAAACAGCAGACAGTCGGCATCGCCGGCCACGCGCGAGCCTTTCACATTTTTCTCCTTCACCACTTCGGGATAGAGCGCCACATCAAGCGACAGCGGACCGTCCAAAATAATATCGCCGAGCTGACCGCGATCGGCCATTTTGGCAAGGATGGCGCCGTCGGTAGACGATACTACAGACGGGAGCAGTTGCTCCGACGGTGCTATGGCAGCAATCTTGGGACAGTCAATTCCGAGAGAACGGGCGATTGTAGCAAGATAACCGATGATTTTCACCTTCTGCTTGAAATCCGGCAGCGGGATTACGGCTACGTCAGCCACACAGAGAAGACGTTGCTGCTCTACCCTGTCGAAGACAGACACGTGGCTGAGCAGGCTGCCTGCCGGAAAGAGGTCCGCAGTCTTATTGAGGATTCCGCGCATATACTTATCAGTCGACACGAGACCCTTCATCAGTATGTCGGCATGCCCGGTAGCGGCCGCATTGACAGCCATCGCCACACACTTAACATCATTCTTCTCGTCGACAATAGTAAATATCTCTGGGTCTATGCCAAGCCGTTTACATTCGCTGAGAATCAGCGGTTTGTCACCATACAGCGTAGGTGAAGCTATACCTTTGTGATATGCATCAGCGGCCGCCATAATAGAGTGTTCATCGTTGGCACAGGCCACAGCAAGGCGTCGACGTCCGCGCCGGCAAGCCTCTTCTACAATTTGTTTTAGTTCAGTTATCATATTTCAGTGTCCGGCAAGAGCCATGCAGCCTGAATTGGCCGGCAACTCTGCCTTCCCTGCAAAAATACGCATTTTTCTCCAACGCTACAAACTCAGCGAAAATGTTTTACAGCACATCCCCGCCCAACAAAAAAATCTAAAGCAATCATCGTCAGTTATAGCACAACTTCATTCTTTATTATTGCTCATGGAAGTATTTTTCATTAATTACAAATTGAAAACGCCCAAATTAGAGAATGGTATGCATAAACGGAAGTCATATACCCACACAAAAAAACGAGATGCATACCTGTGGGATATGCATCTCGTTTGCGATGTAGCGAATTCGGGAATCGAACCCGAGTCTCCACCTTGAGAGGGTGGCGTGCTAGGCCACTACACTAAATCGCCATTTAGCTACGCAAGCGTTTTCGCTTTTGCACTGCAAAGTTAAGGACTATATTCTGACTATGCAAATTTTCAAGCGTGATTTAACACCCGTTAACCATCTGTGCCTATTTCGTAACTATTCAGCGAAAGGGCAAAGCGTAAGGAGGCACCCCATCAGATTAAA
>CAMWKV010000100.1 GCA_947174915.1 uncultured Porphyromonadaceae bacterium | reverse complement strand
GATCCATACTGTGGGGCAACCGAGGCTGCGAGCAGGTTCGATATCTTTGCTTATGCTGTCGCCTACCACAAGGGTGTGTGCTGCCTCTGTACCAAGGGCTTCGATGCCGAGGGCGAAGATGGCAGGGTCGGGTTTGCGAACTCCCACGACGGCGCTCTCTATCACTGTCGGGAAGTATTTCTTGAGTCCGTATTCAGCGAGGACGCTCTCGATGTTGCCGTAGAAGTTGCTCACAAGTGCCATGGGATATTGCGCAGCGAGGGTGTCGAGCACGGGGCGTGCGGCGTCAATGCAGTTGCGGGCGCGGTCGTCGCAGTATTTGGCGATGGCGGCGGCATAGGTATCTATCTCGTCGGGTGTCAGTACGCCCCATTCGGTGAGCTCAAGCCGGGCCTTGACGAGGATTGTGTCGTAGAAAGTGAAATTCGGTCGGACGATGGGCCGTCGAGCCATCTCGCGTTCGGCGAATACGTAGATACGTCGGAAAGTGTCGAGGTCGGGCTGACCGCAGGGTAGCGTGGCGTAGGCGTCGTAGAGCGTCTGAGCCCAGTGGTCGCCGTTGTTGTCGAGTGTACCGCCGTAGTCGAATATTATGCCGTCAATTGTAGTATCCATCGTTGAGACGATTGAGAAGTGTGGCGCACATGCGTTCGTGACGCCACACCATATATATCAGGATGATGTTGAATACCGTAAACTCGGCCACGAAGTAGAGCCACGGCAAGCCGCACAGTACGCTGGCGAATAGCACGATGGAGCGCCAGTTGAAGGTGAGGATGTTGGTGTACTTCATCAGCGGCAGACTCATGCGACGGAAATCGTCGCGGAAAGCCTGCGGCGGCATCGCGTCGCCATACATCGCCTTGAGTCGGCGGCGCAACTGCTGCATCTTCGGCGACATGGCCTCCTGGCTTGCGGTGTAATTGCCGTAGAACAGAAGTGTGAGTTTCGGCAGCAGCTTGCTCCACGGTGTGTCGGTATAGCGCTCCTTGAGAATCGACGCCGTGTCCAGTTCGCTACCCTCCTTGCCTTTGAGGAAGTAGAGGTGGAACTGTCGGTAGTAGTCGGCTGTGGCAGCTTGCTTGCCGTGACAGATGCCGGCGGCGATGGCAATAATCCATATCAGCCAAGGATGTTCAGCGAAGTATAGTTCGGTGTGATTGACCCTCAGGCAGATGAAGAAATATATCGACACGAACCAGAGGTCGCCGGACAGGCCGTCCAGTATTCTTCCGACGCGCGAGTAGTCGCCCGTCATGCGAGCGAGTTGTCCGTCAGCGCTGTCGAAGCTGTTGGCCCACACGAGCAGAAGCATACCCACGATGTTGACCCATATCGAAGTGGAATAGAACGCTACACCGGCACCTACCCCGAGGAAAATCGAGGCGATGGTGATGGCATTGGGACGAATACCGAGGCGCTTGGCCAGGCGTGCCCACATATAGCCGATGGGACGATAGAACGCCAGGTCGATACCTTCCTCGGTATCGAGCGATTTGAGGCTTGCCTGATAGTCGCTGTCCTTGACCTCTTTCATTTCTAAGCTTTCGTAGAAGTCTTTTCTTAGTAAAAGTCGGAGACTATTTGTTTTTACGCAGGGCGTAGGTGCGTTCACGGAGGAACTCGCCGAGAGTCTGCGGAGTGGCGTTGTGTTCGCTCTGCTCCTCTACGGAGATGGGTTCGCCTATGCTCACATGTACAGTTTTGTGACGCTTGCGGTCCACCTCGGCAGGCAGACGAAGCGAGCGAGCGGGCCAGCAGATATGACCGAGGATATTGAACCAGGTGCTGTTCGAGCCATGGAAGTAGATAGGAATCACGGGTACCTTGGCGCGGTGGATAATCTGGAGCACCGAGTCCTGCCAGGGACGGTCCTGGAGACCATCGCGGAGGGTAGTCTTACTCATGGCACCGGCGGGGAAGAAGCCCACGGGCTCGCCATCCTTGAGCTGACGCAGAGCCTGACGGATACCGTTGACGCTCACGGCGCGACGGTTCGGGTCGTTCGACGCCCAGGCATCGACAGCGATAAAGTTCGGGCGCATGGCACTGATCTGATTCAGAATCATATTCACCATCACGCGGAATTTGGGGCGGCAGCGAGTGATGAGGTAGATCAGAATGATACCGTCGATGGCACCGAAGGGGTGATTGCTCACGGTGATGAAGGCACCTTCCGGCAGACGGTCGAGAACATCCTCGCCGTCCACGCGCAGCTTGATGTCGAGTTGCTCATGCAGCAGACGGTCCACGAACTCGGGTCCGGGAGTGTCGCACACGGCACCGTGCCACTTGTTCACCTTGTCCACCTTGAACATGTGCAGGAGAGCCTTCACGAGTTTGGGATGCCCGTCGAGGCGTGGCACCATCCGTCGTATATCATCGTAGTTGAGTACGTCCGGGCGTACTTCAAGTTCGGTATTATCCATAGTATCAGGAAGCTGACGTCGACTTCGCCGGTATTGCTACATAGCGGGCGTAGCCGGCTACGAAGCGTGCGAAGGGACGTATTTTCATCAGAATAAGTTCGAAGAGCGCGGTGGCGGCAAGGGCGGTGAGTATACCCAGCGTCACATCTATGATATAGTGGTGAGAGGAGTAGACGGCAGTGCACCAGATGCCTGCGGTGACTACGCCGAGGATAATCTTCCAGCCCTTGGGTGCATGGCAGAGCAGGGCATAGATGAAAGCCACAAGGGTGTAGGCCGAGTGGAGCGAAGGCACGGCGGCGAAGACATTGCTGTTGCGCGCATAGAGGCCGTCGAAGATGTTCAGGCCCGTGAGCTCGTCGAATCGTCCGAGGCCTGCCACCTCGCCGGGAGTGCCCGTGAAGACGTCGAACCCGTGCGATGCCACATACCACGGCGGTGCGGCCGGGTGTATATAGTAGATGGCAAATCCTATGAGATTCGTCAGCAGGAACACCAGCGCGAAACGGATATATCCCTCCGTGCGGCGGCTGAAGTAGAGATAGAGGCCGAAGATGATGGGCAGCGGTACCCAGCAGAGGTAGAAGATGCCGGCGAAGAAGTCCGCTACAGCGCAGTGGTGGATGGCGAAATATTCATTAGGTGTGAGCACCCCGGCGGCTGTGTTGATACCGAAGAGCGCTTTCTCGGCATTGTATAATCCGGCAGTGTCTACGGGATTCACCTCATAGTTCGGCACGATATTCATCCAGTCGTAGCTGATGCCGAACACGAAGAAAGGTAGCAGTGCGATGACCAGACGACGCGAGCGGGCGTCGAAGTAGAACAGGCAGAATATGAGTACTGCCATGACCGTGTGCTCGGGACGGAAGCCAATAAATAGCGCCGTCACTATGAGCCACAGCGCCAGGCCGAAAGCGCACCATAGCGCCTCGCGCAGCGACGGGAAGCGACCGCCCGCGCCGCCCTGCGACGGCGTAGCGGCAGAGTGTACGTTGATGCTCATCGGGCATTCATTTTGGTGAGCTCGCGCTTGCAGTGTGCAATGCGGGCGAAGGCCGTCATGTTGGCGAAGATGGCGATGAAAGCCATAGCCACCACGAGGATGATATTCGGGTCGAAGGTGCTGTCGGCATCAAGGTTCTGACCGGTGATGCCTGCGGCGAGGATTGAGGCAGCTGTGACCACCACACGTTCGGGACGCTGCATGAATCCCACCTTGCACTCAATGTCGAGCCCCTCGGCGCGGGCGCGCACATAGCTCACCATGATGCTGCCCACCAGCGCAAGGAAGGTGATGACAGCGCCCCACACATTGCCGCAGCCTATGAGGAAGAAAGCCAGTCCGCCGAGAGTGAAAAGCTCGCAGTAGCGGTCCAGCACGGAGTCGTACATAGCGCCGAAGGTCGATGCCATATTGCCCAGTCGTGCCACCTGGCCGTCGAGCATATCGAAGAGCGAGAAGCCGATGATGAGTGCGCCGGCCCACGTCACCAGACCATAGTCGGGTGCCTGACCATACTGGCTCACCTTGACACCCGCCCACACGAGGACAGCTGCCGCGGCGAGATTGCCGAGCATACCTATGGTAGTGACCATATTAGGTGTCACGCCCATGCGGATGAGAAGGCGCACGAAGGGGTTGATGATAGCATATATACCTTGCTGAAGGCCGTTGCGAGCCTCCTTGGCATTCTGTTTTATATCCATGGTTGCCATTATTTATTTTGTTCTTTGGATTTACCGCCGAGCAGACGGATTATATATTTATCGAAAGGCATAGGGCGGTAGACTACATAGCGCTGCAGGGCGAAGTTCCAGAACCACGATACCATAAGACTGACGAAAAGAGTGGTGGCGAGGAATACGATGTTGTCCTTGATACCAATATGCTGCACCCATGCGAGTCCGGATACGAATTTGTAGAGCGCTTCGGAGCCGTAGCTGTTCAGCAGCATACTGCCGAGCCATACCACAGCATATTTTACCACCACGGCTCGCCAGTCGCAGTTCTCGGCACGGAAGGTGAAGCGATAGTTGATGATACAGTTCACTACGCCGCCGCAGAAAGCGCCGCAGGCTACCGACCAGAAGGCATCGAGAGCGCCGAGGCTGAATAGAGCGAAGCGCACGATATAGTCCACCCAACTCGCCGCCTGGCTCGATACGATGGAGCGCAGATAAGTGATGATGAGCGAATTGCTCGTCATGAGCTTGTGCCACAACTTGCGCAGGCCTGAGGCCTCGACGACAGTAGTATTGTCGGCTTCGGTGTTCGGTACGTTTGTCATGGCAGGAAGAATTTGATGATGAGGATGATGATGGCGGCATATATGCCGGCCACGATGTCGTCGGCCATCATTCCGTAGCCGCGCGGCAGACGCTCGGTGGCACGTATGCCCAGAGGTTTGAAGATGTCGAAGGCGCGGAAGAGGACGAAGGCGACGAGTATGAGCCACCATGCATCGCCGGGACATACGGCGAGAAGGGCTATCCATTGGCCTACGGTCTCGTCGACGCAGGCCACTACGGGGTCGTGACCCCAGTATTTCTCGGCTTCGTTGCTGGCCCATATACCGGCCCATGTCAGCACGAGGGTAGCGACTGCAGTCACCCAGAAAGTGACGGCGTCACTACACCATATATATAAGGGCAGCCACAGAATCACTGCCACCAGAGCGCCCCATGTACCGGGAGCTACAGGAAGGAAGCCCGCGCCGAAGGAAGTGGCGATGAGCCGGGGGATGATGGGGAAGCGACGTGTGCTACCCTCCGGCAGACGTGTACTCTTGCGATATCGGTTCATGGCTCAGCGATTCTGATGTATCTTGATACGGTGCATTGCAAAGCGAGCTATATAGGGAGCCACCTCATTGCGGCATGGGGCGAAGCTGGGCCAGTCGTTGAGGTCGATGATGGTGAGGGTGCCGTCGTGGCCCACTATGCAGTCGCCGCCATAGATATCCACGCCGAGAGCGTCGGCGGCAGCGTTGCATATCGAGCGTAGGTGCTCCTCGTCGAAGGCGTCGTGGTGCGGCTTGCCGTTGATAGCCTCGTCGCCGTACTTGGAGTGGCCCTGCTCGAAGGGGTAGAACCGGTAGAAGAAGTCCGTGCCGGCGATGCCGTAGAATTTCAGCAGGTCGCCCTCGAGATGACGGTTGATGACAGCGCGCTTGATGCCACGGAGGAAAAATTCCTGAAGAACCTCCTGCGCCTCCTGACGGTGGCGTACATAGGTCACATCCTCGCGGTGCTGGGTGTGCATGTCGCCGCGCTTGAGCCAGCAGCGGTCAATTTTCGCCTTGGCCAGCGATGCCACTATGGCCTCGTCGGTATTCACTATGAGGCTCTCGGGGTAGGGGATGCCGGAGCCGAGGAGGATGCGCGTCATGCGCTCGCGCGTACAGTTCTCTATGCCGTAGCCCGAGTTGATGACCAGGCAGCCATTGTCCTCAAGTCGCTGCAGCAGGGATATAGAGCGCGCTTCGCGACACATATTAATAATAATGTCGCAGGTAGGAGCACCATTGATGAATTCGTCCTCGCTGAGTACATTTACCTCGCAGCCACGCTTGCGCAGCTGCTCCACAACGAGGTTGAATATGGTGGTATCATTGCCGATATGATTGGGCGAGTATGCTCCCGCGCGCATCACACCGGTGATCTTGATTTCTGACATTCGTGTGTGAATTGGTCTATTCGCTTGCAAATGTACTAATTTTCCCGTTTACGGCAAAATGCCGGAGCCGTTTCTTTGCCGAGCCGCCGAAAATGTGTAATTTTGTCGAAAATTTGCCACGGCATTGATTTTCTCAGGTGAGATGAAGAGCTTACGACTACTCTTTTTAGTACTACTTGCTTTCTTTTCGTGCGGTAGCGCTCAGGCGTTGTCGTTCAATCTTGACTCCATAGCGGAGTGGGGCAAGTTCCCGCGTTTCGTGGTGAATACCTACCGCTGGGGCGACAAGTTCTTCAACGGCTACGACACCACCTACGTGCAGGGCACACCCTATAAATTCAATGCCAAGGTGACCACCGACTCGTGGCTCGACGGATATTCCTTTGACCTGCCGAATAATAAAAAGATATATATGCTTTCCGACCCCTCTACCTCGGTGGGTGTCTATGTTACATATCTGGCAGTGTCGGCAGGCTATGACGTCAATATCAATCAGCTCCTCACCGGCTCACGACAGACACGCGAGCGCTGGCGTTTCGGATTCAACTGCATGCTCTTCGCCGCCGAAGCATACTGGATAAGAAATGATGTAGGCACAACGCTGAAGCACTTCGGCAGCGACCACCATCTGAATATTCCTTTCGACGGTATCAACAATACCACCTGGGGCATTGACGCTTACTACTTCTTTTCGCACAAACGCTACTCCGAAGCGGCATCCTTCAATTTCAGCCGCGTGCAGAAACGCAGCTCAGGCTCCTTCTATGCCGGATTCTCAATCTACTCGCAGAAGCTCGACTTCGACTTCAGCAGCCTCCCGTTGCAATATGTGATGCAACTGCCCTCGCACTGGTCCGACAACCACTACCGCGTCAATACTCATAACTATGCCATCCGCGCCGGCTACGGCTACAACTGGGTCTTTGCTCCCAAGTGGGTGCTCGGCGTGAGCGAGTCGCCCGTCATAGGCGTCCGCAAGGGATATGTCAACAGCGATATAGAGAAAGTGTCAGTGTCGCTCTACAACCGAGCCAAGGTGTCCGTGGTATGGAACAGCGGCCGTTTCTTCGCCGGTGCGGTAGGCAAGTGCGATGTCGCTATTGTCAATAACAAACGCACCACCTATGCCGGTGGTGTTCTCTCCGGAGAGGCTGTGTTTGGTATCCGCTTCAATCTTTGGGGAAAGCCGTTGTAAATTTTGCACTATTTCAGCTCGAAACCTTAGTTTTTAAAGAAAATTTAGTATCTTTGCGCCACTAACTACAACCCAGCCGATAACGGCCGACTATCTATGAAGACATTCATTCGCTCCGCATTTGCGGTATTGTTGGCACTGATGCTTGCCACCCCTTGTGTTTCTGCTCAGAACAAGAAGTTGCAAGTAGCCGGTATTGCTTTCTATAACTTCGAGAACCTCTTCGACACCATCCCGAACAATCCCGAGGGCCGCGATGTGGAATTCACCCCTGCCGGCCCGCGCCAGTGGGACGGTCGCAAGTACCGCGAGAAAGTGCACAACCTTGCCTACACTATATCTCAGATGGCCACCCGCACCACACCCTACGGCCCCGCCATCCTCGGCGTGAGCGAGATAGAGAATAAGTCCGTCATGCTCGATGTGGCCGCCCAACCCGAGATTGCTGCATGGAACCTCCAGGTAGTGCACCACGACTCCCCCGACGCCCGAGGTGTCGACGTGGGCATGTACTACAACCCCCGCTACTTCAAGTTCGAGAACGTCACCAACCACCGCCTCACCGCCGTACCCTTCCGCACCCGCGACCAGATGTGCGTCGTAGGACAGCTCCTCGGCCAGCGCGTGGCAGTGATTGTCAACCACTGGCCCTCCCGCCTCGGCGGACAGGAGCGCAGCGAGCCGAATCGTGTGGCTGCTGCAGAGCTATGTCGTGCCATCGCCGACTCATTGTGGCGTGTCGATCCCGAAATCGGCGTCATCATCATGGGGGACCTCAACGACGACCCCCAGGACAAATCG
>CAMWKV010000099.1 GCA_947174915.1 uncultured Porphyromonadaceae bacterium | reverse complement strand
CATACCCGATTATCGGCGTCACCAAACCACGCCATGTAGAGGAGGCGGCCGCAGCGTCCAAAATCAAATTGAGCGATGACGAAATCAGCCTTCTGGAGAAGCTCGCTGCTGATACAGGTGTCGATACTAAAGGCTCATGGGAGAATCATATGAGCTAAATAACTATCCTATGCCAGGTATAATATGGCAGAGGCAGATACTACACAATAAACATCTAAAATATAGAAAATGGCAAGATTCCAACATTTCGGAGTCTTGCCATTTTTGTTATTGCTATCCTTGCATTACTTCATGCTTTTGCCATAATCGGTTGGAGATGTGAAGCTGAAAATAAATGTTAAAATATAGCATCATGTTTTGTGGTGGATGAAATTCTTATTAAATTTGTCAGCGTAAGCTTGCAAAAGCGAGACTTTTGATCCTGCGAGCCGGTAGAGGCCGGTGCTTTCGTATAGAATTTGTCTAAATCAATCCATCATTTCCCCTTATGAAGAAACTTTACTTCACGTACGCACTTGCTGCTGCGATGGTCGCAGGCGGTGCTGCTGATGCTACAGCGCTCCCCATCCAGGAGGAGAAGCCGTTAGAGATGTATGCCCTCGGTGCCGGCGGCACTACCGGTGTATATCGTCTGAATCTCACAGACCTCACCGGCGCTACCCGACTCAATTCCACGGCTTATGATCAGAACCAGTATACAGGTTCAAGCTTCGGCGGTGGCGGTACCTTCCTGAGCCCCGAGAAAGTAGTAGGCGTGAAATACAACTATGGCGCCTACCCCTTTGAGGCTACAGCAGAAAATGCATGGGTGCCTTCATACTTCAATTCCTCGTATTATATTAATAAAGTGTATGATATGGCCTACGACCAGCAGGCCGATATCATTTATTGCTGGTACGCATATACCGATTATGTGAAGACACTCGGTATTTACAATCCCACAACCCATGAGGTAGCACGTGTAGGCAATGCCGCCAATACCAATGTCTACGGTCTTGCTATTGATGCCGAAGGCCAGCTCTGGGGCGTAGGTGACTATGGCTATGTGTACAAGATCAACAAGACCACCGGTGTAGCCACCGAGTTGACCGGCAGTATGGGTTGCGGTGTACAGTTCAGTGCCTCCATGCCTATGTCTGCAGCTATCGACCCCGCTTCGGGTTTGATGTATGTTGTGGCACGCGCCAGTGCATACGACTACAACTCCTCGCTCGTCAAGGTAGACCTCAGCACCTACAAGGCAGAGAACCTCGGTGCAATGAGCGGCTACTACAACTGCCTCTACATCAACGGCTCGACAATCGTTACGGGTGCTCCTGCTCCCGTGGAGAATCTCACCGCAACCTTCGATGGTACCAATACCGTAGTCACCTTCACTGCACCCACCGAGAATGCCGGCGGCGACGCTCTCTCCGGCACCCTTACCTACACTGTGAATGTTGACGGGGAAGAGGCCGCCACAGGAACAGTAGCTGCAGGTGAAGAAGTAAGCCTTAACCTCACACCGGCCGACGGCTTACACGAAATCACCGTGAAAGTGGCCAATGACGAAGGCGAATCCAAGGAAGCCAAGACCACCGTATTCTCCGGCTATGATCAGCCCGGCAACATCAGCGGCCTCACAGCCGACGCTGAAGGCAACACCGTCACCCTCACATGGACCGCTCCTACGGGTGTCAACGGCGGCATGATAGATACCTCCAAGCTCAGCTACCTTGTGTCCTGCGACGGAGAGGTAGTGGCTGAAGGCCTCACCGATACCACTTTCGAAACCACTGTTGAAGGCAACTACCACCAGTTCACCTTCGCTGTTACAGTGAAATACGGCGAAGAAGAAGGTCAGAGCCAGAGCGTCAACGTGATGGCCGGTGATGCATATACCATCCCCTATGCCCTCGACCTCGCTTCTGTAACCGATCTTGGTCAGGCCGGTCTGACTATACTCGACCCCAACTTACAGAACTCCAGAGAGACCGAGAAGTGGAAACTCGGCTCCTCTAACGATGAAAAATACCTCGAAGCCTACAAGCAGGCCTACTGGTACCAGTCCGACTTCGCCTACCTGCCCCCGATGGCACTCAAGGCCGGTGTAGAGTATACACTCACATTCCAGAGTCGTGCCGTTACCGACGCATGGGGTACATATAAGGCCAATCTGCAGGTAGTTATCGCTAAGAAGCCTACCACTACAAGTGGCGAATATACCTCGCTGGAGAGCTACGAGATGGTGCCCTCTCGCACCGATTTCTCATGGGCCGACAACACTGTAAAAATCAGTGTAGAAGAAAACGGCACATACAGCCTCGCCTTCCTCGCTTGGGATCAGACCGACTTGTACGGCAACTATAGCGTAGAAGTGAAGGACATCGTCATTACACAGGAAATCGTTACCCCTCAGCCTGCAACCGATCTCACCGTGACCACTCAGGCCGACAACAACCGCAACGTTGACATCACCTTCGTACTCCCCACCGAGTCGACCACCGGCAAGGAACTCGCCGCCATCAGCAAGGTTGAGATTCTCCGCGGCACTGAAGTGATAGAGACTATCGACACCGACCTCGCTCCCGGCAATACCGTAAGCTACACCGACGAAGATGCACCCCGAGGCATCCACAGCTACAGCGTCATTGTGTACTGCGACGACGAGACCTCCACTCCTGTCGCTGCTTCTGTGATAGTAGGATACCTCAACAACCTCTCAGTAACAGCCCTCTCGTGGCCCACTGGAGAGATACATCCCGACGAGACCGGTGAATTCGTTGTGGAAGTAACCAACGATGGCTTCGAAAAGGTCCTCGAAGGTGCCTACGAAGTAGTGCTTCTCTGTGACGGTGAGCAGGTGGATGCACAGTTAGGCCAGGCTCTCGACATTGATGCATCGGCCACCTACACTTTCGAACTCAAGTGGAATGGCATCGAAAAAGCTTATGCCGAGTATGTTGCCAAGGTTGTCTTCGACGGCGATGAAGACCTTGCAGACAACGAGACCGAACCTGTCACCGTCAACTTCAAGCAGACCGACGGTGTGGATAATACCTTTGCTGCTACTACTGAAGTAAGTGCTGCTGCCGGTGTCATCACCGTCAAGGCTACCGCCGGTGCCGCTGTCGCAGTAGTTGCCGTAGACGGTCGCACAGTAGCTGCCGGCATATGCGACGGCGAATTCAAGACCGCCGCCCTCGCCCCCGGTGTATACGTTGTCACCGTTGATGCCAAGAGCGTGAAAGTAGCTCTCTGATAAACTGATAAAATAATACCGGAGACCTGTACGTTATATAAGACGCACATCTCTCCGGTATCAATGTGCAAAAACAATCATTACTAAGCAATAATAGACGACCAATGAAGAAATTTACCTCAGCAATGGCTGTCCTCCTCTCGTCGGTTGCCGCTATGGCGGTAGTACCCCTGGAGCAGCAGGCCGGTCAAGATCTGAACCCACAGTTCTCCAAGAGCCCGATGAAGTCGATGCACCGTGCATCCTCGTCGGACAATGTCAACTCCTTCTTCGAAGGTTTTGAAGGCCGCAACCCCGATGCCTATGGTATGGCTGCCAACACCTGGCTCCCCTCGGGCTGGAGTCAGTTCTCCCGCGCAGGCAACAAGCATATGGGTAGCGGCGACGGCTACTGGGATATCACCTGGCTTACTCTCAGCAACGAAACAACCGGTATCCTCCCCGCCAGCAACCAGACAACATCCTACGAAGGCGAATCTTTCGCCTACATCATGGCCGACGTGATGTGGGGTGATAAGAAGCCTTATCCCGACCTGGGTCTCGACTACGCCACCAACCATCCTCAGGACGAATGGCTTGTTACACCGGCATTCTCACCCAAGGCCGAGGAATGGTTCTACTTCCAGCTCGAATTTCGTCCCGGATGGAGCCTCTACAATAGAGTAGCTGATGACTTCACCGGTGAGACCACTCTCCTTGAAGTATATGTGACCGAAGGCAACGGCACCACCGACTCCGAGTGGAAGAAGCTTTGGAGCCTGAAGGACTATATCAATAAAAATTACACTCAGGAGCAGCTCCGTGCCGACCTCTATACTGTTGATACGGACGGCTATAAGTCTATTTATGTCAACGTAGGCGACTACGTGGGCAAGAAAATCAAGATGGCTTTCCGCTACTTCGGTGTCAACGGTCAGGGTATGGCCCTCGACAATGTGTCGCTCGGCATCCCCATGCCCAAGCCCTCCTACACTATTCCCACCGGTTTCTTCTCCCAGCAGACCCTTAGCCCGCTGATGGAAGAAATTACCGGCACTCCCCAGCTCCTCATCCCCTTCGATACCGAAGCAACATGGAAGAATACCTCCAAGGATATTCTTACCAACGAATGGGCCTATGCAGGTGCTGACGGTTCGGCTCTTACCTCTGAAGCCTACGACCTTGTAACTCCCGCCTATACCTTCGGCGAGCATTACACTGCCCCCGTGCTTACAGGCAGCTTCGAGAGCCGCTCCGCTACTTTCTCCACTCCTTTCACCGATATGCAGGCCGGCGGTCGTCTCCACGGTACAGGCGTAGGCGGTTATAACGGTCCTATGGGCATCGCTTCCTACAACTACCTTGATCCCAAGGGTACTCTCGCTCAGAACTCCAATCAGATTGCATTCCACAAGGATATGAACGAGCAGTGGGAGCTCATCACCGGTCGTATGCCCGGCACTATTGAGATCCAGGGTCTCGGCAGCGTATATCCCGCTACCGAACGCGCCTACGGTTTCGACTATGTCGATGTGTTCGCACAGATTGTAGGTAGCAACGGCAAGAATCTCAACGATGCCACCACTCTCGTATGTTTAGTCTATCGCCTCCCCGAAGATGAAGCAAATCCCGATGCAGAAGTAATCGGTGGCAGCATCCTCTCCGGTAAGGATATTAACGCTCTCCCCGACCTTACGCCCGGCTCCAACTACAAGAACCTCCGTTTTAAGTTCGACGTCCCCGTTACTGCCGACGGCAATATCCTCGTACTCTTTACCCCTTACTATGTTGCTGACGGTGACAAGATTGTTCTCCCCTTCATGAAATCTGAGGACGACGAAGTATGGGGCAACTCTGTAGCCTATGTTTACCTCTGGGATTCGGAGGATAGCGGCGGCTGGTACGATACCTTCTACAACATGAACTCCTTCCCCATTGCACAGGGCCACTTCGCCGGCCTCACCATGAGCCTCGGAGCCGTGTACTCCTATATGACTGTAGAGGACGGTTCTACCGATCTTCTGGAACTTCCCACTGCCGGTGGTGAACTCAGCCTCGATATCCGCTCCAGCATCGCTCCAGAGGAATGGGCTGTTACTACCGACCGTGTCAACCGCGCCCCCTGGATTACCATGAAGGCCGTGGCCGATGAAGCCGATGCCGAGCTCTACCATGTGAACCTCACTTTCGATCCCAATGATGCTTCTGAAGATCGCGACGAGACTGTCTACATCGCTCAGCCCGGTGCCTATGTGGCCCTCAACGTTAAGCAGGCCGCAGGTCTCGCCAACGCCGTTGCCGGTGCTCAGATGACTGTCAAGACTGCTGCCGGCACTATTACTGTCAGTGGTGTCGAAGGTAAAGTAGCTGTCTACAATGCCACCGGCGTCAAGGTTGCCGAGCAGGTAGCTAACGGAACAGTTGAATTCTCCGGTCTCGCTGCCGGTGTCTACATCGTCCGCGCCGCCGACAACGCTGTCAAAGTAGTACTCTGATATAACTATCCCCACTGAAAGATGAAGCATAAATTTCTTTCAGCAGCTATAGGCATGTGTCTGGCATTCGGCCAGGCATATGCCTATGATTTTGCTGCGGGAGGTATTCTTTATAAAATCCTCTCGAACACCAACACCCGCAAGACCGTGGCCGTGACCTACGCCACCACCACTCCCGATGCCTCCGGCTATATCACCACCTACAAGGGTGATGTCGTCATTCCTGCACAGGCGAGCTGGAACATGCAGACATTCAATGTCACCCAGATAGGCGACCTGGCAATGTTCAACAACCAGTCCGTCTACTCCGTCACCCTCCCTGAAGGTGTCTCCGCCATCGGCAATCAGACTTTCAGCCACTGCTATTCGATGGAGTACATCGTCATCCCTTCTACGCTCACTCGCATCGGCGACTACGCCTTTGAGTACTGTGAGGATCTCACCACTATCAGCCTGCCCGCCAACCTCGGCATGATAGGTGACGGCGCTTTCCAGCAGTGCTACGGCCTTCAGAGCATAAATGTGGACGAAGAGAACCTCGAATTCAAATCCGTCGAAGGAGTGCTCTTCAGCGGCAAGTCGTCGCAGTCCGGCATGACACTATTCGTATATCCCGGCAGCCGTCCCGATCCTACATTTTCTGTACCTGAAGGTACTAAGGCCATTGACCCCTACGCCTTGAGCGCCAATACTACGCTGAAAAATCTCATCCTGCCCGCCTCACTCAAGACCATAGGAGCTTTTGCTTTCTCTGAGTGCTACGTACTTGAATTCTTCGAAGTGAAGGAAGGCAACGAGAACTTCAGCTCTTACTACGGTGTACTCTTCAATGCCGATAAGTCCACTCTGATACAGTATCCCTGCTGTCGGCCCTATGACACCTATGAAGTACCGGACGGCGTCGCTACACTCGGCGAAATGTCATTCTCGCAGATGCGTACTATCACAGACCTCACTCTGCCCGCAACCCTTCGTCACATCGAGCCGATGGCATTCTTCGCCAACGACGGTCTGCAGACCATCACTTGCAAGGCCGAAGTACCTCCCACATGGAGCACCTCACCCATCATGCCCTCGGCCGGACTCTTCGAGAGTGCCGTATATCAGAGCGCGATACTGCGCGTACCCGCCGCTTCCGTCGAGGCCTACCGCAAGGCGAGTGGCTGGAGCAATTTCCGCGACATCGTAGCTATCGACGATGCTGCCGTGTCAACAGTAGAAGCCGACAGCACAGCCCCAGTTGAAAGCTTCGACCTCCAAGGCCGTGCCGCCGACAGCAGTGCCCGCGGCATCATCATCGAGCGACGAGGCAACACCATCACCAAGACCCTCCGCCGCTAATACGCCAAAACTGTCCTCCCAAAGGGCATCCTCAAAGAATCAAAAGCCTCAACTTTCACGAGCTGAGGCTTTTTTATTTACAACTATTACTGTCCGCTAAACTTTTTTGAGTGCTTGAAAAAGTTTAGCGGACAGTAATAATAATGTAAATGATACGCGCGAGGAGGCGTCGGTAGTATGGCTCTTGTGCCTTAGCGTAAAATCAAAGATAGCTGTCAGAATTTTTCGGCAAGGGCGGCAGCCTGAGCACAACCGTCGGTCTTGCTTATGTCACCGACATGAAAGACTCCCGGCACACACACTTCACCCACCAGATCCCATTTCAGCAGGTCGAAAGTGCGGTGAAGTGGCATTGTCACGCCGTCCATTACTGAAGTATCATGGTCCTCGCAGCAAGTTATAATGGCACATTTCTTGCCACTTATAGGTTTCTCGGCCACGTAGAACGAGAATACACGGTCAATCACTCCCTTGATCTGGGCCGGAATGGAATACCAGTATACGGGCATGGCGTACACTACAGCACCGGCATCAAGAATGTGTGGTGCAATCTCGTTGAAATCATCGTCAAACGAGCAAGCCTTGCCGGTCTTGAAGCACGTCATGCAGGCATGGCAGTCGCCGATTTTCATCATGGCAGCATCAAAACGCACTACTTCGTGTCCCTTGGCTTCGGCGGCATTGATAAAAGCTTCGACCATTGCAAGAGTATTGCCCTCTTTGCGCGGACTTCCGGTAATTACTGTGATTTTCATCTGCTGATGGTGTCGGAGTTCTGATTGTAAGCTTTCGCAACGCACTTCCATTCGCCATCGAGCTTCAGGAGCAGAAGGAAATCTGTGAAGTCGATTGAGCCACCCCAGCCCTCTTCGAGCACGCGTACTACAGCGACGGTTTCTTCGACCGCAAGCACATCAATCCGGGCCTTGAATTCTTCCCCACCACCGACAGTGTCTACGTTGTGATAGAACTGTTCGATAGAGCCACGTTCTACTACTCCATTGAGGATACCGAACAGCACGGCATCGTCGGTAAACAGCGTTTTGGCATACTTACTGTTGCCCTCGGCAA
>CAMWKV010000098.1 GCA_947174915.1 uncultured Porphyromonadaceae bacterium | reverse complement strand
CCCCCCGCCCCCCCCCCCCCCCCCCCCCCCCCCGCCCCCCCCCCCCCCCCGCGCGGGGGGGGTGTGTGGTCCGGGTCGGAGGTGGCGGGTCGCCGCAAGGGGCATGAAACGGGGCTATGTAGCTGTAACGAAAAATGCACGAGTCTCACGGCTCGTGCATTTCCAGGTTGAATGTGTGTTATGCTTAGTAGGAGAGTGTTTTCTCTTTTGAACTTGCAAGCAAAGGTCCGCAACATGATAGGCATTCCTTCGTTCCCTGCAAAGCCGCTTGCGGCGCCCTATCGAGCTTTTCGTGAAGCTCGCTCTGCTCGTGCCGGAGCTTGGCCCGACGGCTTTTCTTGCCGCAAAATTAGGTAATTTTTTGTTAAGCAGCAATTTTTTGCCAAAGAAAGTACAATTATTCTTGTCTACGCTTTTTTAGCGAATGTTCACTCCTCTTATGAGCTATTTTTTCTTTGACGAGCACCGAATTGTGTTTCTTTGGCGTGTATTTTTCCTATATTCGGTTTAATTGATTAATTTTGCACTTAAAAGAACGATTATCCTATGTCAGAAAACAAAAAAGAAATAGTGCTCAGTGGTATTCGTGCTACGGGCAACCTCCATTTAGGCAATTACTACGGTGCTCTGCGCAAGTTTGTTGCAGTGCAGGATGACTACGACTGCAACTTCTTCATCGCTGACCTTCACGCTCTTACGACGAATCCCGACCCTGCACAGCTCCATGCGAATGTGAAGAATATCATCGCAGAGTATCTCGCAGCCGGTCTTGATCCCGAGAAGGTGACCCTCTTCGTTCAGAGCGATGTACCTGAGGTGTCTGAAATGTACCTGCTGCTTAATATGCACGTGGGTATCGGCGAACTCATGCGCACAGTATCGTTCAAGGACAAGGCCCGCAAGGCTCTCGGACTCAGCGCGGAAGCAGCCGAAGACGATGCCGCTTTCGAGCACCAGCTTGTAGGCGCCGACAATGGCAAGCGCGTCAACGCCGGTCTGCTAACCTATCCCACCCTCATGGCCGTCGACATCCTCATCCAGAAGGCGACCAAGGTGCCTGTGGGCAAGGACCAGTTACAGCATCTCGAACTCACTCGTCGTTTCGCACGTCGTTTCAACTCCTTCTACGGCGTCGACATCTTCCCCGAGCCCTACGACTTCGACTTCGGCGGCGCTCCCGTGAAGGTCCCCGGATTGGACGGTTCCGGCAAGATGGGTAAGAGCGAAGGCAATTGCATTTACCTCGTCGATGATCCCAAAGTGCTCCGCAAGAAAGTGATGCGCGCTGTCACTGACGAAGGCCCCAAGGAACCGAACTCACCCATGAGCGAACCCATTGCCAACCTCTTCACTCTCCTTGAACTGACTTCTACACCCGACGTTGTAGCACACTTCCGCGAGGCTTACGCGGACTGTTCCATCCGCTATGGTGACCTCAAGAAACAGCTCGCCGAGGATATTCTCGCCGTGACGACACCCATCCGCGAGCGCGTCAACGACATTATGGCCGACGAAGCCTACATCGCCCGCATCCTCCGCGACGGCAGTGAACGCGCCCGCGAACGCGCAGCGCACACCCTCGAAGAAGTGCGTCAGGCCATGGGCATCCGCCGTTTCTAAACCCGGCAATAATCCCGTACCAACCGCGCTCAGCATCCGCCGTTTCTAATCCCTGCAACTCCCATATCAATCGCACTCAGAATGTCAAAGCGAATGTACTAGAGGCAGCTCTGAGCTAACAATGCACCGACACAATCCCCGTGGCCGCCCGGAAAGAGACACGACTCACACAGACAATGACCCAGGCTCTCAGCCAGCAGATAAATATGCAGGCTGTGGCCCTGGGGCGTCTTCTGTCTATGACAGGCCCCGAATTCGAGGAAGCCGTGCGACACGAAATAGATGAGAATCCGGCACTTGAGGCCGTTGATGCCGACAGCTACGCCGACGATGACGACTTCGACGAAAGCGCTACCGACCTGCAGCGCGGCGACTATTCCGACGAGGACGAAATGCCCGTGAACATAGCGGCGCAAGCTCAGGCCTCGAGGGCTGTCGAAGCCGCCTCATACACCGCCGACGATGCCCGCAGTGCTGCCGACATCCTCCTCGACCGACTCAGCACCGAGTACCGTCTTACACCGACCGGCCTAATCATCGCTAACTATCTCGTCAACAGCCTCGACGACAACGGCTATCTCACACGCCCGCTCGCCGACATCGCCGATGATATATCCATAGCCGAGGGCTTCGAGCCGCGTCGCGCCGAGATAGAAGAACTTTTCGCCGACCTCCGCAACCTCGACCCCGCAGGAATAGGCGCGCGCGACCTCCGCGACTGTATGCTCCTGCAGCTCGAACGCCTCAGCCCGACCAGCGCCGTCGAGAACGCAAGCGCCATCGTACGCGACCACTTCGACCTCCTGTCCAAGCGTCATTTCGACCGCCTCCAGGCGCGCCTCGACATCTCACGCGACGACCTCCAGGATGCGCTCGACGTCATCCGCAGCCTCAACCCGAAGCCCGCGGCGGCCCTTGAAGGCACCGTCATCGCCGATAGGATACAGCAGGTCGTCCCCGACTATGTGTTGGAGTACGACGCCGGCACCGACCGCTTCACCCTCGGCCTCACGGGTAACGTCCCCGAGCTGCGGATAGAGGAAAGTTTCCGTGCTGACATCGCGACACCCACCTCCCGGCGTGCAGACAGTATCTCATCGACCTCCAGGCGTGCAGACAGTGGCTCATCGACCTCCCTACGCGCCGCATCGCCGGTCGACCACAATCCCACCGCACCGCAAACCACTTCCCGGCACGCTGCCGAGGCCAATACCTTCATCCGGACTAAGCGCAACAGTGCCGCCCAGTTCATACGCCTGGCCGAGCTGCGAGCAGCCACCCTGATGGCCATAGGCCGTGCCATCGTTGCCCGGCAGCATGACTTCTTCGTCACCGGCGACAGAGCCGACATCAAGCCGATGATTCTACGCGACATCGAGCAAGACACCGGCCTCCATCAGTCCGTCATATCGCGCGGCACCTCCGGCAAATATATCCTTGCGCCGCACGGCATCTACCCGCTCAAACTCTTCTTCAACGAGCGTCACGACCCCGACTCCGACCTCTCCACCCACCGCATACTCTCCGTACTTCGCGATGCCATCGAGAACGAGGACAAGCATGCACCACTGCCCGACAGAGTCCTCGCTGAAATCCTCCTCGCACAAGGTTTCGACGTCGCGCGGCGCACAGTGGCCAAATATCGCGAGCGCCTCGGCTATCCCGTAGCACGCCTGCGTCGGCAGCTCTAAGCCCGCATAAACAATCACCACCTACAAGCATCAACTCAGAAATCCCGCCATACAGCAAGCACCCACTTACGAATACCCGGCATACCACCCCGCAAGCACCGACTTTCGCGTCCACAGAATACTTCATCCACAAAACCCTATACCGCAATGAGCACCGTCCCTCAGACCAATCCTGAGCGCACCCCGTCACTCAGCACCATCGCTCACATCCTGAGCGACGTATTCTCACCAATCCTTGCGCCCACCTATGTGATAGTTATCGCTCTCTGGCTTACACTCCTACGCTTCATCCCCTTCGGCGTGAAGATGTGGAGCCTCGGCGGCGTATTCTTCATCACGGCAGTGGTGCCCATGCTGACTATCTTCCTCCTCATGCGCCTCGGCCGTGTGAGCGACACCTCCATCTCGAATCGCAGCGAGCGCATCATCCCCTATAGCATCACCATCCTCTGCTACCTGGCAGCCGCCTGGTTCCTCCACTCCCTGAATGCGCCTGTGTGGCTCGCGGCATTCTATATCGCCGCTGCCGTGGCGTCGGTATTATCTCTCGTCATCACCTTCTACTGGAAGATCAGCGCCCACTCCGGAGCCATCGCCGGCGTCACCACGGCCATCTACTGGATGGCCATCCACGGCCTGCTCTTCCCCGCGCCTATGGTGTGGGTGAGCGTCGCCATCCTCATCACCGGCGCCGTATGTTGGGCACGCCTCTACCTCAACCACCACACCCCCCTGCAGGTACTTGCCGGCGCGGCACTCTCCGCAACTGTCGTTTATCTCTCCCTCACAATATCCATCCTGTAAGCACACATACATATAATATGAAAGCACGAATCAGCATAATAATGGGCAGCACATCCGACCTCCCCGTGATGCGCAAGGCTGCCGACTTCCTTGAGCAACTCGAAGTACCCTTCGAACTCCACGCCCTCAGCGCCCACCGCACCCCGGGCGCCGTCGACACCTTCGCCCGTGGAGCTGCCGACCGCGGCATCGAAGTAATCATTGCCGCCGCCGGTATGGCCGCCGCCCTCCCCGGAGTCATCGCCGCCCTCACCACAGTCCCCGTCATCGGTGTGCCCATCGCGTCCACCCTCGACGGTATCGACGCCATGTACAGCATCATCCAGATGCCTCCGGGCATCCCCGTAGCCACAGTAGGTATCAACGCCGCCCTCAATGCTGCCGTACTTGCCGTACGCATCCTCTCGCTCTCCGACACCGACCTGGCAGCACGATATGCCGCCTACTGCAACACTCTCTCGGCCAAAGTAGAGAAAGCCGACGCCGAACTCGCTGCCATCGAAGGATATAAATTCAAAGTCTGACGACTCTATGAACCAACACCCTTACCGCCGCCGCACCATCTCCGTCGCCGTGGGCGACATCATCATCGGCAACCCCTCGCCGATAGTGATACAGTCCATGACTACCACGCCCACGCTCGACACCGCCGCCTCCGCCGCCCAGACCCTCTCCATCGCCCGTGCCGGAGCAAGCATGGTACGCCTCACCGCCCAGGGCGTGCGTCATGCCGCCAATCTTGCAGCTATCAAGGACGCCGTCCGTGCCGCAGGCTGCACCGTACCCCTGGTGGCCGACATTCACTTCAACCCCGCGGCTGCCTTCGAGGCGACGCAGCATGTAGAGAAAGTGCGCATCAACCCCGGCAACTTCTTCGACCCCGGCCGCACCTTCCGCAAGATGGAATTCACCGACGAGGAGTATGCCGACGAGGTCGATAAAATCCGCACCAAGTTCATCCCCTTCCTCGACCTCTGCCGCCGCTGCGGCACAGCCATCCGCATAGGTGTCAACCACGGTTCCCTCTCCGACCGCATCATGAGCCGCTACGGCGACGGCGCCGAAGGCATGGTCGAGTCGGCACTCGAGTACCTTCGCATCTGCCATGATGAGGATTTCCACAATGTGGTGGTATCCATCAAGGCGTCTGATGTGCAACTGATGACTGATACAGTGCGACTACTCGTGGAGCGTATGGATGCAGAAGGCCTTCAGTATCCCCTCCATCTCGGTGTCACCGAAGCCGGCAACGCGCTCGAAGGACGCATCAAGTCGGCCGTCGGTATAGGTTCACTCCTCATTGATGGTATAGGCGACACCATCCGCGTGTCCCTCTCCGAGGAGCCCGAGAATGAAATACCTGTGGCCCGTACCCTTGCTGACTACTGCGAGTTGCAGGCTGCCGCATGCTATCACGACGGCGTGCAGCGTCGCGGACGCAGTGCGGGTCGACGTCGCACGCGCCAGGTCAACGGCATCGGTGGCACCTGTTCTGTAGCCATCCTCGGCGATTCCGAATCAGCCGACGTCTACGGTGCCGAAGTCCTCAGAAGCACCGGTTGCGACGGCCTTTCACATGTACGTCGCACCATGCAGACCCTTGCCGCTGACGGCAGCGATACCCCCGTGAGCATCGTCTTGTCTTACCCCGACATCACCGACCGCGATACCCTCATCCTTGCGGCCTCCGTCGATTTGGGCAGCCTCCTGCTCGAAGGTTATCGCGATGGCATAGGCATCGAGTCCCCGCTGCTCAGCACCGCCGAGGCCGCTGACCTCTGCCGCCGCATCGTCCAGGCCTGCGGACTGGCACGCTACCGAGCCGAGATAGTTGCATGCCCCGGCTGCGGACGTACCCTCTTCGACCTTCCCAGCGTCCTCGAAGTCATCAAAGAACACTTCGGCCACCTCTCGCACCTCAAGATAGCCGTCATGGGGTGTATTGTGAACGGCCCCGGCGAGATGGCAGGAGCCGACTACGGGTATGTAGGTGGTGCTGCAGGCATGGTGAGCCTCTATCGCGGCACCGAGTGCATCGAGAAAAACATCCCCCAGGCCGAAGCTCCCGCCATGCTCGAACAGATCATCCGCGCCGACGGCCAGTGGCACGACCCTAAGTGAATAATATGTCCGATCCGCAGATAATAGTACTCGACAACGGCCTCCGGCTTGTGCATCTGCACAGGCCCGGAGTGTTCGCGGGTATCTTCGGCATCACAGTGGCCGCAGGAAGCGCCTCCGAAAGCGCGTCCGAGCACGGACTGGCCCACCTGGTGGAACACAACATCTTCAAAGGCACCGCCAAGCGACGCTCGTGGCACATCACCAACCGCATCGAGAGCGACGGCGGCGAACTCAATGCCTTCACCACCAAGGAGGAAACGACAGTCTACGCCATCTTCCCCGCCGGCAACCCAAAGCGGCCCATCGAACTCATCGCCGACCTTGCCATCAACTCCGTATTCCCCGCCGCCGAGCTCGACAAAGAACGCGAAGTAGTAATCGACGAAATCAACTCCTACCGCGACACCCCCATGGATGCTGTCTACGATGATTTCGAAGATATGGTGTACGCCGGTAGTCCTCTCGGACACAATATCCTCGGCACACCCGATAGCGTACGCTCCCTCGACAGCGAAGCCTGCTGCCACTTCCTACGCCGCCACTATACCGTAGCTTCGTCTGTGCTATTCTACTCCGGGCCGGACAGTGCCGACACCGTGCGCCGCACCGCCTGCCGCTATTTCGCCGCACTTCCCGCCGGCACCCCGAGCGGCACGACGCCGGAGTCACGGCCGACCGAGTACCGCCATGTGAGCGACAGCATAGCCATCGACGGCCTCCATCAGAGCCACACCGTAGTAGGCATGCCCATCGGATCCATCTACGATAACTCGCGCTATGGCGACGCACTATTCAGCAACATCATCGGCGGCCCGGGCATGAACTCACTCCTCAACGTCGAGCTGCGCGAACGCCGCGGACTCGTATATACCGTCGAGGCATCCGTGGCACGATTCACCACAACAGGTTTGCTCACAGTCTACTATGGCTGCGATGCCGACGATACCGACCGCTGCCTCAACCTCGTCCGACGCACTGCCCGACGCCTCGCCGATACACCCGAGCCAGCCCTCGCGCGCCTCCTGGCACGAGGCATCAAGCAGTACTGCGGCCAGCTCTCCATCGCCGCCGAGAACTATGAGTCACGCATCATGAACGCAGCCCGCAGCGTGCTCTTCAACGGTACACTATCCGACCTGCGCCACACCATTAGCCGGCTCGAAGCCGTCACCCCCGAATTCATCCGTCGTCGTGCCGACGAACTCGCTCGCGCCGACTTCCTCACCTACCATCCCTGACCCAATTCAAGTACCGACCCATCATGAAGAAAATCGTCTACATCATCATTGCCGTAGCGTGCGTGTTACTCTCCGCCTGCTCAGGCAAAGGCAGCGCCTCAAATCCCACAGGAATCGAACTCACGGTAGCCCAGATGCAGGGCGACCTGCCACTCGACCTCGGCAACGGCGTCATACTACAGTCCATCACCTACGACAACAAAGCCCGAGTGCTCACATTCTCCTACGTCAGCGATGAACGCAACGTCAATGTAGGCGCCTTCGTCAAGGCACAGTCGGCACAGAAACGATTCCTCACCACACTCCTGTCGTCCGACGACTCCGCCGAACTCGTACAGATGCTCGTCGATGCCGGAAGCTCTATCGACTACAAGTACCACGGCACCCTCAGCGGCGAAGACGGCACCGTACATTTCTCCAACGACGACCTCAAAGACATCGCCGGCAGCAACGACTCCACGCGCGACGCACGCGGCGAACTCACCGACCTCGTTGCTATCACCCGAGCACAGTGCCCCCTCGAATTCGACGGCCCCGACATGCTCCTCGACTCAGTAGTCCTCACCGACGACAACATCAACTTCTACGTATCCTGCAATAGCGAGCGCTACGACCTCCGCGGCAACTTCGATGCCTTCCGTTCATCTGTCGCTTGTACACATCGCCGAGCGCACGGGACAAGAGGCATGCTCGTATGCGGTCTTCTGCTTGAAAAAGGAAAGGGGGGGGGGGGGGGGGGGG
>CAMWKV010000097.1 GCA_947174915.1 uncultured Porphyromonadaceae bacterium | reverse complement strand
CCACAGAGGTCATTGCAACTATCTTTGTCGTAGACGACGATTCCGACATGGCGGAATACCTGCGGGATATTCTCTCCGACGAATTTACTGTGGAGAAATTCACCAGCCCGACCGCTTTGCTTGACAGAATACGCACCGAGTCGCCCGATATTGTCATCTCCGACGTGATGATGCCTGAGATGCGTGGCGATGAGTTATGCCGCATCATCAAGACGGATATGGCTACGAGTCATATCCCCGTCATACTCCTTACGGGCCTCAACAGCAGGCGCGATATTGTAGCCGGTCTTGAGGCGCGTGCCGACGACTATGTAGTCAAGCCCTTCGATATCGTAGTGCTGAAGGCTCGTATCCGCAACATACTCACCAGGCGTGCCGAGCTGAGCCGACGAATGATTGACGATAATGTAGCGCCCGAGGAGGTGGAAGAACTATCCAACGAACTCGACCGTAAATTCATGACCCGCATGCGCGAGGCTGTCGACGCACATCTGTCCGATGCCGACTTCTCCGTAGCCGATCTGTGCAACAAACTTGCCATGAGCCGTACTTCGGTCTACAATAAGATAAAATCGCTCACCGGACAGTCGCTCAACGAATTTATCCGCATCATGCGCCTGAACAGAAGCCGCGAACTCTTGGCTACCGGCAACTACAACGTCAGCGAGGTAGCGTATATGGTGGGATTCAGTGACCCGAAGTACTTCTCTACTTGCTTCAAGAAGCAATTCGGCATGAGTCCCAGCAAGTTATGATGACGGTAGAAATTTTGCACCTACTATTTTCTCTACCTATTTTGACATAAATTCTACCCCATTGCCGTATTCTGTGAGTATCTTTGCCGCTGTAATTTACCACGAAAAACCTGAATCGCAATGGAAGAAACCTACATCGGTATGGATTTCGGCGGCACTAAGCTCTTAGTCGGCGAGGTGGATGCTAACGGTAGAATCTTGGGCATGAAACGCTATACTACCGGCTATGTCAATCAGACATCAGCTGTTGACATCATCAAGGACTCTCTTATCGACTATCTCAAGACGATGGATACTGAAGGTCGCACCCCGGCAGCCATCGGTATCGGCCTCATCGGTCGTGTCGATACAACTGCCGGACGCTGGTTGCAGATTGATGCCTCCCGCTCCAACGATGTAGCACTGGCACAGCAGATAAGCGATATCATTGGTATTCCGTGCTATCTTGCCAACGACGTGAAGAGTGCCACCATCGGTGAGATGTGCTGGGGACACGGTCGTACTTCCAAGAATTTCGTATATATCAATATCGGTACCGGTATTGCCGCAGGCACTGTTATCGACGGTCGTCTCACATGCGGCTCGCACTTCAATGCCGGTGAGGTAGGACACACCCAGGTAGGTGTACAGGTGGGCACACACTGTGTCTGCGGTCGCACCGATTGCGCCGAGACCATAGCTGCAGGCGTGGGCTTCGACATGTGTGCGCGTTTGCTGGCGCCTGAATACCCGGAGAGTAAGCTCACGATACCTTCCGACGGCTCGCGCGTTGATGTACGTCAGGTGTACGCATTGGCGCAGCAGGGCGACTCCCTGTGCATCCGCCTTGTGGAGAATGCAGCTCAGGCCATCGCAAATCTCATCATGAATCTCGTGCGTGTGTCCGACCCGGATACCGTAGTTCTCGGCGGTGGTATCGTGAGTGACAAGTATATGTTCGACAAGGTACTCAGCCTCCTCCATCCGCACACTATGCGCTTCGTCACCGGAGGTGTCGTGCCTGCTTCGCTCGATCCTGCTTATGCAGGTCTGCTCGGTGCCGCTGCAGTCGCAATGACCAATAACGTTAAGGAACAAGTAATGGCATGAAAATAACAGTAGCTACAACAGAAAGCGCCTTCGACGCAGCAGCGGCATCGCGCATTACCGACTACATTTGTGCGAAACCGAACGCCGTAATAGGTCTGTCAACCGGTCGCACTACAGGTAATATCCATCGTCAGGTAGTACAGAATCATCGCGAAGTGAAATTCGATGTTTCCAAGACTACATTCTTCGGACTTGACGAAGTAACAAATGTCCCCCGCGAATATTTCGGAGCATGCTATACTATGCTTCGCACCGAATTAGTTGATGATCTGGGCGTTGCCGAGGATAATTTCCTCATGCTCCCCACAAAGAGCGACGATTTCGCGGCCGAATGTTCCAAATTTCGTGCCGAACTCGCAGCACGAGGCGGTATTGACCTGCTTATTCTCGGTCTTGGCGAGAACGGTCATCTCGGTTTCAATCAGCCCGGGACACCTCTGGGTTCGCTCGCGCACGAAGCGAGCATGGACGAGCGTCTCGAAGAGCGTATCCGTCGCGAGACAGCCACTCCTGCCGACGTGCATCTCGGCGGCGTTACCCTCGGCATTGCCGACATCATGCGTGCACGCCGCATAGTACTCGTAGCCAAAGGCGCAGGTAAGAAAGAGATAGTACGACAGATGCTTACTGCCGAGATAAGTTCGGACATCCCAGCGACAGTGCTCCGTCTGCATCCCGATTGCGAGTTCCTCCTCGATGCCGATGCCGCAGCGCTCATTGATGTAGAGGCCCTACGCAAACTTTGAATCGCACCATATACCATGAAAAACAACAATCAGACAAATACAGCAATAGGGGACGCTTCCACTAATTTCATGGCAGCCTTCCTCACGATGGTATTTCTATTCTTCGTTGTAGGTTTCCTTACAACGGTCAATACGCAGTTCCAGGCACCTCTCAAGGAGACATTCCTTCAGGATATGGGTGCCTTCCAGAACACCTTTGCCACCCTTATCACATTCTCCTGGTTCCTGGCCTATCCCGTCTGCGGTGGCCTCGGCTCCCGTTGGATCAATAAATTCGGTTATAGCAGCACACTTGTACGCGGCCTTGCTGTCATGTGCATGGGTCTGGTCTTATTCCTCGTTTCCGCACTCGGTGCATCCTTCTTCCCTGATTCCGCTATCCGTGTCGGAGAGCTTTCTCTTCCTGTTGCTTTCTTAGTATTTCTTCTCGGTTCGTTCGTGACAGGCGGCAGTGTCACAGTACTCCAGGTAGTGCTCAATCCTTATCTCGCCGTCTGCAACGTGCCCGGCACACAGAGTGTGCAGCGTCTCGCTATCGGTGGTTCGGCCAATTCAATAGGCACCACTATAGCGCCCTACTTTGTCAGTGGTCTCGTCTTCGGTGGTGTGGCAGCCTCGGATATCAGCACCGATATGCTCATATTACCTTTCGCTGCTCTTGCCGGTATTATCGCCATAATGGCCATAGGCATGCGATACATCAATCTGCCGGACATTGCTTCCACCCGCGACGTCGGTGATGCACGTGTCGAACGCAGCATCTGGTCGTTCCGCCATCTCACCCTCGGCGTCATTGCCATCTTCTTCTATGTTGGCGGTGAAGTGTGCATCGGTGCCAATATTACCATGTATGCTTTCGAGCAGAGTCTCGGCGATGCTGCACTCATCACAACACTCTACTGGGGCGGACTCCTCGTCGGTCGTCTGGCGGGCAGCACACTCAGCACTGTTCCTCCCCGCGCGCAGCTGATAACTACTGCTCTGGGCGCTACCGTGTTGATTATCGCTGCTATAGCTCTTGATAACCCTTATATTTTAGCGGCTACAGGTCTGTGTCATTCCATCATGTGGGGCTGTATCTTCACTCTCGCTGTGAAGGGCCTGGGCAAGTACACTACAATAGCCTCCGGCGTATTCATGATAGGTGTATTCGGGGGCGCTGTACTGCCTCTGCTCCAGGGTGTTTGCGCTGATATGCTCGGAGGAGCATGGCGTCAGACATGGTGGATTGTTGTAGCATGCGAAGCGTTTATCCTCTTCTATGCTCTTGTTGGCTCGCGTCCCCGTAAGGAAAACCTTGTAGATTAAAAAATACATTGAATATGAATATTATCAAGAAATCACTCGCTTTCATCGCTGCCTGTACACTGGCTGTGTCAGCTGCGGCTACCGAAAAGGTGATAGTAGCTTATGTCACGTCGTGGAGCGACGTTCTCCCCGATCCGGCAGCAGTGACTCACATCAATTATGCTTTCGGACACGTCAACGAAACATTTGACGGCGTAGGTATTGCCAACCCCGAACGTCTTGCCAAGGTGGTTGCTGTCAAGCAGCAGGCTCCCGAGCTGAAAGTAGCGCTTTCCGTAGGCGGGTGGGGCAGTGGTCGCTTTAGCGAGATGGCTGATAATGACAGTCTCCGCGCTTCCTTTGCCGCCGACTGCCGCCGTGTCGTCGATGAATATGGCCTCGACGGCATTGATATCGACTGGGAGTATCCCACTCAGTCATCGGCCGGCATCTCAGCATGTGAGCGCGATACGGACAACTTCACCCTGCTTATGCGTGATCTCCGCAAAGCCCTCGGACCTGATAAACTCCTCACGATAGCAACCCCTGCGGGCGCTGAATTCTTCAACTTCCGCGATTTCATCCCCTATGTCGATTTCGTCAACACAATGACCTACGACATGGCGAATGCGCCCAAGCATCATGCAGCGCTCTATCCCTCAGCCAATACGGAAGAACTGTGCTGTGATGAATCTATCCGTCGACACATTGCTGCAGGCGTTCCTGCCTCCAAACTCGTGATGGGTGTCCCCTTCTATGGCCGCGGTGGTACTGAGTTGCGCGGACGCGACTTCCGTAATATTGCCGAAGGCGACGGCTATGTTCTCCGCTACGATTCCGTTGCTCGCGTGCCTTACATGGCCAATGCAAAGGGAGAACTCGTCCTCGGGTATGATGATGCTCGCTCGATGGCTGAAAAATGCGGCTATATGCTTGATAACGAACTTCATGGCGTCATGTACTGGGACTATGCCGGCGATGACGACAAGGGTACTCTTCGCAATACAATTGCTAACATTATCAAAGGTCAGAACGATAAACCCAAGATTCTCGTTCTCAATGAAGGCGGCGGCCAGCACGGCCCCTTCACCGCTGCAGCTATGAAGTGGCTCCGCAATTATGCCGCTGCCAAGGGCTATGGCGTGACAGAGATACGCGATGCCCGCCCCATCACGGCCGACTTCCTCCGTGGCTACGCACTGGTGATACAGCTTGATTTCCCGCCCTATACCTGGCCTGAAGCTGCCGTCAATGCGTTCGAGGAATACATCGACAATGGTCTTGGTGGTTGGATAGGTCTTCACCACGCAACACTTCTCGGCGAGTTTGACGGCTACGGTCTGTGGAACTGGTTCTCGGATTTCATGGGCGGTATCACTTTCAAAAACTACATCGCCCCCACAGCTGATGGTAAGGTGACAGTCGAAGATACGGCACACCCGGTAATGGCCGGTCTACCTGCCGACTTCGTGCTTCCCAAGGACGAGTGGTACACTTACGACCACAGCCCTCGTGCCAATGTACAGGTACTGGCATCGGTGGATGAGGATACATATACCCCTGCTTCCGATGTCCGCATGGGCGACCATCCTGTAGTATGGGTCAACCCGGCCAAGAAGGCTCGCAACGTCTACATTCAGCCTGGTCATCACCCCGAGCTGATTGACACTCCGGCCTTCACGCAGCTTCTGGCGAATGCCATCGAATGGACCATCGCAAACCCGGAGACCTCCGGCAAGTGATTGAATCAGTATCAAAGGTTTTGGTAATTTAAGGTTTTAATCTCAGTAATAGAAATGGTACCTATGATTGGGTTGAGATTAGGTTAATTTGAATAAGGATAAGGTTATTTAGCAGTTCTATACTGTAGTTCATCTGCCTCTCCAAAAGGTACATGAATGATAATGTGAAATAAGATTGTTATTGAAATCTCCGCTCCCGACGTGATGTCGAGAGTGGAGATTTATTTTGTTGGTAGTTAAGGATATAAGTGTACGGGTGTAAATTTGAAAATTTAGATGTTATACAATTTTTTGACCTATATTGACAGTTTTTCAACCTCTGCTCCACATACGACTTATAACTTTGCGACACAGAAAAACACTATCGTTACGCAACATTAAATCTAATTCATTAACCTTTAACCCCATCCCTTAAACACACGGAAAACACTGCCAAAATTCCCTCTCACTCGCCTAATTCTAACACAAACCAATCACAGTATATTAATCAAGAACTAATAGCATGAAAATAAGAACTCCAATGCTTATTTGTGCGTTGCTTACCGGTTTTGCAATGCATGCGCTACCACTCACTATCAGTGGCGTCGTGGAAGATTCGTCCGGCGAACCCCTGATAGGTGTAAGTGTACGATGCGGTAATGGTGCCAACACCGCTGCCGCCGTTACCGACTTAGACGGTAAATTTACCATCAATGCTGAGCCCGGTGCCACTCTTACATTCTCCTACGTCGGTTTCGAACCCATGAAAATGAAGGTCTCCGACGACTCCAAGAATCTTCACATCGTTCTTCAGGACTCATCTACCGAACTCAACGAAGTTGTCGCCATCGGTTACGGTGTCCAGAAAAAGCGTCTCGTGACCGGTGCTACCGTACAGGTCAAAGGCGACGAAATCGCAGCACGCAATACTGTTACTGCCGTCGGCGCTCTCCAGGGTCAGACTCCCGGTGTCAATATCACCTCCCTCGGTGGTAAGCCCGACTCCGGCTACAAAGTAAATATCCGCGGTGTCGGTACCAATGGCGACACCAACCCTATCGTCGTTATCGACGGTCTCGTGGGCTCTATGGCCAACCTCAGCGCCCTCAACCCCAATGACATCGAAAGCCTCGACGTACTCAAGGATGCCGCATCAACCGCCATCTACGGTGCCCGTGCCGCCAACGGTGTTATCCTCGTTACCACAAAGCACGGCCAGGAAGGTCGCACTTCTGTTACTTTCGACGGCTATGTAGGCTGGCAGAACATCTCCAGCCGTCCTCAGATGCTTAACGCTCAGGAGTATATGTACATATATGATATGGCGCGCATGTACGAGGGCAACGCTCCCATGAACTGGGCTTCTTTCGTGCCCGCCAATATCTGGGAACGTATCGAGAATGGCTGGAACGGTACCGACTGGCTTGATGAAATGATAGGCCACGACGCTCCTCAGCAGAGCTACAACTTCGGTGTCAGCGGCGGTAGCCAGATGGGTTCGTACTCTATCGGCCTCGGCTATACTTCGCAGGAAGGCGTGATGCTCCGCGACTATCTCAACTCCAAGTTCGAGCGCTACACCGCACGTATCAACTCTGACTGGAACGTCATCCGCCTCCGCGACCGCAATCTCCTTGTCTTCGGTGAGAACCTCATGCTCAACTATACCAACAAGGACGGTCTCGATGCTATCAGCACCGGTGGTGCATGGAGCAACACCGTACGCGCAGCTCTCAAGGCCTCTCCTCTGATGCCTCTCCTGGACGAAGACGGCAACATCACAAAGGGTGCTTCCTGGCTCAACGACTCGCAGCACAACCCCGTCAACAGCGCTATCCGTGGCGGTGCCGACCAGAACAACAACAAGTCTTACTCTGCCCGCGGTAACTTCTACCTCCAGCTCGAGCCCATCAAGAACCTCGTACTGCGTACCAACTTCGGCTTCGGCTACAGTGGTTACACCAGCCGCAGCTACACCACTCCCTACAACGACGCTCCCTTCGGCTCGGTTACTACCGACCAGATCAACCAGAGCTCCGGCAACGACTTCGCATGGTCCTGGGAGAATACTATCGCCTATAACTTCCGCGTAGGTCTCAACAACTTCAGCGCCCTCCTCGGTATGTCCGCAGAAAAGTGGGGCTATGGTGAAGGCGTATCCGCAAGCCGTAAGGACAATACTTTCGGCGACTGGCTCCACGCATACATCGGCAACGGTACTTCGCAGGCTGTAGACTATGAAGGTGCTGCTTGGGGTATCGGTGGCTGGCCCAGCGGTAAGGGTGCCATCAACTCTTACTTCGGTCGTGTGACATACGACTACGATGGTCGCTACATGGCTACCGCTTCTCTGCGTGCCGACGGTTCCTCCAACTTCGCCCGCGGCCATCGCTGGGGCTACTTCCCCGCATTCTCCGCCGGCTGGAACATGACCGACGAGAACTTCATGGAAGGCACCCGCGGCTGGCTCAATCAGCTCAAGATTCGCGCAAGCTGGGGTCAGAACGGTAACTGTCAGATTGCTAATTTCCAGTATCTCGCTACCATCGCCATCGGTGGCGCCGACTATTTCTTCGGTGATGACAAGGTGGGCAAGGTCATCGGTTCTTATCCCAACAAGATTGCCGACCCCGACCTCACCG
>CAMWKV010000096.1 GCA_947174915.1 uncultured Porphyromonadaceae bacterium | reverse complement strand
TCGGGTGCTTAGCTCAGCTGGTTCAGAGCATCTGCCTTACAAGCAGAGGGTCGGGGGTTCGAATCCCTCAGCACCCACAACTCCAAGATGCTGGAGATTGTGAAGCCTATAAGAAAGCACATCATCACGATGGCTGACTCGTAGAAGGAGCAAGAAAGACATCAGACATAAACCGAAAATTCGGGTGCTTAGCTCAGCTGGTTCAGAGCATCTGCCTTACAAGCAGAGGGTCGGGGGTTCGAATCCCTCAGCACCCACACAAGAAAGTCAACGCCACCGCGCTGACTTTTTTATTTATGCCCGGAGCGCAGAGCGGGGATTGTCGTATATATGGATTATTAAATGATATGGGGGATAATTCGGCGAAAATTGCTAATTTTGCAGGTCGGAAAGCGTTGTGACTTCCACTTTATTTATAGCTCTGATATGTCTGAAGAACATTCGTATAATGGTCTTACCTCTGCGGAGGTGGACGCCAGTCGTGCCGCTCACGGCATGAATATCCTCACACCTGCCGAGCGCCCCTCCATGTGGTGCCTCTTCCTGGATAAGTTCAAGGACCCATTAATTGCTATTCTACTTGTGGCGGGCGTACTATCTGTGGGTATATCATGCTATGAGTATTGGTGCCTGAATGACGGTGCGGCGGTGTTCTTCGAGCCCGTGGGTATTTTCGCTGCAATATTCCTGGCTACGGGTCTGGCGTTCTTATTCGAGCAAAAGGCTGAGAAGGAATTCGCTGTACTCAACCAGGTGAACGATGATGAGCCTGTGACTGTGATACGCAACGGCAATGTGACATCGGTGCCCAAACGAGATGTTGTTGTCGGCGATATCGCCATCCTCAGTACAGGCGAGGAGATTCCGGCAGATGGTATCTTGCTTGAGTCTACCTCACTGAGTGTTGATGAAAGCACTCTCACCGGCGAACCGATGTGCGAGAAGAATGCCGATAAGTCCAAGGCTGACGCCGAAGCAACCTTCCCTTCGTGGCGCGTGCTGCGTGGCACAAAGGTGATGGATGGTCACGGCGTTATGCAGGTGGAGGCTGTAGGCGATGCCACTGAGAACGGTAAGGTGTTCGAAGCATCGCAGATCAACGACAATGTGGTAACGCCACTCGACGAGCAACTCGGGCGTCTCGGAAAAGCTATCACTATAGGTAGTTATATTGTAGCCGGCCTCATCGTAGCCGGCCGTATATCAATGTACTTCATCCATGACCATTCATTCGACTGGATGGAGTTCATATCATATCTCCTACGAACACTTATGGTAGCCGTGACGCTCATCGTTGTATCTGTACCGGAGGGTCTGCCGATGGCTGTTACTCTTTCGCTTGCTTACTCAATGCGTCGCATGCTCCGCACCAATAACCTCGTGCGCAAGTTGCATGCCTGCGAGACGATGGGTGCCACCACTGTTATATGCACCGACAAGACCGGCACTCTGACGCGCAATCAGATGCAGGTGTTTCAGATGCAGTTCTACGGCAATCCATCGGAAGACATTGTCAACGAGGGTATTGCCCTTAACGCTACGGCACAGCTCGATCTGAGCCATGACAAACCTGCCGTTCTGGGCAATCCTACCGAGGGCGCATTGTTGCTGTGGCTTCGCGACAAGGGTGTGAACTACGCGGAACTGAAGGAGTCGGCTCGCATAGTGGCCGAGGTACCTTTCAACACCGAGCGCAAGTATATGGCTACGGAGGTGCAGGGAGCGTCCGGAAATATCATCTATGTGAAGGGTGCCCCGGAGATTGTATATGATATGTGCGGCGACAAGTCCGGTGTGACGAAGGCCGAGCTTGATGCGCAGTTGCTTGAATATCAGCAGATGGCAATGCGTACTCTGGCGTTTGCATATCAGCAGCTCGAACCCGGGCAGAACGGTATAGCCGACGGGAAGATTGTTGCTGACAAACTGCATTTCCTCGGTATCGCCGCCATCAGCGATCCCGTGCGCGATGATGTGCCCGATGCCGTCAAGGAGGTGCTCGATGCGGGCATACAGGTGAAGATTGTCACCGGGGATACTCCCGGTACGGCCAAGGAAATAGGCCGTCAGATAGGTCTGTGGCACGATGGCGAGGATACTGATGCCAATATTGTGAGCGGCAGCGATATTGCCGCCATGAGTGATGAGGAATTGCGTCGTCGGGTGGAGGATTTCAAGATTATCGCCCGTGCGCGTCCTATGGATAAGCGTCGCCTGGTGGATGCGCTCCAGAGTCACGACGAAGTGGTAGCTGTCACCGGCGACGGTACCAATGATGCTCCGGCGCTCAAGGCTGCCCAGGTTGGACTTTCTATGGGTGACGGTACTTCTGTGGCAAAGGAAGCATCCGATATCACCATCATCGACAATTCTTTTGCTTCTATAGGTCGCGCCGTGATGTGGGGACGCTCGCTGTACCGCAACATACAGCGTTTCATCCTCTTTCAGATGACGGTGAATGTCGTGGCATGTCTTATAGTTCTTGCGGGAGCCTTCCTGGGTATGGATTCGCCGCTTACGGTGACTCAGATGCTGTGGGTGAACCTGATAATGGATACCTTTGCCGCTATGGCCCTTGCTTCGCTTCCTCCAACGGAGAGTGTCATGAAAGAAAAGCCACGTCGTCGTTCGGACTTTATCATCAACAGGTCTATGGGAGAACTTATCCTCGGCGCCGGATTGATTTTTACGGCCGTACTTTTTACGCTCCTCTATTATTTTGAGCATACGCCCATCAATTCGTTTGCTGATTTAGGTATGCCCATGGTCAATTCGGAGGCCTCCAACCTTACGACCTATGAGATGTCGTTCTTCTTCACTACATTCGTGTTCCTTCAGTTCTGGAATATGTTCAATGCCCGCGCCTTCGCAACGGGCCGGTCGGCTTTCCATTTCCGTGACTGCGGAGGTTTCCTGCTTACGGCTGCCATGATAGTTGTCGGTCAGGTACTGATAGTAAATGTCGGTGGCAACTTCTTCTCTGTCGCTCCGATGGATCTCAAGAGCTGGATTCTGATAGTCGGGTCTACGTCCGTGGTACTTTTTATCGGCGAGCTGTGGCGACTTATAGCCAACCATCGCCCGTCGGCGAAGCACTGAGCGGCGACGCTATCGGCGCATCAGAATGTGAAATGAAGTGCCACGCGGATGCCGCGGCGGTCGATAGTGTAGGGGACGTCGAGGTAGTTCAGACGCCATACATAGTCCACGCGCAGGATGCGGAAGATGTTGTCGAGACCGGCTGAAATTTCCATATAAGGTCGGTTCATAGATATCATAGCCGCATCCGTCGGGAACATCAGCAAGTCGGGATTATCTGTGCCGGGCGTGGATTTCGCGGCCAACTTGCCGTATATGCCGGCGAAACTCACCACTTCGCGTAGCTTGAGGCGCCGCAGACCGGGGATGAGGTTGAACAATGCACCGCGTGCCTCGTAGGTGAGATGCCATGATACATAGCTTGAGTTGATGAATTCCATGGGATTCATCAGCGCAAACGAGCCCGGTTGGATAGTGTACGAAAGGTTGGCGTTGGGGATGAAAAGTTCGGTGAATACGGTTTTGTCCCACACATGTCCGGCCGACAGTTTCATATCGAGCGCACCCATGAATGATAGTCTGAAGAGCTTTGTGAAGGAGAATTCCGTGCGGTTGACTCCGAAGTCCGAGCCGAGAGCTTTGCTCGGGCCCCAGCGGTGGACGAGTTCGAATATCGGCACGGTCTCGTCGATGGGGACGCGATAGGAACGCGACTGATAGAAAGTCTCGCCGGGAGCGTAACGTAAGCCAACTTCCATCACGGGCATGCTGAAGTGCGATATATGCCGTCCTGCACCGTCGATAAAGGGCACTGCCGGACCTTCGCATTGGCGTATGTGTTCGGCGGCAGCGGTGATGCTGAGATGATTCTCCAGTTCAAGAGTATAGGTGAGCTTAGTGTGACGACGGTAGGTAAAACGGTCGTCGGACATTCTGGCCAGCGATAGCACGAAGTTGTCAGAGTTGGTATAGAGATAGTGCGAGCCGAGGCGGTCTATGTCGTAGCCATGCGAGAGGCGGATGGAGTGGATGGGGAATTCGCGAGGATGGTTTTTCTTCTCGTTGAACGAGTATTCGCCCTCGACATTGTATTTCCATCGATGGTCGCGGAAACCGTAGGCTACATATCCGCGGCCGAAGATATGCGGATTGAGTTGTGCCGTAGTCATGCCGCCCGCTCGCAGACGCAGTCCCTCGAGACTATTGTATGAAGCGATAGTGTTGAGCGGGCCGAAGTCGAAGCGGCTGTCGCTACCTGTGGGGATGTAGCCCAGCACCATCCAACGCAGGAATTTCTCACCGTAGTAGAAGAGTTTACGCTTGCGCAGACGACCGAGCAGTAGGTCGGCATTACTCTCTCCGCGTGGCATGGGGATACGGCGAGCTTCGGCCCAGAAGGCGTCGTCACGGCCGTCTGCATCGGCGGCAGTATGGAGGTCTCCAATGGTGCTGAATACGGTGTCGGTCTCCGCCGGCGGATTGAAGGTGTGGTCGTGGTAGTTGATCTTACGGGTGAGATATAACTCCGGAGCACCGGGCATTACATCGAGCTCAAGTAAGAGGATATCATCGAGCGGTAGACGCGAGCCATCATCGGCCTTGGTGAAGTTCTGCACCAGCCGCAGGTTCTTGACGAAGTTGAGGTTGATTTCATTCGATACCGACATCTCGGCACGCGCAACTGACATTGTGGTATCGTCGGCCGCTACATAGATGTGCCCGCGGAAACCGAAACCGGATTTGTTACGAGGGTAGAACGCAAGTACTATGTGAGGCTTGTCGCTGCCGGGTATCACAGCCGTACTGTCCACGAGATAGAAGCGATAAAAATCAGGTGCAACGCCGGATAGAGGACTCACGAAGTTGTTCTTCAACAGGTTGATATCACCTTCGTACAGGTCGACAGGACGGAGCATCTCGGCGAGCATGGTGAAAGCGTTCTCCTGGTCGATAATATCATCGATACCTTCGGAGCGCGTGCCGGTGATGATGGTACGCTCGGCTCTCGGCTCTCGGCGATAGTGGACATCCGCCGCCCGTTCCTTGACAGAAATATTGAGCACATTCGCGCCGGAAATCTCCGATGTGTCGATGTGTTCGATGAGCGATGGTATGGAGCGCATCATGGAGTTGGCTCGTGTGGTATCGAAGTTGTTAATACCCATAGCCACACGCTCGTAGGTGCGGTAAGAGTATCTGTCGTTGCGGCGCGGGTCGGTCTCCGGCCCGAGGTTGCGGAGGCGGCGGGCGAAGTCTACTGCGGGATTGTTGCGTTTGCTGTACTTGCTTTTCTTGACCACTACCTCCTGCAGCTCGGTGGCTTGAGGACTGAGGTTGATATCGTAGAGTTGGATGGAGCGTTTGTGCAGCGGTACTTTGGTAGTCTGATAGCCTTGGCACGAAGCTATCAAGGCAGTTGCACCGTCCGGCACGGTAAGTTCAAATATGCCGCGCCCGTCGGCCACGACTCCCTCAGAGTGCCCGTCGATGCGGACGGAGGCGTAGGGTAATCCTTCGGTACTTACTGAGTCGCGCACGATGCCGCGAATGACTGTGCCTACGCTCTCGGCGCGACAGAGCACAGCCATCGGCAAGAGAATGAACAGTATCAGCGGACGAAGAACTCTCATAATGAACAATCTGAAAATATACCGGGTACTGCCGTGAGGTAGACGAGCAGCGTATCAACCGATGCTTTAGCGGGGATATTGGTAGCTGTATGGTAAATTATTTGTAATTTTACGGCAAAAATCAACAGCAATGGCAAAAGAAATCGAGCGAAAATTCCTCACGACATCCGACAGTTACAAGACCGCGGCCTTTGCCCATACAGAAATTATCCAGGGCTATCTGAGTACATCACCGGATGCTACGGTGCGTCTGCGTCTGCACGATGACAAGGCGTATATCACGGTCAAAACACGGACTGACGGATGCACCCGTGGCGAGTGGGAATATGAAATCCCGCATGAGGAAGCCCTGGAGATGCTCCCGGCCTGTGGCACGCATCTTATTGAGAAGACTCGTTGGCTTGTGGCCGGGAGCAATGGGCTTACATGGGAAGTCGACGAATTTCACGGTCGACACGCCGGGCTTGTCGTTGCCGAGATTGAATTGCCGTCGGAGGATAGCCCTTTCGAACGCCCGGATTTCATAGGCGCTGAAGTGACCGGGCAGCCTCAGTATTACAATTCGGTACTCTCGGGCGTCTGAGTAGCGGGCTCAACGGTGCTCTCGGGCGTCTGAGCAGCGGGCTCAACAGAGCTCTCGGGCTTGGGATTCTCGCGCAGTTCGAGGCGCACGACGTTCTCCACATGCTGTGTGTGTGGGAACATGTCTACAGGCTGCACGGCTGCCACACGGTACTTGCCATCCATCAGCGCGAGATCGCGGGCCTGGGTGGCGGGGTTGCAGCTCACATAAACAATGACGGCAGGTTCGGCGCGCAGTATTGTGTCCACCACATCACCGTGCATACCGGCACGGGGTGGGTCTACAATCATCACGTCCGGTCGGCCATGCTCGGCTATGAAGTCGTCCGTGAGGATGTCCTTCATATCGCCTGCATAGAAGATGGTGTTGTCGATATTGTTGACCTGCGAGTTGAGGCGTGCATCATCTATGGCTTCGGGCACATACTCGATGCCTACAACTTTGCGTGCCCGGCGGCTCACGAAGTTGGCGATGGTACCGGTGCCGGTGTAAAGGTCGTAGACAAGTTCGTCGCCTGTCAGACCTGCCATTTCGCGCACCACCTTGTACAGTTCATAGGCCTGCAGCGAATTGGTCTGGTAGAACGATTTCGGCCCGATACGGAAGCGCAGACCTTCCATATCTTCTTCGATATAAGGCTGTCCGGCAAAGAGTATTACCTCTTGATCGGCAATAGTGTCGTTGACCTTGGTGTTGACCACGTACATCAGGGATGTAATCATGGGGAACTCAGCCATCATGGCGCTCAGAAGTGCTTTGAGCTCCGCGGGACGGTCCTCGCCCACTACAACAATAACCATCACCTGTCCTGTTGATGTAATTCGTACCACCATGGTGCGGATGAAGCCGGTCTGAGCCTTAATATCGTAGAATGGCACAGCGTGATTCTTGCACCAGTCCTTGACGAAGTGGCGCAGGCGGTTGGAGAGGTCGTCCTGTAGGTGGCAGGTGTTTATGTCGAGCACCTTGTCGAAAGCGCCGGGGATGTGGAACCCGGCAGCGTCGCGGTCGGGGAAGTCCTGGCCGCTCGCCAGTTGCTCGCGGGTGAGCCGGCAACGATTAGAGAAGGTGAATTCGAGTTTGTTGCGATAATTCCATATCTCCTTACTGCCGAGGCATGCAGGGATTTCGGGGAGTTCAACCTTGGCGATGCGTTCGAGGGCATCCACCACCTGCTGACGTTTGCAGCGCAATTGGAAGTCGTAGGGCAGATGCTGCCAGCGGCAACCGCCACAGACGGTGAAGTGTTCGCAGCGGGGAGCAATACGGATGTCACCGGCTTTGACCAGCCGTGCTATGCGGCCGGTGGCATAACTCTTACGTTTCTTTTCTATCTGGATATCAACGTGATCGCCGGGGGCACCGAAGGGTACGAAGACCACCATATCGTTGACACGTGCAAGGGCGTTGCCTTCGGCGGCAACATCGCTTATTACCACATCTTCGAGCAGTGGCAGGCTTTTGCGTTTTCTTGACACAGAGTATGTATTTGAAGTATTGACGTATTAAGTGAGATCATCTTAATCTCAAACTACCTGCAAAGGTATTAAATTTACGCCTAATATTCAAACCTATTCTTTTACACTTTAACAAAAGATTGGCCTGAAAAAAATGTCCTGTTGCTTAGTTGGGGGTGACGATGACTTTTGTTGTATGCAGACCTTGGTGTTTGAGGTATACGCCCGGGGATGCAGGGTGCGTACAAGGGCGTCCGTTGAGATCGAAATACTCTGTGCGACCGGAGTCATCGACGGCTATCCGTACTACATCGCCGGAGCCTGCTCCGCTTACTTGCACGCAAGCCAGAGAGTTATTATCTGTCATGGTGTAGAAGCGGCTTGTATTGTCGTCTACTCTAACAGTATGCACGACCTGACCCTTATTGGGCGCGGCGAGAGCATAGCGACGTTCATTTCCCACCGAGAGTTCACCTGCGCCAAAAGTTCGGACCAACTCACTGCGGACAATGGAAACAGGATAGTCGGGGAGGGTAGCTATGGCATAGGTGGCAGGTTGGTAGCCGGTGCCGTAGAACATTACCACACGGTCGCCTACCTCGGATACAGCAACGCCCGCGCCGTACGCATTTTCTATGTGACCGTCGAATACAGATAGCTTTGATATGGTGTTGTCGGTATTCACCGAAATGAGTGTGGGAGTGCTGAAATCGAAGTCTTCAATATCATCGTAGAAGCCTCGGTCATAGGC
>CAMWKV010000095.1 GCA_947174915.1 uncultured Porphyromonadaceae bacterium | reverse complement strand
TCCGTAGACTGCGAGTTCTATATTGTTAATAGTCAGAAACTCGGTTTGGTGATGAAATCGACAACGCGCGAGCGCCCACGATTGAGGGCTGTCACATAGTCCCCTATAAAAGACAGTATTATATCCGAATCTTTAGGATTGTATTCGAAGGTATTGGCAGGATAGAACTTGCCAAGCGAGAAGCAGAATACGCGCGGACGACCGTTGGTGTCCTTGTTGTTGGAATTGTTGATACCGTTCTCGCGGCAGAATTCAATAATCTGTTCACGCGAAGCCTCGCCGAGGTATGAGTGCACTATCTTGAGGGCATTGTCGAGGCGCGGTTCGGGCAGCACGTCGGCCTTGGTGATGATGAAATGAAGGCCGCGCACTCGACTCGTGAGCCCGCTGTTGACAGGATTCTGAAGGATATCGAGCAGCTTCTTTACCACCTTCTTCTGCACCGATGCGCTATGGCCTTTGACAGTGGGATCAATCATGACGAAAAGCACCTTCTCGCGCTCGTTGGCAATCAGTTCGGCTGCACCTTTGCCCATGTCAGCAAAGGACGAGGTAGTGTCGGCAGCTGCATTGACCTGCACGATATTGTTGACGAAGTCCTCGCCCGCCATATCTACAAGGTTGAAGTCGATCCACCTCTTGCTGTCGCGCTTTATCTTACACTTTATTACCGACACGAAGCCCGTCACGGTGAATGCAGGCGCCACGCCTACATCGGCGTATTCATTCAGTGCCTGTGCATACTGGCCGCTCCAGTCGTCGGACACGAAGTCGAGCCGTTCGTTGCAGAGCAAGCCCATGTGCAGACAGGTCTTGCCCGAACGCGGCATGCCGAAGAGTACGATATCCGTGCTGTCGAAACCGGAAGTGATGGCCTTCTCATCCGGCATAGGTATCGCTATGCGCTCGGTCAGCGCAGAAGCGTTCATCATACGACGTACTATATGGCCGTCCTCGTCGCCGAAAATACCTCGCAACTCCTCCTCCGTGAATACGCCGTCCTGTATATACTGCTTGATATCAGCCTCGCTGAAGGACACCGGGTCGGTGAGCATCTCGTCGATAATAGAGGTTTTGGCAGCCTGCAGGGCTGCATCGACAGTAGCCTGGAAAGGCACGTTGCGATGCTGCTCCTTGAACTCAAGTATCTCGTCAACATCGGTTTTATCCACGTCGTTCCACTGCGTGAGTAGGTTGTTGAGACGCGCTACGTCACCTGAATGGCGGCCAACGTTATGGTTGAGCTGATTGTAGACGCGTGCCGCTGCCATTATATCCGGCTGCTTCATGGCCCATGCCCAGAGAGCATCGTCGACACGGAGGCTATAGTCAGCCTCGGTGCTGAACTTGCGGCTGAATTCGGAGATAGCTTCGGGCGACACCGCTGCACCATCGGCATCCACCACTGCGTCGAACTCCATCCGGAGATACTCGGCGTTGTGACGTCCGGCGGGGTACACCTCCTTGTACGAGCGTGCTCCTGCAAGGGCATCGCGGCTATGTGTCACAGTCTCCCACAGCGTATCATCGGCCAGAGCTGCGAAGGACGGTTCGCTGCCGTACCTCTCACAGAATTCCTTCAAACTGTCGACATCCGCCACATTGCTGCCGTCGAAGAGTGCATGCCACTTTTCTGTGATGGCGTCGCTGCGACGGCGCCCGAGTTCGGCAATCCACAAGTTGACTTCATTGATGTGGCCGTCGGGGATATTATCGTAGTCATTATACTTGCAGTCGAAGTCGGCAAGAGCGTCGAGTATCTCCTGCGACGGTATCGCCGTGGGGTCATTGAGCAGTGCAATCACCTGGCGGCGGATGTAGTCGTACTCCTTCCGCTCGCGACGCTGTACCTGCCAGGTCCGCAGGTCGTCGACGTACGAGGCCGCCCACGGCAACTTGCCCAGACGCACTACAAAGGCATTCAGTTGCGAGTCGAGGTCGGCATCGTCATCACCGGCTTCGCAGCGACGCACAAGGTCGTTGAAAAGCTCTATCTCACGCGGATCGGGAGTGTTGCGGAGCTGTTCCTCGACGAGTCGCCACCGAGCCTCGAAGGCTCTGTCCTCGGCAGCGAAGGCCCGCAGTTCATTGATATCTATATTACCGGAGTCCCCGAGCACGAGCTTGAGGATATGCTCCGGATGTTGAGTTCTCAACCAGTTCTTCTGAGGTTCTGTAAGTGACATTCTGCGAATGTTTTAGAGATTAGAGAGGCTTGCCGTATTCATCGGATATGCGCGGACCTTTGGCCCGGGGTGCCACGGTGCGCCGACACAGCAAGTAGTCCAGCAGCACGAGGAGCACAAGTGCGAGCCATACCGCACCTTCGCCGTAGCCTGGAGTAGAGGCTTGCTCGAGCGCGGCGTAGAATTTAGTCTTGGTGCCGGCAAGCGCCGGGAATTCAGCGAGATGACTTTCGTTAAGGAAGTACTCACCCGAGGCTATGTGCCTGCAGGTGTACATGCCATCCGGATTGTTATTGGTGATACTCCGCATGTCCAGATCGAAGTTGGCGAGATGTGTCACGTGACACAGCTTACTTTCGATGCTGCTGAACCATGCGGGAATGTCGGCGTAGTGCTCATATGAAATGCCATCGACATGAGCGGCCGCACGCTCGGCTTCGTACACCAGCAGCGTGAGGGTATCCATATTCATCGAGCCTTGCTGTGCGAGCATCTTGCTGTCTTCTATGAAGCGGTCGAGTGTCTGGCGCGACAGAGGGGCCGTACTGCCATGCTGCACTTTGAGCCGAATATAGTATAATAACTCATCGGAGACATTCTCCGGATTTGCCGCGAGGTAAGCGCGGAGGCCCTGCTCGGTAACGTTGATACGATTGTTGAGCTGGTCGGTGCGGTAGGCTTCCACCTTGGCTGCGATGTCGTTATAGTCCGCACGGGCTGCTGCGCGCAGTTCGCCGCTGTGAGCCACCACACTCATGCCTGCCGGAGCAAACAAAATTGTCGCACCGAGCGTGGCGAGGAGTATTAGCAAACTGAATATTTCGAGGGCTCGGGCTGTCTTCACGTTACGGTAGGCCTGCTTGCACTTCACGGCGTATAGCCATGTCAGCGCACCAACAAGCACCATGGCGATGGCGACAAAAAGCACCGTTGTACGGTCGTACTGCTCTATCTCCATGCCGATGATGCTGAAGCCCACCAGGGCAAGCCCGGAGAGAATACCGAGGAGTCGTACTATAGAGATACCTAATTTGTTCATAATGCGGCTTTAAAGTAGAGATAGGATGTGATGATGTCTTCGTCGCTGCGCGAGTCAAGGGCGGCATAGGCCTTGCCATCGGCGGCAGACTTCTGTATTTTGTATTCTTTTTCGGGGATAGCCACGCCGTCGATTTCATTGGTGGCGTCGTGGCGGAGCATGATATCATCGCCGTCGACGATATACGACAGAGGCGCTTTCCATTTGTGCATAGGCTCCATATTGTCGCTGTACTCGACCTCACCTGTACCTCCGGGCTTGAGGCGTACTGTCATTCGCATCAACGGAGGCAGTATATCGCTATCACTGCCGGCGAAGGTGAATCGCTTGAGGAAGGTGGTATTGAGTTCTACATACATCGGGCCTGCAGGAGCCTCGGCCATTGCCTTCAACTGCTCGAAGCGGATGAACGATTCCACTACGCTGTCGAGAGCGGCATCGACGTTGATAGTCGGGCCGATGGTGCTGTTGTCCGACTGTCGGCCGGTAGCCTTGAGGACGCCGGCTATCTCGCGTGTGCTCAGTGTGGGGTCTATGGACTTCATCAGACCGGCCGCACCTGCTACGATGGGAGCCGAGAAGCTGGTGCCCTTCACCGTGATGTCGGTGCCGGAGGGGATGAGGCCGTAGACGTCGACACCGGGAGCCGAGACTGTGGATTCGAAGATGTTGCGGTTGGCGAAATTGCCGAAGTTGCTGAAATCGGCCTTGGTATTGTTCTTGTCCACGGAGGATACCTTGATGGTGTTGTCACCACGCTTGGAAGCATCGATAGCGGTGAAAATATCCTCGTTGCCGGCAGCCCATACTATAGAGACATAGTAGCGGTCGCACATGTCGAAGACATATTTCCATACATCCTCCTGCTCGAGGAGCTCGCGGCGTGCCAATTGTATCTGATCGTCTACGGGCCATTCGTGTACCTCGTCCGGGACCTGGATACCGATAGAGCAATTGATGACCTGGGCTCCGTGATTGATGGCATAGAGGATGCCCTGGAGCAAGGATAGCGAGCCCATTTCCGCCGTGAGCGAGATGGGCATGAAAGAGCACTGCGGAGCGATGCCGCACTTCACACGCTCGCCGTCGCCGCCGAGGGCGAGAGCCGCCACCATACTGCCGTGGCAGGTCACGAGGTCGGGGTGGCCGGGCTGATATTCTTCGGGCAGAGTGACGTTGGTGCTACCGTCGGTCACATTGTAGGGCGACACGATATTATTACCGAAGATAGGGTCGTCGGTGGCGAAGTAGGAATCTACCACTGCCACGATAACATCCTCGCTGCCACGCGTTTTCTGCCATGCCTGTGGCACATTGAGAAAGTCGAGATACCAGCTTCCGTCGCCTTCGGTGTGATTCTGTGCGTAGGAGAAGGGAGCCTCGCCGTCGTACATCTGCATCACCTCTTCCTCGAACACGAGGAAGGGGATGGAAGGTATGCGCTCAGGGAGTTCGGTGATAAGTTCGCGGCGACGCTCGGCAGGTACCTGCAGCGACATGAGCTTGGTATTGATGTCGCAGAAGAGCACCTTGTATTGTGTCGTATCGGGATAGATGCTGTCGAACTGTGCCTGCCAGGAACCGATGCCCTGACGGCCCACCTCGGCGCGAAAGAGGACGTTGAGACGGTTCGACACGATGCGGCGCGCCCCGTCGTCGATGACATCACGCTCGTCGATAGGCGGCACGACGTCCATAGGGCGCTCGGTAGCGGTGCTCTCGCCGCCGGGGAAATTGGCGCCGCGGCCACTGCCCCGATCTGACGAGCAACTGCGGAACTGGCTCAGCAGCATGAGGAAAATAAAGAACAGGACGAAGAACAGCAGTACGCGTCCCAAACAACCCATACATCCCCAGGGCTGCCAGAAAAAGAAGTGATGGCGTGTACGGCCATTGCCGTCGAAGTGTATCCTTTTCATCTGTCGGAGAGATTTAGAATGTTATCTTATCCAGGAGGTCGCCGAGTGCGCGGTTGACCTCGGCCGGGAGATCGGACTGCTTGAGATGCGCCACGAAGCCCACGGTCATGTACTCAAGCCACTCGTTGTAGCGGTTGTCGAACGACTCGGTGAGAGCCGAACCGAACTCAAAGGCCACCTCGAACATGTGCGCGAGTTCATCGCGGCTGTAAGTGGCCTGCTGCTCGCGGCCTATGTAGCGGTAGACAGGCAGCGAGTTGAGCTCGACGATGTTCTTCACCTTGGCGAGTGTCGCCTCATCGAAATATGAGTAGCCGAAGTCCTTCACGAAATTGTTGATGGTCGAGGACATTATGTCTGCCACGAGGCTCTCCTTAATATTGGCGACATTGGCGACATTGACCTCCGAACGTATGCGATCCGCTATGATGTCGGCGAGCCCTATGCGTCGTGCCGAGTCTTTCAGCACATCTATCAGCTCTTTCATCAGCACGGGGCTGAAGCCGTCGGTCTCGGAGGTGAAGGTGGTCATGAATCGGTCGGAGTCCAGCTTGTCCTCCCACAGCTGCATGATATGGTCAGCTATGAATGCCTGATTCGTCTTCGGTCGCAGACGCGGACGGAAGAGAATGTCCACGTCGATATTGCGGCGCGAAAGTTGGGCGCGGGCGTCCTCGCGGTTGCGCCAGCCATAGGCGCCGAGCAGACGTTCCCAACGGTCATCGTCGGTGCGGCAGCCGTCGAAATTGTCGCAGCGCTTGATGATGAGCTGATAGTCGCGAAGATTAAAGATTTCATCCGCCATCGAGGTGCCGTGCACGAGTTGGTGCACCACGCTGAGACACTCGGCCTCGGTGACCTGGAGAGCCTGGAGCAGATGGCCGAAGTAATAGCTGTCCTCGGTGCAACTGCTGTCAAATTCCCAGCGCAGATTGCTCGCGGTGATGATGTTCTTCTGAAGTTTTTCGTCCTCGTTCTCACTGTCGTACTCACGGGCGAGGATGTCGCGGACATCGGCCATGATTTCGTCGCGCTCGCGCTTGATCTGCTCGTTGCGTATCTCTGCCGATACACGCGCTACACGGCTCATACGCTCGATAATATAGAGCGAGCCGTCGTTGTTGAGCGTGGAGGCTACGTCCCAGGCCAGTTCGGGGTCGGAGAATAGCTCGCGCACACCGGCATTTCCTATGAATGTGCTGCGCAGAAGACCGTAGTAGTCCTTGTTCATCACCAGACGCTGCTCGGGCGATGATGTGGCTACGTCGTAGCCCTCGAACATCTGATTACCGGTGGGCGTGCAGGCGCTGTACTCGAAGCTGCGCAGGAGATAGGTGTCCTTGAAGGACTGGCCGGGACCGGTGTAGTTGCGGAACCAGTCAACATTGCTCCAGTTGAGCACGGCGTCGAGTAGGACGGTGCGGAAGCGGTCCTCCCAGCGGGTGTTGAGGGCAGTGGCGGAGTTGAGTTCAGCATAGTTCTTCGGCGTCATGTCGATGTTGATCTTCGTGGCGACGAGGAACAGCGGCGATATACCACCGGTGCGGTCGAGGGTCTCGCGACGTTCGGCAGGACCGGCGCCGACATTGCGCTGCACCCACTGGTCCAGGAGGATGTAGAGGTTCTTCACCTCGCTCTGCTTGTTGTGGTGGCAGAAGAGGAGCACCTTCATCATGTGTGACTCGCTGTAGTAGTTGAATAGGTATGCTATCTTGCCGCGGAGGAAGAGTTTCACTATCACGGACTGGCCTGTATCGTCGTGCGAGCCTTCGACGAAGAATGCCTCGTCCTGCTGCTCGGGACTGCGGGCGCCGGGAAAGTCGAGCAGGTCGTTGTCGCGCAGGAGGTCCTTGCGTATGGTATCGGCGAGTTTGCGGCGGCTGGCGGCGGGGAGGTAGCCGGTTTCGCTGCTGTGATTATCATCGTAGTAGTACGAACATTCCTCGCTGAGATATTCGGAGTCGATCTTGAAGATGACTTCGGCACTGATGGCACAGAGGTCGCAGGTGGTCATGTTGGGTACACGACGAAGGTCCTTGCGGTTGCCCTCGCGAGGCACATATACGTCGGTAGTGATGGACCAGTCCGGATCGTCAAGGCCGTTGAGGCAAGCCACGGACATGATGGTGTTGCGGTTGACACCGCCGTGCATCACCGCTTCAATGGGCACATATACCTCGGAAGCGTAGTCGAGATGGCGCAGGTCGGCGGCGAGGCGTTCGAAAAGTCGGGTGATGACAGTATTCTGATGCCACAGATATTGCAGCACCGAGCCCCACTCGGCAGCAGGCACACGCCGGATGATGCGCGCCAGGGTGATGAAGAAGTCTGAACGCGCCAGATTCTGTGTGGCGGCTTTGCTGTAGTGTATCAGGTAGCTGCGGAGGTCCAGGATGTCGTCTTCTATCAGAGCGGGGCTACCCTGCTCGGGCATAGAGCTGTAGCGAGTCTCAAGCATGGCGCAGATGTCGCGCAGTTCCTCGTCGGAGTAGCTGGTATAGTCGCGTACATTCAGATAGTAACCCGAGGCGAGTATGATAGCCAGCTGCCCTACCGTGAGCAGTTTGACGATGACAGGGTAGTCGGGATTATAGCGCTCGGGGTCGGAGAGAAAGCTTGTCATTCGTGTCACCACACCGGTTGCTTCGCGGTCGTCGCCGACGGGATTGATGCGGTCCACGAATCCTACACCTTCGGGATAGCCGGGAGCCTTGATGACGAAGGCTCGGTCGCGACGGTTCAGGATGGTATTGGTCTGATACGACTTACCTGTCTGGCTCTCGCCGAAGGCGCCGATGGCGGGATTCTCGCTGAGAGCCGTCTGCTGGCGGCGCAGGCGTCGGCGTCCTTCGATGAGGGTGAAGAACGAACTTTTATACTGCTCCGGTTTGTAGGTCTTGAGCCACTGCAGACCTTCGTTGATATTACGTATGTCGTCGTTGATATTCATCTGTGTGAGGATAAGAGGTGTCACCGAGGTTTGATGCCGAGTTCGAATTCGCCCTTGTCGAGCCAGTGCCGTCCATCGTTGATAATGGACTGCGGATGGAAGTCAATCTGCCATGCGGGTATGCTGTCGCCGTTGATGTCCACTACGTCCTCCACCCGGAGAGCTTCAGGGTCAGAGTTGAAATCACGCGAGATGGTGATACGCAGGCTGCGTCTGTCGCTGTTGTTGTTGATGGCGTAGATGGGGCGGCCATCGTATTGCGGTATGTCGAACTGACGGCAGCCTACGAAGGCCGGGAACTTATTGATAGTCACCGTGCAACTGTTGTGCGTGGGCGACATAAGGGTCGTGGCCAGTCGGTCGTTCTCGTAGATGTTGATATAGTTGGCCGTCG
>CAMWKV010000094.1 GCA_947174915.1 uncultured Porphyromonadaceae bacterium | reverse complement strand
GTCAAATAAAAATCACTGTCTATGAATACTACACTTTCTTCTGAATCCGCTGTCGCTGTTGCTTCGCAAGGCGCTGCTGCGGAGGCTGTTGCTGAGGCTGTTGTCTCGCAGGGCGATGGGGCTTCGGCGGGGATGCCGGTGGATAGTCTGTCGTTTCTCTCTACTGTCAGGCCTGACTTTTGGGAGGCTTTCGGCTAAGTTCGGCCGGTCGTTCTTATCATCTTATCTATCAATCTTCTACACTTTAATTCTTTACTACTATGGAAAATCCTGTAAACGGAACTGACGGCGGTCGTCACATCACCTCGGCCCCTCTCACCACGGAGAATGCTTCTGTGGCATCGCCTGCGCTGCTGCGCAATGCTATCGACGATCGTATCGTCAAGATTCGTCCAATGTCGACACCTATCGATCAACTGTCGCGCTGCGGCAGTGCCCGTTCGGCGGCGGCTATGACGGTGGACTACTACTCTGTGGACACCAAGCTCACCGAGACTACTCTGGCGGAGGACTTCGTGGGCGGTCGCGGCAAGGACCGCGGCAACGGTGTGTGCGTGCACGAACTGGTGACGGCGGCTGACAATATCTTCGATGTGTCGGAGACCATCCTGGTGCCTTCGGTGACTGTCGAAGCCGGCGGCAAGCAGGTGCCTCTGGTGTTCTACGTGGTGGGCAAGAGTACCGACAAGGGTCTTGAGGTGGTAGCCGTCAACGCTCCCGAGCAGACCGATATGAGCGGTACGCACCCCATAGCGCCCTCGATGACCAAGGGCACCCGCATCATCCGTATGGGTCGCGCGGCGACGGAGCTTGATGTACAGTCGCCTCAGTTCCAGGCTCTTCCCCGCAAGGCGTCTAATTTCTGCCAGATCTTCAAGATGCAGGTTGAGCAGAGTACACTCTTCCGCATCGCCGACAAGGAGGCGGGCTGGACACTCTCGGACCAGGAGGAGGCGGCTATCATCGATATGCGTCTGGGCATGGAGAAGAACTTCCTCTTCGGCTCGCGCACCCGACTGTTCGACCCCGTCAAGGGTGAGTATGTGTACCTTACGGGCGGTATATGGGAGCAGGCCGGCGATGAGATGGCGGTCCCCGAGAAGGTGGACGAGGCCTTCGTGATAAGTCTGTGCCGCCGTGCCTTCACGGGCAACAATGGCTCCAAGCGCAAGATTCTCCTTGCCGGCAGCGGGCTTATCGAGGCGCTGTCGCGTATCTCGGTGTCGCACAACATCCAGGGGCTTGCCACTACGGTGCGCTGGGGTATCGAGTTCAAGGAGTTGGTGTCGAACTTCGGCACGCTCTATGTGGTGCACTCGGAGATGTTCGACCAGTGCGGCCACGCCGACGACGGCTTCGTGCTCGATCCGAACTATATGACCAAGTACGTCCACATCCCCTTCCAGGCCGAGAAGCTTGACCTGCGCAAGTCGGGCCAGCGCAACACCGATGCCGTGGTGCTCACGGAGGCGTCGTGTCTGGTGCTCCGCTATCCCGGTGCGCACATGCGTCTGGTGTCGGAGGCGGCGTGATGACAACTGTCAGCATTACTCATCATGCAAGTGACCCTCAGTAAATCTGCCATCCTCGGATATGCGCGACGCGCCGGCTTGCTCGGCGCCGCGCGTTCCGACTGCGCCGTGGAGTACACCGACGGCCTCGATGTGGAAGGCGCTCTCCTGGACGGTATCCGCAGCCGCTATCTGGCTCTGATAGACGTCGGCACGCGCGAGCAACTCGCTCCTGACGATGTAGCGGCGCGGGTAGCCGTCGGGGAGAGTCTTCCCGGCGGGGGTGTGCGACTGACGCTACCCTCCGGTACGCGCCGTATCTTCGATGTGGCTCTCGACGGCTGGAGCTATGCCGTCGAGGTGCTGCCGGCGGCGGAGGCGCCCACGGTGATGTCGCGGCAGCTCAACCCCTTCACGCGAGCCTGCGCCGAGCGTCCCGTTGCCGTGCTCGAAGCTCCGTCGGGCGGCGAGATTCGCGGCCTGATGTGTTGGCCGGCCGCCGCTGCAGCGCGCACACTGACGGCAGTGGTAGTGTCCGACAACGACCGCTATGTGCTCGACGAATCGGCCATCCCCCTCATCCTTCCGTCCAATCTCACCGATATCCTGCTACCATGAAAGAACTCCTCCAAGGGGCCTACGGAGCCTGGAGCGCCCTCGGCGGCGTACGCTCAGCACGCCGCCGATACAAGCGCTATACTTACGGCGACCAGTGGTCCGACTATATCCCGGACAGCAACGGCATCATGCGCCGCGAAGAAGAAATCATCACCATGTCCGGCAAGCGTCCTATGACGAACAATCTCATCCGTCAGCTCGTCAAGAGCGTTGTGGGCCGCTACCGCAGCGTCACCACCGAGGATGGTACCTACACCCGCGGACGTGCCGCCGACCTGTCGCGGGCTAATTCGCTGGCCGAACTCGACAGCCGTCTGCTCGAAGAATTCCTCATCAGCGGCACGGCCGTGCAACGCCTGGCCGATGAGACGCGCTTCGGCGTGCGCGACGTATGGGTGGACAATGTGGACTTCAACCGTTTCTTCGTCAATGACTTCCGCGACCCGCGCGGCTGGGACATCACCATGGTGGGTATGCTCCACGACATGCCCTTTCCGGAGGTGGCGCGGCGCTTCGGGGCTTCCTCGCGGGCGCGTGCCGAGGCTCTGCGGGCACTCTTCGCCGATGTCAGCCGCGGCGGCGCTTTCGCTCCCGAGACGGTGGGGCTGCCCGGCGCCGACATCGATTTCTTCACCCCCGTGCGCCACGGCTACTGCCGCGTGGTGGAGATATGGACTCTCGACAGCAGCCTCGGCGCCCCCGGCGGCTCGAAGCTCGACGTCACTTTCCGCTGGCACTGTCGGTGGCTGGCGCCGGACGGCACCCTCCTGGGCGAATACGACTCGCCGTGGCGCCACGGTCAGCACCCGTTCATGGTGAAGTTCTACCCCCTCACCGACGGCGAGGTACATCCCTTCGTGGAGGACGTCATAGATCAGCAGCGCGCCATCAACCGTCTCATCGTCCTTATCGACCGCATCCTTGCCACATCTGCCAAGGGAGTCCTCCTCTTCCCCACGTCGCAGCTCGCCCCCGGTACGTCGTGGCAGGACGTGGTGAACCGCTGGGCGCAGGCCGACGGCGTGATACCCATCACGGGTCGCGGCGAGATGCCGCAGCAGGTGATGACGAATCCCAGCGCGTCCGGCGCCTATCAGTTCCTGGAGCTGCAGATGAAGCTCTTCGACGATATCTCCGGTGTGGGAGACGCCTTGCTGGGCCGCAAGGACACCTCGGCGCGTGGCGTGGAGATGCTGGAGACGCGCCTGCGCACGGCCACAATAGCCCTGGCCGATATCTTCGACACCTTCACCACCTTCACCGCCATGCGCACGGCCAAGGCGCTTGATATGAAACAATTTGCTAAATAAATGTTAAAGAGCTAAAATTTGTCTATATTTACTTTGCACATTAAAAATTTCCTCATTAACTTTGCAGCGCAAACAGAGAGAAAGATTAGTTTTTTCAAAGCAATTATCAATAGGACAACAGCAATAGCAAAGTAAAACAACCCAACACATAAGTGAATCATAGGTTAGGATGCATTTGCCTGGGATAGGTCGATGCATTTTTTTTGTCCGTATAATTAATGTTAAGGCGGTTTTTTATCACGATGAGTGGTGTGAGGGATGAGGAATAGTGAAAAAATCAAAAAAAAGTTGTAACTTTGTTGCGTCATTTGGCAGGGGGCGCCCTGCAATCATATTAGAAGAGCATACAACATAAACCAATTCATATTTATTCACTTTTTCCCATTCAGTAATGAGACGACTTTTCTTGGTAACCCTCGTGCTGTGGTTGACGCAGGCAATAGCCTGGGCGGCCGGCGGCACCATCAACTGTAAAGGTACCGTAGTAGACGAAGAAGGCGAGCCCATCATCGGTGCGAGCATCACCGTCACCGGTGGCAAAGCCTTGGGCATCACCGACTTCGATGGCACTTTCACAGTCAAAGTGCCTGACACTGCCAAATCTCTCACTATCTCCTACATCGGCTACAACAAGACTCAGGTGGCCGTGAAAGCCGATCTCGGCACCATCAAGCTCGACCCTTCGTCGGAGGCTCTCAACGACGTGGTGGTGACTCAGTCGCTGGCTCGTACCCGCCAGACACCCGTAGCGGTGTCGCAGGTCAACAAGGCTGAAATCGAATTCCGCCTTGGTACCCAGGAGCTCCCCGAGGTGCTCAACACCACCCCCGGTGTGTGGGCCACTAAGGACGGCGGCGGTTTCGGCGATGCCAAAATCAACATGCGCGGCTTCCAGGGCCCTAATGTGGCTGTGCTCATCAACGGTATCCCCATCAACGATATGGAGTGGGGCGGCGTGTATTGGAGCAACTGGGCCGGTCTGAGCGACGTGGCTTCCAACATCCAGACACAGCGCGGCCTCGGTGCTGCTGTCCTCTCGTCGCCCTCCCTCGGCGGTACCATCAATATCACCACTCAGACTTTCGACGCCGAGCGCGGCGGTAATCTCTGGTACGGCTTCGGCAACGACGGTATGAACGAGATGGGTCTCAAGCTCTCCACCGGCGAGATGAAGGGCGGCTGGGCTGTCACTGTCCTCGGCTCGCACAAGTGGGGCGACGGCTACATCCAGGGCACCGAATTCTCTGCCTACAACTATTTCGCCAATATCTCCAAGCGCCTGGGCAACAACCATCAGCTCTCGCTCACTGCCTTCGGTGCTCCTCAGGTGCACGACAAGCGTGGCAGCCAGGATGGTCTGAGCATCATCAACTATCAGCTCTATGCCAAGGAGAAGATGGGTGATGAGAGTCCTTATAAATATAATGCATCCTTCGGCTACGACCTCCACGGCAAGGTGCGCTCGTCGAACCGCAACACCTACCACAAGCCTCAGATTTCGCTGGCTCACATCTGGCAGATCGACAAGAAATCGAGCCTCTCCACCACTCTCTATGCTTCCTTCGCCACCGGCGGCGGCTACAGCGGTCAGGGCCGCGGAACATACAACGGCCAGGCTATCAGCTACTCGTCATGGTACGGCGCTACCAATGGCAAGGTCAACGAGCTCTTCCGTTGCGCCGACGGTACATTCGACTACGCTGCCGTACAGCTCATGAACCAGGCCTCCGAGACCGGTTCGAACATGATCATGAGCCAGAGCAATAACTCCCACAACTGGTACGGCCTCGTGTCGACTTATCAGAACTCGTTCTGGGACAAGAAATTCAACTTCCTCGCCGGTATCGACCTGCGCTACTATGTGGGCTACCACAACAATAAGATTATTGACCTCTACGACGGCGAGTACTACATGGACGACAGCTCCCGCAAGAACGTCAAGGTGGCCAACAACGCTGCCGCCGCCGACCCCGGATTCATCTACGAGAAACTCGGTGTAGGCGACATCGTGTACCGCGATTTCGAAGGACGTACCATCCAGGAAGGCGCATACGTACAGGGTGAACTCAATCTGCTGGACAAGAAGCTGAACCTCGTGCTCTCCGGCTCGCTGAGCAACACCGGCTACGAGCGTATCGACCACTTCTACTACGACGAGGAGCACTCCCACTCCGGCGTGTACAACTTCATCGGCGGTACGGCCAAGTTCGGCATCAACTACAACATCGACCGCCACAACAATGTCTTCGCCAACACCGGCTATATCAGCCGTGCGCCCTTCTTCTCGCAGGGTGTATTCCTCCAGTCGGCCACCTCGAATGCCGTCAATCCCAATCCCCTCAACGAGAAGGTATTCTCCGTAGAGGCCGGCTATAACTTCCGCTCGCGCTACTTCTCCGCTACCGTCAACGGCTACTACACCAAGTGGATGGACAAGACCGCTGTCCGCGGCTCCGTCCTCGAGACCGGCCCCCACGCCGGCGACCGTATCGTGATGAACCTCTCCGGCGTCGACGCCCGCCACATGGGTATCGAAATCAACGCTACCTACGCTCCTCTGAAGTGGCTTGAGGTGAACGGTATGCTCTCGCTCGGCAACTATCAGTGGGACTCCAACGCCAAGGGCTACTTCTACAACCAGCTCGGCCAGCCTATCAAGAACAGCGCCGGCGACCTCGCCTCCGGCATCCTCGCCGAGGATCACGCATGGGGTATCCTCAATCAGAAGGGTATCAAGGTGGGCGGCTCCGCTCAGACTACTGCCGCCCTCGGCGTGACTTTCCGCCCCTTCAACGGCTTCCGCATCGGCGCCGACTGGAAGGTGAACGACCGCAACTACTCCGACTACACCATCAACACTCCCTCGTACAACACCGAAATCAATCTTGCCAAGCCCTGGCGTATACCCTGGGGCAACCAGCTCGACCTCAATGCATCCTACCGCTTCGAAATCGGCGGCGTCGGTGCAACACTCTACGGCAATGTACACAACCTATTCAACTACAACTATGTAGTGGATGCCCGCTCCGACTCTGCCGTCGACGCCACATGGGAGAATATCTACAGTGTATTCTACTCCTTCGGCCGCACCTACTCTCTGAAGCTCCGTATCAACTTCTAACACACGCCTAATCTGACGAAACAATGAAAGCAAACAAATATATCTTTGCAGCAGCGATGGCGTGTGGCGCCGTCGCCCTCCCCGGCTGCGACGAAAATTCGTGGAACGACAAGCTCGAAGGCTTCGAGGGTATCACCGATGCTCCCATTACTGTGGTGGAGTCGGTAGAATTCACCCTCGCCGAAGCCGACTACAGCACCATCGCCGGTCTGGCAGCCAATAAGGAGCTCGCCGGTGACGACGGCGCGGCAGCTCTCGCTGCCGTGGGTACGCTCAAGTGCTTCTCCGCCGAGGCTCCCGCATCCGTCTATGTGCCCGCATGGCTCGAGACCACTTCCTTTCCCTACTATACTCTCAATGACGGTTCGTCCGTGCGCCTCACCTACCGGGTGGCTACCGACGCTCCCGAGTACTTCGCCGACGCTGCCGAGCCGCAGACCTTCACCGTCGATGCCGACATGTATCACGACGAGGTGTGGGGTGGCGACGACTGGGTGGACTGCTTCGTACCCTCGCGTCCCGCTGCGGACTATATACCCTCGCTCCTTGCCGACTATGCCGATGCCAACGACGGCATGATGTGCGTCGTATCATACCGCCAGTCGCAGCAGGAGCCCGTGTTCGGTGCCGGCGAAGCTCCCGCTCCCACTCCCGTGGAAGTTTTCGCGCAGTCGTTCACCGAGGCCCTCGAACCCTTCACGACACAGAATGTATCGCTCCCCGAGGAGCTCGACTATGTGTGGTCATGGGGCGGTGTCAACTACGGCGCCAAGGCTTCGGCCTTCAAGGACAAGAGCTATCCCTCCGAGGCATGGCTCATCAGCCCCGAGATAGACCTCACCGGATACACCGAGCCTGTGCTCGCTTTCGAACATGTAGTCAACAAGTTCCCCGACCTTGATTTCGCCAAGGCCAACTGTACCCTGTGGGTGCGCACCGGCGCTACCGCCGCATGGGAGCAGGTGACTATCCCTCAGTACACCGACAATACGTCGTGGACCTTCGGCACCAGCGGCGATATAAACCTCGCAGCATACGAAGGCAAGAAGATTCAGCTCGGCTTCAAGTATGTGAGCGAGGAGGATAAGAGCGGTACATGGGAGGTCAAGAATCTCACCCTCAACGCTATCCCCGCTTCGCGTGGGGCCGCTTCGCGTGCACAGTACTTCGTGCCCTCCGAGACCCGCAACGCCCTCTATCTCTACACCGACGACTCCTGGCAGCCCGCTCCCAAGAGCTTCACCGTCCTCTCGCCCGCCGACTACACCGCTATGGGACAGAGCTACCCGAATCTCTCGGCCGCCGAGCCCTATCTGTCCAAGTATCTCGACCTCAACATGCCCTACGCTGCTGAAGGCGATATCGAGACTGTTGTGTGGAACCGTTATGCCGGCGGCAGCGCTGCCTACACTGCTTCCGCATATATCTACGACGGCTCGGCATGGGCTCCCTACGACTTCATCACCACCGAGACAGCACAGTTCGTACGCGCTCAGGGCAAGTGGATGTTCGACCCGAACGTGACTATCACCCTTCCCGCCGGACGCAACGAGCCTCTGAGCACACTCTACTTCCAGACCTGTACGGACTGGGTGTATGAGAACATCTGCGTGCCCATGGGCGATACCAGCATCAAGAGCGGTCTATTCTATGTGACCTCCTATGGCAACAATGAGTACTACTCCGGCACCTCGGCCTACCAGGGCAATGTTGACCTCCGTCCGCAGGCTGCCCGCGACCAGTATCCCGCCGGATACGAGGGTATGTCGGACGATGAAATCATCGAGCTCGAAAAGACCCGTTTCATGAACGAGGTTATGCCCGGCGCACTGGCCATCCTGCATCCTGATGCCGCACCGCTGCCCGGATTTGAGGTGCTCTACACCATCAACTTCTCGGCCTACTTCGCCGACCGCACCACCCGTCCCTTCACCGCCATATTCCGTGTAGCCGCCAAAGGTACCTTCGAGCCTGTAAGCTGCACCTGGTGGGACGAAGAATAATCC
>CAMWKV010000093.1 GCA_947174915.1 uncultured Porphyromonadaceae bacterium | reverse complement strand
CCCGACCCTCTGCTTGTAAGGCAGATGCTCTGAACCAGCTGAGCTAAGCACCCGAGTGGGACGGTGTTTTCCGTTTTTGCGTTGCAAAGTTAGGGACTATTTTCGAACTGTGCAAACTTTTCAGCTAAAAATTTTCACTAAACATTGCACAATCTCACAAAATATGCAGCGCAAACACACACTATCCCGCTAACATTCTGCGAATTGTATTATTTTACACAAATCACTCGCCAAGCAATGTGAGTCGTACCTGATCGACAAGCGCATGGTTGGTAGTGCCGTTCATGTTTCTGTTCTCGGGGCGATAGTCAATCCGAACTACATGCACTCCCGGCGTGAGATGTACTTTGACGGCATTGGACTGCCCCCAGTCGTTCCAGTTGGCCACGCCACGCTGCGGCATCACAACTATACCCTCGCGCTGTCCGTCGACGCTGACTGTACGGATGGCACACTTGTTCTCCGTGTTGACCGGTCCGTTGCCATTGGCATATACGAGAGAGATAGCATAGTCGCCCTCGCGATCCACGCTGACAGGAACTTCGATAGCTCCGGTATTGCGGTCTGTTTCGACAAAACCTCTACCGGAGTAACCCTCAATCTTCTGCGAGGGCGCATAACTAATCTCCGAAGACATCATGGACAGGCTCTCGCCGGGCATTTCGGTGACGATGACACGCTGATTCGAGCGCGGCTCGGAGGCGAAGCTCTGTGTACCGTCGTCGCTGATGCCAACTACCTGATATTCTCCCGGCTTGTCGTTAATATCGCAGGACGTGGTACGTGTAGATGCTACCGGTACACCGTCGCGCAGTACTGTGTATGAGGCTATATATTCTATAGGATTCCACCGCAACATGCCGTCCTCTATCCACGTCTGCGGCGTGAGAGGCGCTTTCTTATTTGGTACGTGGTTCACTTTCATCGGTGCAGGCTTATTGTCGGCCATCACTATATCAACTTTCACCGGACCTTTCATTGACGCAGGGACATACGGTGCGTGTTCCTTGCCGTTGAGTTTGAAACTCTTTATCTCGCTGCCGTAGCCGCTGATATTGATATCGAGCACAGCATTCCGGTAGGGAAAGCCCGTGAGGCTGCGTGAGGCTGCGAGCGCTTCCGGCACAAAGGGACGGAATTCCAAACGGTCTAGACTGTAGTGAATACCAAATAATATGCGGTGAGTGATGGCGATATTACCGGCAAGACACCAGAGCATGTTGGATGAATTCAGCTCGGTAGCGATGTCGCCGTCGTCGAGGACGAAATTCTCCTTGTTGGTGGCGAAGAGAGCCGCCGGACGAAACACAGAACCTATGGCTTCGAGCGTACCGGCCTCATTGCCTGCCTTGGCATTTGCCAGAGCCCAGTAAGCGCCCACCCAGGGCCAGAGAGAATTATTGTGGTACGGTGGAATATCTGCTATCTGCGGATAGAAGATAGCTGTACCGAATGGAGTCGTAGGATTGTTCTCTGTAATCTCACGTGCGCGGTCGGCATCGGCTACATTATATAATATAGCGAGCGACTCGCCGAGAGTTTCGGCACGCGGATTTGTGATGAGGAAATCGCGGCCGTAGCGATACATGGCATAGTAGCCACGCTCGGGCATCCACAGATAGTCATTGACAGCCTTAGCAATAGCATCGGCCCGGGTCTTCGCTCGGTCGGCTACATCTTTGTCGCCGAGTATCTGAGCCATCTCAGCAAGGGTGCGCCAGGCCTGAGAGTGCACTACTGACGTACCAAGCGACTCACTCTGATAGATATCCGCTGTCTGCATCCAGCGCGGATAACTCTGTTCTCGCCAGTCAATAAACGATGTCTCACCCTTGACGAGCCCCGACTCACCAATGACAGTCAATATGTCGTCGGCAAGCGAACGCTTGACTATAGGATAGATATATTCAAGCCACGAGCGATCGCCTGTCACTTTGTACAACTCAAAGGCTGCGAGCGTCCATATCTCTCTGTCCGAACTGACAGGCCATGCGCCGCCGCTGCCGGTATCCTGCACTATAGTACCTGCCGGTGTCACCTTTTTCATCAGAGATATTTTCGATGCTTCCGGCTGCATGTAGGCCATCGAAAGGAGAATGGAGTAGCTGACATCGCGCGTCCACACACCGGCCCACTCGCGTCCGGTACGCAGGGTAGTGTCCGGCTCTACAGCATTGACCATCTCGTCGAGCCCCATATTATATATAGCCCGATGCAGATTGTTGGGAGTATCGAGGCGTGGATATGCAGAAATGTCATTCTTCACATGCCATTCTTTGTAGACAGGGAATCTGTAGCCGGGGCGGGCACTGTAGGTAGAGATGATGCTGAGCCCATCAGGCGACGTAGCAGTGTATTCTCCCTGAATGACACTATCGCCGCGCCACACATATGCATCGGTACTTACGATATTCTGCGCATTGGCGGCAAGTACAGCTGATAAAGCAGCTGCCAGAGCTGTCAGTCGGTATTGACGGATGCTGTGGATTGCCACGCTAAGGTTCTTCATAGTAACGTATGATATAATTATTTAAGTTCCAGTCTGATATATTCTTTTGTATCGGGGCCTATGGCGAACAGTCCGGAGCAACGTAGACCGGGTATCCATACGATTTCACCGTTACGCGTGAGCAGCCATGCCTCGCGCTTCTGAGCAGCGGTGTACTTCGCCTGACAGAAGATATCGCTCAGCAACTTGCCGCGACGCCGGCCGAAGGGCACCATTGTATCGCCTCGACGTGCATGTCGCAACTGCCACTCCGCCGCCGGTCCGGTAGCCGCTGCATCAATATATGCCACCACGGGTCCGACGTCCTCGGGATGGAAGTCTGTCACAGGATGATAAGATACATCTATACGGACAGGTTCGAAGATACTCTGACGTAGGTCTACAGGGTACACTTCATCGGCTGCCACCGCAGAAGTAGCATCACTCACACGCAGATATTGACGCGAAAGTTCGGCCACATAACGGCCGTCGGCCGACAGATATCTGCGGCCGGAAACCGTCGTATCGGCAAGGATATTCTCCACCTGCGCCATGTTGAATCCTCGCGGACGAAGGTATTCAAAGAGCACCGTGGCCGATTCCGGATATCGGGCAAGAGCCTCAAGATCTATACCGGCAGTATCTGTCGTTGCCTTGATAATATTGTCGACGGCATACTGGTAGAGCGATTCGGCGGCCTCGAGGTTGCTGACGGTAGTGAGGATAGAAGCGTCCACTCCGAGAAAATGGCGCTCAAATGTCGGCATGACATGACGGCGAACTCTATTGCGACGATGTTCGTCGGAATTGTTGCTGCTGTCCACTATCCACTCGAGGCCTCGCAGGTGCAGGTAGGTCTCGATGTCCTCGCGGCACACACACAGCAAAGGTCTTACAACCAACTGATTGCGAGGACGCATAGATACGAGCCCGCGAATACCGGTACCACGGGCAAGGTTGAGCATGAAGGTCTCTATTCTGTCCTCCTGATGATGGCCGACGGCTATGGCCTGCGCCCGTTCGCGATGGACAAGGTCGGCGAACCATTTGTAGCGCAACTCCCTACAGGCCATCTCTACAGACTCGCCTGTAGCAGCCTGACGCGCAGGCACATCAAAGTCCTTCACATACAGGTCCACACCAAGGGTATTGCATATACCGGCTGCGTGAGCCATATCGCGCATGGACTCCTCGCCGCGGAGGTGAAAGTTGCAGTGAGCAGCCCGGCAATCATAGCCGAGCGCTGTGAGCACGGCGAGCAGAGCCACCGAGTCGGCGCCCCCGCTCAAGGTCACTATGACAGGCCCGTCAGGCCGCAGGAGCTGCTCCCGGCGGATATAATTCCGCACCACACTTTCGAACGAATTGATATCTTCAATCATATTGCAAATTTACCCAATATCCGTCAAACATCAAAATTTTAGCTGCAAGGGATAGAAATAGCAAAAAAATAGCTACCTTTGCAGTTGGTAAAAAGGTGGGCCGCATCGGTCCGCTAATTCCCCCATTATCCGGACCCCGGTCCGACGCCTAATGAATGTACTGATGATAGAAAGAATTAACGCCCTCCGGGCAGAAATCGCCGCCGCTACCGCCGCCTCCCTCGACGAGGTGGAAGCGCTGCGCATCAAATACCTCAGCAAGAAAGGTGCCGTGTCGGCGCTGATGAACGATTTCCGCGCAGTCCCCGCAGAAGAGAAGCGCGCCGTAGGCCAGGCCATCAACGAACTCAAGGCTTTTGCCACAGAGCACATCAACACTCTGCGCGACAACCTGAGCTCCGGCGGCAATGACGCCGACCTGCTCGACCTCACGCGTACTCCCGCTCCCCTGCGTTTAGGCTCCCGCCATCCTCTCTCGCTTGTGCGCGAACAGATTATTGACATCTTCCGCCGCCTTGGTTTCACCATAGCCGAAGGCCCCGAGGTGGAAGACGACTGGCACGTGTTCGAAAGCCTCAACTTCGCTCCTGATCATCCCGCACGCGACATGCAGGATACTTTCTTCATCTCCCGTGAGCCCGACGTGCTCCTGCGCACACACACCTCGTCCGTACAGACTCGCGTGATGACCTCGCAGAAGCCGCCCATCCGCATCATCTGCCCCGGCCGCGTATATCGTAACGAAGCTATCTCCGCACGTGCTCACTGCTTCTTCCATCAGGTAGAGGCTCTCTACATTGACAAAAACGTAACCTTCGCCGACCTGCGTCAGACACTACTCTACTTCGCCCGCGAAATGTTCGGCCGCGAAACACAGATTCGCCTCCGTCCCAGCTACTTCCCCTTCACCGAACCTTCGGCCGAAATGGATATCAGCTGCAACCTCTGCGGCGGTAAGGGCTGCTCTTTCTGCAAGCACACCGGCTGGGTGGAAATCCTCGGTTGCGGCATGGTAGACCCCGCCGTCCTCGAAGCATGCGGCATCGACCCGAAGGAATACTCCGGCTTCGCACTCGGCATGGGTATCGAACGTATCACCAACCTCAAATATCAGGTAAAAGACCTGCGCATGTTCTCCGAGAACGACACCCGCTTCCTGGAGCAGTTCACCGCAGCACACTGATATTCTCATCCTTTCACCTCTGACAAATACTACCATCCATGGATTTATATACAAGCATAGAAAGCGCCATCAAGGAAGCCATGCTCGCCAAGGACAAGGTGCGCCTGCAGGCTTTGCGTGGCATCAAGAAAGAATTCATCGAAGCAAAGACCGCGCCCGGTGCCAACGGTGAACTGTCCGACGACGAGGCTCTCAAAATCCTCGTTAAAATGGTGAAGCAGCGTCGCGAAAGCGCACGCATTTACACCGAGCAGAATCGTCCCGACCTCGCCGATGGCGAGCTCGCTGAAGTAGCCGTTATTGAGGCTTATCTTCCCAAGGCTCTTTCGACCGACGAACTGCGCGTCGAGCTTCAGAAGATCATCGAACAGACCGGTGCTTCGTCGCCCGCCGAGATGGGCAAGGTGATGGGCGTAGCTACCAAGGCTCTCGCTGGCCGTGCCGATGGCAAAGCAATCTCTGCCATGGTGCGCGAGCTCCTTGCGGCCAAATAATTCTTTCACTGCTTGACTATATTCCTCGAGCGTTTTATTACCGGATATAAACTCATTTCCAAATGCTTACCTTACAACAGATTAAAGCAGACCCCAAGCTGATTATAGAGCGTCTTGCCGTCAAGGGCTTTGATGGTCAGAAACCCATAGCGCGTGTACTCGCACTCGACGACCTCCGTCGTCAGCTCCAGCTTAAGAACGATAACGCCGCCGCCGAACTCAACAAACTGGCTGCCACCATCGGCAAAGCCATGAAGGAAGGTCGCCGCGACGATGCTGAAAAAGCTAAAGAAAACGTAGCCGTACTCAAAGAGGAGCAGAAAGCTATCGCCGAAGAGCTCACTCGCACCATGGCTGAAATCGAGACTGAACTCCTCAACATCCCCAACATACCCTGTGCCGCCGTGCCCGCCGGTACCTCGGCTGCCGACAACGTCGTAGAAGCCACCGGCGGTCCCATGCCCGAGCTGCCCGAGAATGCTCTCCCCCACTGGGATCTGGCCGCCAAGTACAATCTCATTGACTTCGAACTCGGTGTCAAGATAACCGGCGCCGGTTTCCCCGTATATCTCGGCAAAGGTGCCAAGCTCCAGCGCGCACTCATCCAGTTCTTCCTCGACGAAGCCTCCGCTGCCGGCTACCTTGAAGTACAGCCCCCCTATGTGGTGAACGAAGCCTCCGGCTACGGTACAGGTCAGCTCCCCGACAAGGAAGGCCAGATGTACTTCGTCAACCTCGACGGCCTCTACCTCATCCCCACCGCCGAAGTACCTGTCACCAACCTCTACCGTGACGTCATCATCCCCGGCGACAAGCTCCCCATCAAGAACTGCGCCTACTCGGCATGCTTCCGTCGCGAAGCCGGCAGCTACGGCAAGGACGTGCGCGGCCTCAACCGTCTCCACCAGTTCGATAAGGTGGAAATCGTGCGCATCGAGAAACCCGAGAACAGCTACGCTGCCCTCGAAGAAATGAAGGCTCACGTACAGGGTCTGCTCGAAAAGCTCGGCCTGCCCTGGCACATCCTCCGTCTTTGCGGCGGTGACATGAGCTTCACCTCCGCCATCACATTCGACTTCGAGGTGTACTCTGCTGCTCAGGGTCGCTGGCTCGAGGTATCCTCTGTATCGAACTTCGAGACCTATCAGGCCAACCGTCTCAAATGCCGCTACCGCGGTGAGGACAAGAAGCCTCAGCTCTGTCACACTCTCAACGGCTCTGCCCTTGCACTCCCCCGTATCATGGCAGCCCTCCTTGAGAACAATCAGACTCCCGAAGGTATCATCGTTCCCGAGTGTCTCCGCAAGTACACCGGTTTCGACATCATCAACTGAACTCACCGATACCCCTCCCCTATGCCCCTGCCACAGAATCAACTGTCGCAGGGGCTGATTTTGACGGAGCATTTTAATCATTAAATTATCTTCCCGCGTATGAGGAATCTTAGACATATTGCGACAGCTCCGTGGCTGTGGTTCGGGCTTGTAATGACCGTCTTCGCCTATCTCACACCCTATGCTTTCGACAGCGACGCCTTCGAAGCCGAGTTCCTCGCCAAGACAGCGGGTGGTAATTTCCTATCAGGCTACACGGACTACATCAACGACGTGCGGCTCAATGACAACTGGCGATTAGCTCAGATTCTCTCGCCGCTGTTCACGCTCTATCTGTCCAAGTGGCTCACAGCTCTAATTACCGGCGTTTCCCTGGCCTATACATTATATATATTGGCCCGACTGATACTCCCGCCGTCAGGCACGCGGCGTCAAGCGTACTGCGTTCAGGCCATCCTCATGTGGGCCATACTTCTATTGCTGCCGTGGCGCAACAATATGCTCGTATTCATAGCCGCCATGAATTATATCCCCGTTGCCGCGGCTGCATTTATGGCGCTATCTCTTGCCTTGAATAAGTCACGGAGCACACTATGTACAGTCGTTTGCATCCTTGCAGCCATAGTTGCGGCAACAGGACATGAACAGATAGCAATAAGCAGCGGTGCCGCTATGATATGCGCCGCCATCATCCCCATTATAAAGTACAAAATTCCGGCCTCATCAACTTGTACCAATACTTCCGTCACTTACAATACCGCGACCACGAGACATTTCCTGCTGTTCATCGGCTGTCTGACAGCCGCCCTTGGCACGGTATGGGTGATGTCCTCACATATCGTTATGCGTGCCGTTGCTGAGTCAGCGGCACCAGCATGGCAGACAGCCCCGGCAAAGATATTACTCTTCAATTTCCCCGTCATCCTGCTATGGCTTGGCTTGATTCTCTCTGCCATCACCACCCGTACCCGGGCATACATTGTATCCCTCATCTCCGAGAATGTAGCATTCACTTTCTTTGCCGTCGCCGCCGGAGCCGGCACCATCATATCACTCTTTGTGAGCTATGCTCCTCGCTCAGCCTACTGGCCCCAGCTATGCGCCATCGGTGCCTGGGGCATAGTCCTCTACCCTCTGCTGCAGAAGTTCGCGGCACGGACTCAGAACATAGTGACGACTGCGTTAATGCTTCTATTCGGCATCGTAAGCATACATGCAGGTATCTGGATTCATCGCGTAGGTAAGGCGTATAGCGAAGCGCGTGCAGCCCTTGCCACATCCCCGACAGGCACCGTTTACTGCCATCCAGTCTACGCCTACGACATTCCCCGGACGGCTCTCGGCATGGCTCCGAATGTGATTTTCATGGAGCCCATAGTCTACCGCTGCCTTACCGAGCGCTTCGGGCGCCCGGTTGCCTTCGTTCCCGCCGGGCTCGAACATATAAGCCTTCCTGCCACCCCGGATTCCATCTACCGCGCTTCAGACGGCTCACTCTATATGCGGCCATCCTCTCCGGTGAGAGAACCGATTATATCCACTGTTGGTGCCGACAACAGCACCACTACAGTAACTCTCCTGCCGTTTACTCATCCTTCGGGTATTACACTTTACCTTGTTATCCCCCATTATCAAATACCGTCCTCTACTGTCCTCACTTTATCTGAATAGTTATCTGAAACGATGTTCTATACAAAAAATCCGTGCGGACGGTGTTGAACCTGCCCGCACGGATGCATAGATGGTATATGAATTAAATTTCTATGTAACAGGCCCGGCCCGTCGCGGGTTTATGGCCTGTTCCAACCTA
>CAMWKV010000092.1 GCA_947174915.1 uncultured Porphyromonadaceae bacterium | reverse complement strand
TGCCGGGGATTACGAAAGATGCGAATCCCTGCTCGGTGTCGCCGAGGAAGTTGCTGCTGCTCTGTACCATCGGGGAGTGTCCTTCCATATATGACTCGGCCCCGAGGGCATCGACTTTCTGTGATGTGATGTCGCCTATGACTTCAATCTGGAGGTCTGTCATAGCAGAGACGAAAGAGCGGTATCGAAGCAGGAGGCTCATGTCGGAGAAGAAAGATACGTGAGCGGTGGAGCCGGTGCCAATGGCTCGGTCATAGTCGGAGGGTATGCTGAGGATGCCGAATACTTTTCCTTCGGCCATGAGCTGTCGGGCTTCGGGGAGGTCCGTGCAGTAGTCGTATATCTGAATTGCGGGAGAGGCAGAGGCGCGTCGTACGAGGTCGCGCGAGGCTGCCGTACGGCTGTCGTCGACAACAGCTACGGGTATTTGGCGTACTACCTCGGGGTTGTATATCAGGGTGTAAACGACGGGATATAGCAGCGGCAGGCCCACGAAGAACAGTAGTACGCCCATATCGGAGACGATGAGTCTGAGTTCATTGCGGAACACGCGTGCCATGTCGAGGCACCAGCGGGTGCAAGATTTGAATATGCTCATGGTACGTAGACGGGATTAAGAGCGGCTTTGCGCAGGCGGCGGATGAATATCCAGGGGAGGAAGATGAATACTATCAGGGCGACGAAGTACATACGAGAGTAATAGATATCTACTCCGTTGAGTGCATCGTTGATGTATATGAGGAACCAGTAGCGAACAGGAGCTATCCAACTGAATATACCGATGGCGCCGTACATGCTCTGAACGGGGAATGAGAATCCGGCGAAAGAGAAACACAGGATGCCGAATAGGGCGCATATGGAGAATGCCAAACGTACATTGGGCACAATGGCTGCCACCATCAGGCCGAAAGCCTGCGATGCTGTGACGGTGAGGAGTGTTGCGGCAATGAGGACTCCCAGCGACCCGTTGAGGGGGAAGTGTGATAGTCCGAAGAGGAGCCACAGGAAGCATAGTGCAACAGCGAAGTATACTATAGTTGCGGGGAAGAGCTTGGATAATACTGCTTCGAATATACTACCGCGGGCTGTGGCGAGCCACTGAGTTGATGTACCTTGTTTTATCTCAGAGGTGAACTGGAACGTGGTCATGAGCATGATCATGAGGACGAAGGTGGCCATTGCGAAGGAAGGTGTGAGGTAGTAGCTGTAGTTCATCCAGGGGTTGTTGAGTGCGAAGATCTGTATGTCGAGAGGCTGAATCATGGCCATGCTCTGTGCTTCGGACAGGCCGAGGGATACGAGCGTCTGTCGCACAATGCCGGCAGAGGTGGTGACGGCGGCGGTTTTGAAGCCTTTGAAAGCGAGGGTGCCCGGCACGAAGTAGGTCATATTGGAGTAGTACTCCAGCGTGGGACCTTCGCCGGCGAAGGTCTGTTTCTCGAAGTTGGCGGGGATGACGAAGAAACCGAATATGTCGCCCCGGCGCACCTGTGCGAGCGCATCGTCGTAGCTCTCGCAGTAGTGGTCGATGGCTATAACATCCATTGCTTCGAGGGAGCGTGTGAGGGAGCGCGACAGAGCGGAGTGGTCGAGGTCAACAACAGCAGTGGGTACGTGCTCGGGAAGTCCTTCCTTGAGGAGATTGAGGAAGAACATCGTGACGAAGAGCGGCACAAGCACCATGCCGAAAAGATAAATGCGACGGCGGCTCCATCGGCGCAGTTCGCGCCTTACACCGGCCCGGAAACCATACTCAGACATAGCGTCATTATTGCTCGAATACTACTGACATGCCCGGGCGTAGACCGTCGACGGCCTCGGTGGGACGTGCCTTTATCTGGAATGTGCGGCTGTCGTAGCTGCCGGTGCTCTTTGTGGAGCGCCATGTGGCGTAGCTGCCGAGGTCGCGGATGTAGTATATCTCTACGTCGATGTGTTTCTTGCCGAGGGCGGGAATCATTACGTCCATCTTTGTGCCCATTCGGAGTTCGTTGAGGAGTTCTTCGCGTACGTTGAATACCACATATCTGTCGTCGAGCTTCAGGAGGCTCATGATGGGTGCCCCGAGGGCTACGAGTTCGCCGACCTGGGGATATATCTGGTCGATAGTACCGTCGAAGGGAGCCGTGAGGTAACTGTCTTCGAGGATTGCTTCTACTTGATTGACGCCACTGTTTGCAGCCTGTACTGATGCAGCGGCGGCGGCTTTATCTTCTTTCTGAGCGCCGTCGCGGGCGAGTGAGAGCTGAGCGGCAGCAGCATCTCGTGCAGCCACTGCGGCATCGTATGCGGCCTTTGCTTCGTCGCGTTTCTGCTCGCTCACGACGCCTTCATTGAAGAGGTTCTCCATGCGACGGTAGGTCTTCTCGGTGATGGTGACAGCGGCGTCGGCCTGACGTACGAGGTCGGCGGCAGCGCTTACAATCTGAGAGCGAGTGCCGGCATCTACTTTCTTGTCGGTGGCTTCGGCAATGGAGCGCATAGCTTCGGCCTGGCCGAGCTGAGCCTCGACAATGGAAGAGTGTATATGGACGAGAGTGTCACCGGCGTGAACGGTGTCGCCTTCGACGACGTAGAATTCCATTACTCTGCCGGGGAGCTTGCCTGAGATACGGATGTTGGTGCCTTCTACCTGACCTTCGATGTAACTGTCGGGCCTGTTCATGAACAGGAAACCGACAATGGCGATGATAGCCACTGCGGCCACCACGACGCCCATTGTTATGAGGAGCGAGCGATTAGCTTTCTGTTCCTGGGAGATATTCTGATTCATATCTTGAAGTATGCTTTATGTTATGGTGATGATTATTGATATAGAGTGCCGAGGACTTTGCTCAGATAGGTGTCGCATAGTCTGACGTCGATCATTGCATCGATCTTCTCGGAGTGAGCTTTGAGCCAGGCTGTCTGAGCTTCCATTACGTTGTCGGAAGTGGCAACGCCTTCGCGGAAAGCGAGATTCGCCGTGCGCAGGTTCTCGTCGGCTTTGGCGAGATTGGACTGAGCGGTGATGTATGTTTTTGCTGCCTCAGTGGTCTTGAATGCGGCCTGACGTACCTGGAGCGTAACGAGGCTGCGGGCGTCTTCGAGTTCGAGGCGGCGAATGTTCGCATCGGCCTGAGCGGCTTTGTATTTGCTGTAGTCGCCTTTCCAGTGCCATAGGGGTATTGATACCATAGCACCTACGGAGAATGCTCCTTTGAAACGTTTCTTGAAACCGTCGTACATATTAGGGTTGGACACTTCGTAGCTGCCTATGATAGCGACGGTAGGAAGCATGGATGCCATCTCGACGCGTGCTTGCTGACGGGCGGCTTCGACGCCTTGGCCGAGGGCTCGGAGGTCGGGTCGGTTGGCGAAGACTTCCTCCATATTGTACTCCGAGGCGGGTACTGTGGCGGGCATTGGTACATCCTTGCCTTCGTCGGCGAGAGAGAGCGGAGTATCCACCGGCAGGCCGCACACCTGTGCGAGCGCCATACGAGAGAGTACGAGACCGTTCTCTACCTTGGTGAGATCTACCTGGGCGGCGTTGAGCTTGACGTCGACGCTGAGTGCGTCGGCACGAGTGGCGACGCCTTGTTCGAGCATAGCGTGCACGTCGTCGTGGAGCGATTGGAGCAGGTCGACGTAGCTTGTGGCGAGGGCCTGCTTGGCGCTTAGAGATACCACCTGCCAGTAGGCGGCGTCGACGGCGTAGATGACGTTCTCAGCCTCGGCTATATGGAGGTCGCGTGCGGCCTGCTCGGCGGCGCGTGTGATGGCGTTCATCGCCACAATCTTACCGCCCATATATACGGGCTGTGTGAGGGTGACGGCACCGAAGAATACATTGTGGATGTCGAAGGTCATGGCGTCCTTCGGTATAAGGGCGACGGTAGAGGGAATGTAGCTGCCGTCGGGACCTTTGATGGGCTCGCCGGTGACGGGATTCTTCACGAGATCGAACTCGTAGCTCTGGGTCTTGAGGTCGAAGGACTTCGTGGGCAGGAGCTGGTCTTTGTCGAAGATTGATATGTTGCGCTGATTGTAGACGTATCCGGCGTTGAGGTCGAAAGAGGGCAGATAAGCAGCGAATGCTTCCTTCTTCTGATACTCGGCTTTGCGGATTTTCTCGCGCGAAATCATCAGCTGTTTGTTGCTGTCGAGAGCCAGGCGCCTGTAGTCCTCGAGTGTGTATGGGGCGTCGGCCGGTGCCGTGGCGTCCTGCGCTGCCGCGGGGAAGGCGACAGCACAAGCAAGGGCAAAGGTGATGAAAGAGGATGGGATGTGCATATATGTCAGTGTAGCGTTCTGTTAGTCGTTGTGGGGTACCACCTGTCCTACCATTCGGAGGGTGATTTCTTCGCTTTTGCCGTCGCCGTTCTTCAGGCGTACGCGGACGGACTTGTCCACTTCACCGCGCTGCCCGGCGGGGTTGAATTTGATATTGATAGGCGTTGACTTACCGGGCTTGACGGGCTTGCGGGAGTAGTTGCCTACGGTACATCCGCAGCGGGGCTTGACGCTGAGAATGGCGATTGCGCTTGTGCCTTTGTTGGACACTATGAAGTCGTGGCTCACGGGCGCGGCGTTGTCGGCCACGATACCGAAGTTGTAGACGAGCGAGTCAATGTCGGCTCCCACCTTATCGCCGGGAGTCTGTCGTGCGGCTGCCGTGAGTGCGAGCAGTGCGATGATGAGGACGGAAAAGAAGCGTCGTGAGATAGTTTTCATAGCAATGGAGTGATGAATGTCTTATATTATGACGCCGGGAGGGAGAAAATGTTCAAGCTCAGTGTGTGAAATAGTAGTCGAGGACGTTTGTCGCGGCGGCGAAAGAGGTGCGCAGGTTGGCGAGGACGTCGGCTTCGTTGGCGGCGAGAAGTCGCTGTACTTCGGGATTGTCGTAGAAGTGTTTTCGCAACTGTTCGTCAATGGTCTCGTACATCCACCAGCGAGCCTGGCGGCTGCGCTTAAGTTCGAAGTATCCGTTGGCCTTGACGAAATCGAAATATCTGTCTATCATGTCCCATACTTCGGCTATGCCGAGTTCGTAGTAGCCTGAGTAGGTGAGAACTTCGGGGCTCCACCCGCTCTCTGTCGGCGGGAAGAGGTGCAGGGCCGAGCGGTACTGAGCCTGCGCGAGCTGTGCGGGGCCGATGTTGTCGCCGTCGGCTTTGTTGATGACGATGCCGTCGGCCATCTCCATGATGCCACGCTTGATGCCCTGCAGTTCGTCGCCGGCACCGGCTATCTGGAGTAGCAGGAAGAAATCCACCATAGAGTGGACAGCCGTCTCGCTCTGTCCTACGCCTACCGTCTCTACGAAGATGGTGTCGTAGCCGGCGGCTTCGCAGAGTACGATGGTCTCGCGCGTCTTTCGAGCTACGCCGCCGAGCGAGCCGGCGGAGGGGCTGGGGCGTATGAAAGCTCCGGGTTGAATAGCGAGCTTCTCCATGCGGGTTTTGTCGCCGAGGATGCTGCCTTTGGTGCGTTCGCTGGAGGGGTCTATGGCGAGGACGGCGAGCTTGCCGCCCTGCTTGAGGACGTGCATGCCGAAGGTATCGATACTTGTGCTCTTACCGGCTCCCGGGACGCCGGTGATGCCTATGCGGCGGGAGTTGCCGCTGTGAGGGAGACACTTCTCTATTACCTCCTGAGCGAGGGCATAGTGGTCGGGCGCCGTGCTTTCCACGAGGGTGACGGCGCGGCTGAGCATGGTGATGTCACCGCGGAGGATACCTTCGACGAGCTCGGACGCCGTAGGCATGGGCCGGCGGCGGCGACGCGCTGCCAGATATGGGTTGACGATGGGCGGCTGAGCCACGCCGCTGTTGACGGTAAGGCCGGTGTACTGCTCGTCGTTTTCGGGATGTTCCATGGTTATTCTTTTTATTTGCGCAAATATACAAAATATTTCGGTACTCTGAGGCTAAAAAAGACAAACCTCTCTTTCTCGGTGGCTCCTCAGTTGATTCAATGCGCGAAATCATGCCACGCAAAGGCGTACAATACCACTGGGATATAACAAAGCGGTGCGCCTGATATAGGCACACCGCAGAAAAGGGAAGGGGAGATGTATCAGTTTGCTTCGAGAGGATTGACTATGCGTGCTGCCGCGAGAATGGCACCGGTATCACGCAGGCGAATCATCATGACGAAAGGACGGTTGATATGGAATTCGGAGGGGTTGTATGCTGTAGCCCAGCCATTGTGGGTTACAGAAACAACCTTAGCACCGCTTTCATTTACCTCCATAGCTACATGTTGCATGATGGAGGTTATATTATTTACGTCATCATCTTCAAACAGAGCTATATGCTTATTGTAAATATTGAACCGAGGGTCAATCTTCTCCAAAAGGCTCTGAATACCGTCGCAGTATTGATATACTGTGAATTTCGGCATGGATACGTTTAGGCTTATGACATACATATCTTCGTCCGTCCACATACCGAAGTTTGGCTCGGAGATAACGTCATCAATATTAACACCCTCGCGAGGGAGCACAACGTCGGCTACGTATATACCGGCACCGAAGTCGAATCGTACTGCCTGATATGTCTCGGTGAGAATATATCTGCCGGCAAGCTTGCCTTGCATAGTGGGTACGAGGACGTCTGCCATCCCCAAGGGTGTGTGGAATACACGTTCACTGGTGTTGGCGGGGTCGAATTCAGTCGCCCAAGGTCCATGGAACATCATCACCTGAGCTGCCATAAATTTGTCAATATGTTCAACTTCCCAGTTACTAATCATACCTTCGCTCTTTGTGTTGACCCAGTCGCGAATGTCAGACTTCACCGCATCTTCGTTTGTGAAATCAGCGCCCTCTAAAGTTGCATCGTAGTACGTCTTCACTACGTCAACTATCGAACCGGAGAGATTGTATTTCTGATCGTACCAGATTTTATTGGAGAAGTTGACCTTAGTGCGCGAATCGAGAGTGGACAACTGATTCATGTATTCAGACACCACTTCGTTGACAGTAGCTTTATCGGAAGTGCCGAAGTAATCGCATATGGCGGCATTGAAATCCTCATCGTCAATAAGATTGGAGAACATGCCTAAATATGTAGTAAGACTCAGAGGCGCTATGATAGAATTACCATTGGCATTGGTCGATTTAATACTATCGCAATAGATTTGGAATATTTTGACGTCAAGTTTGCTGGCACATTGAGAAGCCTCTTTTGCACGGGAACTCAATTCTATCGGTTTGCTGAATTCACTATCCGTCGCCTTTGGCGAATCGCTGCAAGCAGCTAAGCCAAGCAGCCCCATAGCTGCTATTGCATAAATCACTTTCTTCATGGTTCGATAATAATTTACTCTTACTCATTATATACAGCGATATATCGTATATCGCTGAATTTATCTTTATTAACAGTCAAGACATCCCCGGTAAAATAACCGTCACCATCGCCGTGATATCCCCACCTCATGTGAATAAGGCAGTAGTTTTTAGTGTATACTTTAGTAGTTGGAGGGATCGTAGGGTGATTAAAATTTTTAACATCCGTATATTTAATACTTGCAATGCGATATCCGTCTGCAATCCACGTATGACCGTAGTCAGTCTCATTGTACCGACCGCTCATGAGCAGTAAGCCACGATCTATATAATAATTTACATGCAGATAATCATAATCTACAAAATCTTTTACTGTATAAGAACTGGGGATATATTTTCTTAAAACAGGTACTAACATATCATTATCTGTTTCAGATTGAGGAGAAGGAGGGGTATATCTATATATTGTCTTTGCGTCCTCCCCAATCTGACGACAGAGTCGGGATATGCTTTTGTGTACATTTTCGGGATCAGTAGTATAACATAAATGCTCCCTTTCTTTGTTATTGACTTTGCCTGCTACCCAGCGATGTTTATATAGTTCAGCCCAAGTAATATCTTCATAATCCAATTTGCGCCCTTCATATGAATACTTAATTCTTGAACTAATGATTCCGCTTTTAAAATGAGTCCATACGGTAATAGTCGCCATAGCCAAAGGCGAGCAGCCTGTTACGCCATTAGGACACTCTATGCCATAAAAATTATCTTGACCCCATTCTTGTGGTACACGAGGCTCAAGATGATAAAAATAATTGGTGTCTACAAAAAGTGTATCATGAATAGGTTCCATAGGTATTGGTTCTAATGGGCCTATTGGTGGATTGGGGAAATCTATTCCTATTGAAGCTTGTTGGGCGATGTATTCATCGGCTCTATTGAGGTATTCCTCAAGGGCTGGATTGGAAGCTGTGGGATAAGTACCATGGGGAACAAAACCAAGTATCTGTTCGCCAATGTTAATTGCAGGAACGATGGCATAGCCCTGAGCATCATCGAAATTTACAATATAGTAAGACGGTTCGCTGCCGCTACGCGATAGATTTTTTCTTACTATTACATTCTTAGAATTTGCAGTGCGTGTAACAGAGCTTCTTGACGTAGCTTCTTGGGGGAAGTTTTGACTTTGTTCAATGGCAATGGAAATTGCTTCGTCGATAGAAATCACGCAACCATTTTGGCTGTAATTGACATTCTCCAACTTCTCTGTGATTTCATCCGAACAAGCGTAGAGAAATGCCGGCAGGAGTAACAAAATGAGTCGTAGTTTTTTCATGAGAGTAGGGTGTATTAGATTCTGGTTGCAAATATATAAAAAATTTTTATATAAAAATTATTTCGTACAATTTAATGCAAACATTTTGTGGGTAGCTTTATTTTTTATTCAATGGTGTTGTAG
>CAMWKV010000091.1 GCA_947174915.1 uncultured Porphyromonadaceae bacterium | reverse complement strand
CATTGACCTCTGTGGTCTCGACCTCCGGAGATTCTGCGCTTTCCGGCTCCTTGACTTCGACGGGCTTGGCGATATATTTCTCAGGATAGTCGAGCGGAAGAGTTACGGTGAAAGTTGAACCTTCGCCTGCTTTGGATGTGAAAGTTATAGTGCCTCGATGATGTACTACAAGGCGTTTGGTGATGAGCAGACCGACACCGAGGCCCGACTTCTCCGTTGCCACAGCCTGTGGTGAGCGGTGACGATGCCTGAAGATATGATGCGCATCGGGCTTAGCAATGCCTATACCCGTGTCGGAGACAATCAGTCGCCAGTTCTTGCGGCCGGCACGCTGCGCTTCGAGACGGACGGTACCGGACGAGGTATATTTTATTGCATTTGACAGCAGATTGTCGACTATATGATTGAGCACATCTTTGTCGACAAATATCTCACCGAGTGTGCTGTCTACGTCGCACTCAAGATTAAGGCCTTTGAAAACAGCCATCATGCGGTATTCCTCAGCCTTGGCTGCCAGGAAATCGGCGAGGCGTGTTTTGCTTACAGCGAGGGGTCGGCCACCATTGCCGTGGTGACGCAATTCAAGCATCTCTGACAGCAGCCCCATTGTCTTGTCGATGGCTTTTCGAGCCTGCGTGAGATTGCGGCGCGTGGTATCGTTGAGGTCCTTGTCGAGCTCCATATTTAGCAGCGGGCCTTGTACCATAGACATAGGCGTACGGATATCGTGGGCCAGCGCGGCGAAACTTTTAATCTGCGCTTCGATGCGTCGTTCGCTGGCACGGCGCCGCAGATAGCCTACGGCGAATACTATGAGCGCCGCGATAACAAGGAAATAACCAATGCATGCCCACCAAGACAGCCAGAGCGGTTGACGGACTCTGATTGAAATACTACGTTCGGCTACTATACGGTCGGTGTGATAGTCAACAGCCCTGACGGTGAAGGTATATTTCCCGGGCTCAAGTTGATTGTAACGGGCGGAATGAATACTTCCCGCCGGGTGAAATTCCTTGTCGACGCAGCTGAGTTTATACTCAAAGCCTACGAGGTAGGGCGATGAATGATTGATGACTCCGAAACCTATCTCTATGGAATTCTGGCTATTTGAGAGTGTAACATCGGAAGTCAGGTCAATATTCACATCCAGAGGCGAGTCGGTGCCTGTACCGGCCGTGCGGTCGTTGACTTTGAAGTCAGTGAAAATAATCCTGTCGTCGGAAACCTCGTTGAGTCCTACGAGAGGATCGAAAAGAATTGCGCCATTCGACGTACCCAACAAGAGATTACCGTCGGCAAGCGTCTCGGCAGCATTAGGAGTGAATGCATCCCCATCGAGATTGAGAAGGTGAGAGAATGATGATATTTTATCCGTTCGGCGGTTATAGCGGTAGATGTCAGTTTCAGTTACTATCCATACGAAACCGGCAAGGTCAATCATTACGTCATATATCGAATTCGACGAAAGTCCGTCGACAGTAGTATAACGCCGGGCTTTACCTGTAGCTCGGTCATAGCGTACCAGACCGTTGCCGGTGGTTCCTATCCATAGCTGATTGTGCATAGCGTCCACACAAAGGCTGCGCACCGGATATGTGATAGAAATCGTATCGAAATCCGTCTGCCACACGATTTTGTCATTGACGGCATTGTAAGTGCCTACACCATAGTTACCACCAAGTAGGATACCTCTTGTGCCATCGGAGACAACCGAAGCAATGCAGTCTTCAGGGTAATATGTGTATTTGTCCGACTTGATATTATAGCGTGTAACGTCGCCGTTGATACCTCCGAGCCATACGTTGTCGGCATCGTCGACATGAGCGGTGAAGACATAGCGAGTGGCTACGCCTTTATCTCCGCTACGCTCCGGAATCTTCGTGACCTTACCGGTAGATTTATCAATAGTATTCACGCCACCGCCATAGGACGAAATCCATATACGGCCGTCACTACTCTGCCCTAAGCCTAATATGACGTTGACACGCAGGTCATCACGCAAATAGTGACGCCACTTGCCGGTGGTTTTCTCGCGACAGCTCACGCCCTTGTCGGTACCGAACCAGAGGTCGCCGTCTCGATCTTCAAATACGCAGTTGATATATCCCGAGACGATAGAGTTGGGATTACCCCGCTCGGGTTTGAATACGCGGACTGCGTTGTCTTTTAATGGTTTGTAGTTCAGACCTGTATGGCTTGTGCCTATCCATAAGCCACTGTCGCGGTCAACAAGAATAGAGGTTATGCCATTGCCGGAGATGGCGTCTTTGTCGCCGGTACTGTCATGATAGTGACGCGTCAGTCGGCCTGTAGCCGCATCTACCTGATATACTCCGGCCCCGTTGACACCGATAAGCAAACTGTGGTCACCGAAGCGGCACATCGAATTGACCGGAACGGGTGGTATGGTAAAGGGCATCGGACTTACACGGCCCGTTGCGAGCTCTACGACTTTTACCGGACTGTCGAAGGGTCCGATATAGAGGCGGTCCGCAGCGACGGCAAGAGACTTTACCGAGATGCCTTCGGTATCTTTTATCAATTCGGTCCTCCAGGCTTCACGGGGAGTGATACGGACTACACCATTGCGTGTACCGGCATAGAGGTGTCCGTGCCCGTCGCTCTCGGTGCAATTGATGAATTCACCTTCAAGTGCCACGCATACAGGCTCTTGACCTTCGATACAACGGTAGACGCCTTTGTCTGTGCTTACGATGAGAGAGCCGTCAGGTTCGGGTAAGAGGTGATAGAGACTTACATTCGTGATAGTGAATGCCTTGACAAACTTATCGAGAGTATGGTCGTAGCGGTAAATAGAACCGGAGCGGAGGCCTGCGTAGATCGAATCGTCGGTGGCTCTCACCATAGAAGAACCCGACAGAGTGTGTGTGTTGAGGTTTTCGCTTTCGGGCAGGGCGTAGAACTTGAAGTTGTGGCCGTCGAAGCGGTCAATGCCCGAATTGGTGAAAATCCAAATAAAACCGTCCGCATCTTCCTCCAACTCATATATCAACCTGTTGGACAGGCCGTTGCGGACATTGAAATGTCGCACTTCGGCCGTGGCCGCCAGGACAGAAACCAATGCGATAAAGAAAAGAAGGGAGATGCGGAGGCGGTTCATCTATAGTATTGATTATCGATTGACATTCAGGATAGTAGTAGTACTGTTAGCCTTGCCTTTGAAGAGGCGTGCGCGTACTTGCGATGCATTGCCTACTGCTACGGGAGCGGTATAGAGAGGGCTCTGCGCTGTAGGCTCACTGCCGTCGAGTGTGTAACGAATCTCAGCGTCGGCATAGGCGTGATTCATTTCGACTTTGCCGTCGCGCAGGCGTATACCGGGTTGGCGAAGGAAGAAATCGGTATCCGAGCCGGCCCAGCCGTCCATCTCTGCTGTGAGCAGACCGAAATATTCGCTGTCGGAGAGAGTGGGTTCGGTGTTGTGAGCGCGCTCGGCGAGCCCAAGAAGGCGAGGCAGAAGATAGCGTTCGAACATACCGAGGTTGCGACATGTCTCCGAGAAGATATGGCAGGAGATACCTGCTACGTTGCGGCTTACATCGGCCGAACCGGGGCAGAGGCGTTCGCGAGTAGCATGCAGGGGCGCGAATTCGTCGATGATGCCACCCCAGGACATGCCGGGTTCCTGCGGGTCGCGGGTAGTGATGTGATCAAAGTAGAGGAAGTCTACGTTGCTCATCACGAGGGGATATCCGGCTTCAGCGATAAGTCGTCCGTTGTCGCTGCTGGCGGTCCAGCAGTTGACGGCAGCAACATGGGGGCGGACAGCGTTGTTGTAATCATCGGAGTGGCCGAGTGCAATTTCCTGCCAGCCACCGATTTTGATACCTCGTGCAGCGGCCTCGTCTGCTACGCGATGTACGAAGTGTGCATGCACTTCGTTCTGTGTCTTAATGCCTTTATCAGCCATCATGCGCTGTACGGCTTCCGAACCGTCCCATGCGTGGGCGGGAACTTCGTCGCCACCGATATGAACGGCGGGAAGTTTGACACCTGCCTTTTTATATATGTCTATGATGTCGTCGAAGACGATGCCCCAGAAGCGGTAAGGACCTTCGAGGGCTGGGTTCATGATATTGTCGTGGAAATCCTGTGCGGTAGTGTAGACGCTGGTGTCACCGTCGTGGATGAGGCGCAGCGAATCATCGCCGGTGGTACGGTAGCGATGCTCCATGGCTCGTATGGCGGCACGGCTATGACCGGGAGAGTCGAATTCGGGGATAACGGCTATGCCGCGGGCATCGGCATAGCGGAGCAGGTCGATGTATTCGTCGACAGTATAGAATCCGTTGGCGGGAGTGTCGGTGGCATCAGGGTTGCCATCACCGCTGTAGATACCCTTGAGGAACGGGACATCGTCGGTGAGAGTGTAACCACGACGTGAGCCCACAGCAGTGAGTTCGGGCAGAGAAGGAATCTCGATGCGCCAGCCCTCATCTTCACCCACATGGAAGTGAAGGGTATTCATTCCGTACATCGCAGCAAGGTCGATGAGTTTCTTCATATCCTCGACACTGAGGAAGTTGCGGGCAACGTCGATCATCACACCGCGGTAGCTGAAGTCGGCCCAGTCCTCGATGTCGGCGGCGGGCACGAGGCCATTGGCATCCTTAGCAGCCTCTACACGACGCTTGAGGTCGTTGATGATAGCCTGCGGGTGTTCGGAAGATGTATACACCGTCACCTTGGGGCCATCGATGGCGGAGCGCCAGTAGTCGGGACGGTCATCGCTGACCTTGCGGATGGTATATTTCTGAGGGGCTTTCACCATCTTTTCCTTTAGCTTCACACTCTTGAGGGTGGGAATCAGACCGTAGGGGGTAGGGCGATAGGCCGAGCGCAGTCTATCATTAATAATGTATGCCTCTTCGCCATATACCATGCCATCGGTGCGACCGTTGCGCCCGGGAGCCGACCACTGTTCGGCAAAAGCATTGAAGGGCTTTATGGTATTTTCTGTGCGGACGGGAGCACCATCTACAATAAGATGCATACCGTCAGGAACTGCTGCATGACGAGTGAAGGCGCCATCAGTTATCAGATCAACCGTTATGGGCTGACCGGGGACAGCATCGGCAAACCGAGGTGACATCACACTGTAGTACCCCGGAAGTATCTCAATGACAGTATCCTGCGGGTTGAGCGGATGCATGTACTTCTTGAACGTACAGAAAGCAAATCCTTCAAAAGGACGATCGGCTGTAACAGTAAAACGCTGAGTATAGACCGGCATGAGCTTGTCGTTGAGCCGGTTGCCCAACGTCTGCCAGGTAATAGATTCGGTAGCATCGGCCGCAAGACCCGTCGACACGATGGCAAGTGATAGCATAATTTTTTTGATCATAGCATATATGTGTTATCAACTCCTGTCCCGAGGCTTCAGGGCAGGCAGAAAACGCTATCGCATGCAACAAGGCCGTCGCAAGACAGCCCTCAGAAAAATATACGCACGGCAAAGTTAATAAATCTCCCCCAATATCCCAAAGAAGCAGCAAAAAAGATTCTGATTCTTATCGTGACAGACTTACAATTACCTTATCCGAGCATTGCGAGAAATACCCGTTGTCAAGACAAAATCAACAAGATTGAAACGAACAAATGTGTATAACATAAGAGTACGGAGCCCGATGATGCACTCATATTGTCCTCCGAGGCCGGCTTCCTGTTCTGTTGTCACGACAATTTCCGGGATCTCAAGTCTATGGTTTCCTAATGATAATTTCATATTGGACAGCTTGTAGCAGTCAAAATAATTAACGCCGCCTATACCTGCCATTCTGACGGTATCCTTGATTCCATTGTCTAATACATACTGTCTATTCCTTTCAAAGAAAGCATTACCTATACTTCCATAAGAAGCATCTCCGGAATCAATGCACATAAGCATAGGTTCGTTGTGAATTGTTCCTTTGCAAAGCAAATTCATTGACGACGAGAAGCAGAGATTGGGTTTGGCATCGGTTTTAACTGGAATGAATGGTGCTTTTGACGGTACTGTTATTGTATTTGTAAAGAAGTTAATGTTGACCTCTTTAAGTTGAAGCATCAAATCGCTCCCTAAGATAATACTGAATGCATCAGTATATTGGTCGGCTTCGCTATTGTCAGCTGAAATTGAGACTACTGAAAAGGGTACGTCCTTTACAGTAATATTGCCTAACTGCAGTTCGTTGGCAATAGCCATATAGCCGTCCTTTTGGGCTACACCACCTACTGTTATTCTCGTACCCTCCAGAGGAATAAGATTATATTTTTCTGCCATTTCGGGAGAAATCAAATTGGTTCCAGCCCCTGTATCAAAAGTAATATCCGCCGGTATTCCGTTAATAGTACTTTCTTTTAGACGCATCAAAACTGATCCTTTTTCAGTTGGACCGACGGGAACGATAGCAAAAGGCACCTTCGCTGAACTATTTCCGTTAAATTCAATTTGATAAGGATTATAAGCAGCAAGAGCAGAATAACGATGGGCTTGTGACGTAAGATTGGAAACCGTTACGGAATCAAGATACTGCCTGGTTGCATCTAAAATTGAATTTGTCATTGACGCCGCAGCTTCGTTTTGTCCAATTCTGCTTAAGTCCATCCCGAACATAAATGTAGCAGAAATCATATTGCCCAAGTCAAGGTATTCTGATTGAGTGTTGAATAATTCTTGAAATGCAGGGACAGATACATCCGGGCGATTGAGTCGGTTTCCAAGCAGACAGCGAGAGTATACTTCGAGAAATGGATGAATTGAGTCTTTAGGTACAGAATTGTAGATAGAATCAAGGGCGAACCAATCAGAACGATTCATTGCATTGCCAATTTTTTCATCAATTGACTGCGAATAACCGCTCAACGATAAAAAGCCGACAAAGACATATAAAAGGATTTTTCGTAACATATACGTTTCGCGTTAGAGTTTTTGCAAAGATATGAATAATCTGCGAAGTATCAAAGCTATACCTCGCAATCGTTAACGCGGAACCTCGGTTTGGAGGACAATGGGATTGCTGTTGATGACATAGTTTTATTCTAATCGAGTACCACAAAATTAGATATTAATTATTATGGTCAGTTTACCTATTACTCAAAATAATTGAACTATATTTGCAGCATGAATAACCCCCCATTCACATTTATAAGCGCACGCCGAAGCCTGTGCGTATTAACGACATAACGGAGGATTAAACTATGGCACCTGTTAACAACATTATATTTGATTTCGACGGAACGCTTGTAGATACTGCGCCCTTGATTGTACGCACTATGCAGGAAACCATCCGCGAGCTGAAGCTGCCCGAGCGATGTGAAAAAGACTGCAGAGCCACAATCGGTCTCAGGCTTGAGGATGTGCCGGCGGTGCTCTGGCCCGGCGTGAAGGATATGGGCGCTGCATTTGCACAAAAGTACCGGGAGCTCTTTGATATCCTCAAGCGTCCACTATGTGTGCAGTGCTTCCCGGGAGTCATAAAGACCTTGCAATTGCTCCGAAGTGAGGGTGTCGGTATGGCTATCGCAAGCAGCCGCAGCCACAAATCTTTGGACGAATACGTCGAGCAGTTCGGACTTCAAGACTGTTTCGGAATGCTTATCGGGGGCGATGACGTAGAACATGGCAAACCGGCACCGGAGCCCGTCTTGACCATTCTAAAGGGATTGGGCTGGAAGGCCGGGGAGACACTGACTGTCGGCGATGCTCCCGTAGATATTCAGATGGGTCGTGCGGCCGGCACACGGACCTGCGCTGTCTCATACGGCAACGGCACCGAACAGGAGCTCGAGGCTGCCCTACCCGACTATATTATAGCCGAATTTCCGGCGCTCACAGCACTTATAGACAACTGATGCATTGGGCGCCCGCGTCAAAGGCAAAGAGACCGAAGCATAAGTGGCACAAATAGTATGACTTCACTATAGCGGTAGTATCATTTCATACTGCTTTGTGGCCACAGGAATATTCCGTGCGCAGAGAAATGCAATCACCGAGGTAGCATCGGGAGGAATATTGAGCACTTTGATGCTGCCTGTTACCATCCTCATGGCTGCCTCGTGAAGCAGACGGGAGCCAATGCCTTGGCGTCGGAACTGAGCATTTACGGCTATCTGCGACAGGTCTCCGGTGGCAGAATCGAAGACGCAATAGCCGACCTTTGCATCACCGATCATAGCAGCGAGACATGTCAACTGCCCTTGACCTCGTTCGATTGATTCGATGCTATTCTGCCATGAGGGTATGAAATCACAAGCAGACTGCATGGTACGGACAGTATCAACAGCCACCGGCGCAACCGTACATTTTGCACTATTATCTGCAAGGCGAATACTCTCAATGGATCGATGGAAGCAATAGAACTCTCTCGTAGTCTCAAAGCCCAGACGGCGGTAGACACTAATGGCTTTTCCATTGTCCTGCAATACTTCAAGGAGGTACTGTCGGACACCGGCAACCCGTAGTGCCGGGAGAGAGTAGGTGAAAATATCTGCAGCTATCCCCTGCCCTCGGTAGTCTTTGACAGTACCCGTGCCTGTGTCATAGGCTGTAAGGGTATCGTTGTAAGTACCGATGCCATTAAAAGTGAAAGCTACAATCTCGTCACCGTCATAAGCTGCAAACGAAAGCGCCGGATTAAAACCTCGCCGCACAAGCATAGAGCGTACTTCTTCTTTGTCGAAGTTGATTGCATAGTCGGCAAATGCTCGGCTGAATGCTCTGAATAATAAGGTGTCAAAGTCGACATTTTCTAAGTTTCTGATTTCTATCATGTTATTTATAGTATTACCCGCAGAGTAACCGTTAACATGACAAAGATAGTAAAAATTCCGCACAAGGGAGTTCCATCGCAAGGCCGATTCAGACACGATTTCCAAG
>CAMWKV010000090.1 GCA_947174915.1 uncultured Porphyromonadaceae bacterium | reverse complement strand
TTATCACATTTCTTGCAATGGAAAAGTATTATCTTTTCGCTTTGTATATGTATAACGCTGCAAGGAGTGAAATAGTTTGGCGGGTATGAATTTTTTTGAAAAAAATCTTATGCTTTCGCGGTGTCTTCGGCGTAGGCGGTGTCGGGCATGTAGCTCGAACCGTCGAAGCAGTGGGTGCAGACGGATTCTTTGGGAAGTCCGATGGACTCGACGAGGTCTTCTATGGTAGCGAAGCGCAGTGTGCTCAGTTCGAGGCGTCGTGCAATCTCAGCCACCATTTTCTCGTACTCGGGAGAGCCGGTGGTGGCGTACTTCTCGAGCACTTCACGTCCGCAATCCTCGCCTTCGAAGTCGCGGATAATCTGTCGCGTGATGAGTTCCATATCGCTCTTGCTGGAGGTAAAGCCGATGAAGGGGCACCCATAGACGAGCGGGGGACAACTGATGCGGGCATGTACCTTGCGAACTCCACCTTCGAAGAAGGTACAAACGTTGTCGCGAAGCTGTGTGCCGCGTACGATAGAGTCGTCGCAGAATACTATGCTCTTGTCGTTGAGGATGGCACGGTTCGGGATGAGTTTCATACGAGCTACGAGAGCGCGGCGGTCCTGGCTACCGGGGGTGAAGCTGCGTGGCCAGGTTGGGGTGTATTTGAGCACGGCTCGACGATAGGGGATGCCGTTGCCTTCGGCATAGCCGAGGGCGAAGCCTACGCCGGAGTCGGGGATACCGCATACGCAGTTGGCATCGGTGGAGTCTTTGCGACCGAGTGCGCGGCCGCATGCTTCGCGGACCGCCTCGGCATTGATTCCCTCATAGTCGCTTGCGGGGAAGCCGTAGTAGACCCAGAGGAAGGAGCATATCTGACAACGTGTGTTGGGTGCCCGGAGGACTTCGATGCCTTCGTTTCGCACGCGTACAATCTCGCCGGGACCGACGTCGCGGAGGCGTTCGAAGCCCAGATTGGGGAAGGCGGAGCTCTCACTGGACAGTGCATATCCGTCTGGGCCTTTACCTATTACGATAGGTGTGCGTCCGAGGTAGTCGCGGGCCGCGATGATACCGTCCTCGGTGAGTATGAGGATGGAAGCGGAGCCTTGGACCTTGCTATAGATTAGTTCTATACCCTCCTTGAAGGTGGGTGCCATATTAATAAGGAGAGCGAGCAGTTCGGTCTGGTTGATGTTATTGGCCGAAAGCTCGCTGAAGTGCATGCCCTTGTCGATGAGTTCGGCGGCTATCTGCCGTAGGTTGTTGACCTTTGCCACGGAAACTACGGCATATCTACCGAGGTGCGAATTGATGATTATAGGCTGCGGATCTGTGTCGCTGATGACTCCGATGCCTTGATTTCCATGGAAATTATCGAGTTCGTCTTCGAATTTGGAGCGGAAATAATCGCGTTCGATACTGTGTATGGTGCGATAGAAACCTTTATCGGGATCGTAAGTTACGAGACCGGCACGCTTGGTGCCGAGGTGCGAGTTGTAGTCCGTTCCGTAGAACAACTCGTTGATACATTTTTTCTTAGAAACAGCGCCAAAGAAGCCGCCCATAGTTGTATAGTCTTTATGTGTGTGAAAAGTGATGCAAAGGTACAAAAAAATCGGTAAAGTAAATCAAAAAAAATTTGCGAGGTAGCTGTTAAAAAAACGTCGGCACCCCTTGTAGAACGGATAAAAAGTAGTAATTTTGCGGGCATAATTCATGTGACGTTAGACAACAATTATGTACACCACTATGCGCGTCCTTTGTGAGCCGGCTATTCTGCGATGCAGTACGAGCCGTAAAGTTTCGCCCCGCGGTGTAACCCATCAAGATACAGAATTCCTCAGCGTCCGTCGGCAACCTACCCTGCCCTCGGACGCTGTCACTTTTATTGTCATCCGATACTTATATACTAAAGATATATGTCGTCAAAACTAAGGTTTAAGATGGTCGAAGAAGCCTTCGACCGCAAAGCAGCTCCCGTAGCCCTGCCCGCCGAACGTCCGGAGAAATACTTCGGTGAACTCGTCTTCGACAGTCGCAAGATGTTCGAATATCTGCCACGCACAGCTTATGATGAGCTGCAGCGCGCCATCACCGACAAGCATCCCATCAGCCGTTCGCTGGCAGACATCGTAGCCGACGGTATGCGCCGCTGGGCTATCGACAACGACGCCCGCCACTATACACACTGGTTCGCCCCACTCACCGGAGGTACTGCCGAGAAGCACGATGCCTTCATCCAGCATGATGGCAAAGGCGGTGTGATAGAAGAGTTCTCGGGTAAGCTGCTTGTACAGCAGGAGCCCGACGCATCGAGCTTCCCCAACGGTGGTATCCGCAATACCTTCGAGGCTCGCGGCTACTCCGCCTGGGACATCTCCTCGCCAGCCTTCATACTCGACGGCACCCTCTGCATCCCCACCATCTTCATCAGCTACACAGGCGAATCCCTTGACTATAAGACCCCTCTGCTCCGCGCCCTCAACGCCGTCGACCAGGCTGCTACCGCTGTAGCGCGCTACTTCGACCCCGAGGTGAAACACGTACAGTCCTTCCTGGGCTGGGAGCAGGAGTATTTCCTTGTGGATGAATCGCTCTACAGCGCCCGCCCCGACCTCGTGATGACCGGCCGCACACTCATCGGCCACGAGAGCGCCCGCAACCAGCAGCTCGAGGACCACTACTTTGGCGCCATCCCCTCGCGCGTAGAGGCTTTCATGCTCGACCTCGAACTGCAGTGTCACCGTCTGGGCATCCCCGTCAAAACGCGCCACAACGAGGTGGCTCCCAACCAGTTCGAGCTCGCGCCTATCTACGAGGAGACCAACCTTGCCAACGACCACAACCTCCTTGTGATGACCGTCATGGCCGAGACAGCACGCCGCCACAACTTCCGCGTGCTACTGCACGAGAAACCCTTCGCGGGCGTCAACGGCTCCGGCAAGCACAATAACTGGAGCCTCGGCACCGACACGGGCGACATGCTCTTCTCGCCCGGTCGTACCGCCCTTGCCAACCTCCGCTTCCTCACCTTCACGGCCATCACCATGGCTGCCGTACACCGCCACAACGGTCTGCTGAAAGGTGCCATCATGTCGGCCGGCAACGCCCACCGTCTCGGCGCCAATGAGGCCCCCCCCGCTATCATCTCCATCTTCACCGGCACCCAACTCGGCCGTATCCTGGAGAGCCTCGTGGCCGCTCCCGCCACCGACCTGAGCAACCTCCGCGCTAAGGCGGAGTACTCCCTGGGCATGGCGCAGATACCCGAGATTACTCTTGACGACACTGACCGCAACCGTACCAGCCCCTTCGCCTTCACGGGCAACCGCTTCGAATTCCGCGCCGTAGGCTCGGCTGCCAACTGTGCCTCCGCCATGATAGTGCTCAACGCCGCCGTGGCCGAGCAGCTCAATATCTTCCGCGACAAGGTTGACGCCCGCGTGGCTGCCGGCGAGGAGCTTACCGAGGCAATCATAGCTGAAGTACGCACACTTATAGAGTCCAGCCGTCCCATCCACTTCGACGGCAACGGCTACAGCGACGAGTGGAAAGAGGAAGCAGCGCGCCGCGGCCTCGACTGCGAGAACTGCGCCCCCCGCATGTTCGACGCCTACCTGCGTCCCGAATCGGTGGAGATGTTCACCAGCACCGGCGTGCTGACCGAGGTAGAGCTTCGTGCCCGCAACGAAGTGAAGTGGGAGATGTACACCAAGAAAGTACAGATTGAAGCCCGCGTGCTCGGCGACCTGGCTCTGAACCACATCATCCCCGTAGCCACCCGCTACCGCTCCGAGCTTGTCGACAACCTCATCAAGCTGCGCGACCTCATGCCCGACAAAGCCGAGAGCTACGGAGCCGGTGACCTCGAAGCCATCGAGAAAATATCTGTCCACACCGCTGCCGTGCGCTCCGAAGTGGCCGAGATGGTGGAAGCCCGCAAGAAAGCCAACGCCATCAATTCAGAGCGAGAGAAAGCCATCGCCTACCACGACACCGTAGTGCCCCGCATGGAGGCAATACGCCGTCATATCGACAAGCTCGAGCTTCTGGTAGACAACGAACTATGGCCTCTGCCCAAGTATCGCGAGCTCCTCTTTATCCGCTAATACGGGAGACGCCGGACAATGGAAATTCTCAAGCATGAATGTGGCGTTGCGATGATACGTCTTCGCAAGCCACTGAGCTACTACAAAAAAAAATACGGCTCCGTCACCTATGCACTCGACCGCCTCTATCTCCTGATGGAGAAGCAGCACAACCGCGGCCAGGAAGCCGCGGGCATAGGCGTGGTGAAGCTCAATGCCGCCCCGGGCACGGAGTATGTCTACCGCGAGCGCGCACTCGGTACGGGTGCCATCGACGACATCTTCGCCCATGTGGCAACGAAGGTACCCCGCAATATTAACGAGCTCGACATCGAGACAGTCGATGCCGAGACGCCCTTCATCGGCCAGGTGTACATGGGTCATCTGCGCTACTCCACTACCGGACGCAGCGGCCTCGAGTATACCCACCCTTTCCTGCGCCGCAACAACTGGCGCTCGCGTGCACTGCTGCTCTGCGGCAACTTCAACATGACCAACGTGGAGCAAATCTTCGAGAAGATCATCTCCACCGGTCAGCACCCGCGCCTGTACTCTGACACGGTGCTGCTGCTCGAACAGATTGGCGGCGCTATCGACAAGGAGAATCACCGCCTCTACCGTGAGTACCGCGACCGCATGCGCGATCCCGAGCTGTCCCGTCGTATCGAAGATGAGCTCGATCTCAGCCGCGTGCTCAAAGCGTCGGCCCCCCTGTGGGATGGCGGCTACAATATCTGCGGCACGACAGGCTCCGGCTCCTCGTTCGCCCTACGCGACCCGCGCGGCATACGTCCCGGATTCTACTATATCGATGACGAAATCATCGTTGTGGCATCCGAGCGACCTGTCATACAGACGGTGTTCAATGTGCCCTTCGAGGAGGTGCAGGAGCTAATGCCCGGTCAGGCACTACTCATCGACAATGTCGGCAATCCACGCCTTGAGCAGATTCTCGAACCGCAAGGCAACTACCGCTGCTCCTTCGAGCGCGTGTACTTCTCACGCGGCTCCGACGCCGACATCTATCGCGAGCGCAAGGCTCTCGGTGCCAATGTCGTACCCCAGATTCTCGCAAGTATCGACAATCAGTACGACACTACAGTATTCTCCTTCATCCCCAACACCGCCGAGGTAGCCTTCATGGGTATGACGGAGGAACTCAACCGCACCTTCGACCGCATGCGCATGGAAAAAATCCGTGAGATGGCCGCTGCCGGCGACCTCAGCGAAGACAATCTTACCGCCCTGCTGCGCCGCAAGGTACGCGTGGAGAAGATAGCCATCAAGGACATCAAGCTGCGCACCTTCATAGCCGAGGGTTCGTCGCGCCGCGACCTCGCCGCCCACGTCTACGATGTAACCTACGGCAGCATACGCCCCGGCGTAGACTCGCTCGTAGTGATTGACGACAGTATAGTGCGCGGTACCACACTGATGCAGAGCATCCTGCGCATCCTGGACCGTCTCAAGCCACGGCGCATTATCGTCGTATCGTCGTCGCCGCAGGTACGCTATCCCGACTACTACGGCATCGACCTGGCCCATCTCGAAGAACTTGCAGCCTTCCGCGCCGCCGTCAATCTGCTGCGCCGCACCGGCCGCGAGGAAGTCCTCCATCAGGTCTACCGCGACTGCCTCGAACAGCTTGAGCGCCCCGACAGTGACATGCAGAATGCCGTGCAGGGTATCTACGCGCCCTTCACCGACAAGGAAATATCCGAAGAGATGGCTCGCATGCTCACCCCCGGAGATATAAATGCGGGCGTTGAGCTGATATTCCAGGACCTCGACGGACTGCACCGAGCATGTCCCGACACTCCCGGTGACTGGTACTTCTCCGGCAACTACCCCACCCCGGGTGGCAACCGCCTCGTCAACCGCGACTACATCGACTACTATATGCGCACCATGCAGGCCTGATGGTAAAAATACTCATTTTTGAGTAGTTGCCATCCGGTGGTAAGTGCATAATTTTGCAGTGTGAAACTTCAAAATTATACACTTACCATAATGCATATCTTTACACGTCAATCTCTATTTATCGGAGTCTTCGCGCTTGCCATTTCGGCAACAGCCGCGGAGGCTCCTGTTGTATCGTGGGGCAACTGGTTCGATGGAACCACTACTGCCGGCGACAATGCCATCGGACTTGCTCAGGACGTATCCGGTGCTCTCTATTTCCTCAACACCGTGGGCACCACCCTCGATGCTCCCGACGCTTTCTACGCCGGTGAGAAAATCTTCACCGGTGCGACGGGTTCATCGCAGTCCAACTCCTTCGGTCTCACCAAGACCGACGCTGCCGGCAAAGCTGCATGGACCATCTACACCAACTCCGGCGACTGCGACAGTCAGCAGGGTGGCGTAGCTGTTACTGCCGATGGGTCGGCTGTGTACTTCCTCACTAAGGTACGCCACACAAGCACCACGCTGAATACTCCCGTGACATTCGTCGATGCCAAAGGCGCCGAGTATGCAGTAGGACCTGAAAGCGTAGAGAACAACTACTACTTCCTTGTACTCGGCAAAGCCACTGCCGAGGGCGCCATCGAGTGGCTCCGCGTCATTGAGCCCGGCACCATCCTCCCCGCCGATGGCAGCACAGCAGTGTCCAACGCTGTATATGCCAAGGGTTTCGCCATCGATAAAGACGAGAACATATACATCGGCGGCAACTATCGTACTCCCCTCACCTTTACCGATAAAGCCGGTAAAGCCACTACTATCACTCCCCGTTCCGTGCTTGCCTGGAACGGTGACTCCCAGAAGACTGTCGGCGACCTCTTCATGGCGCGCTTCGATGCCGAGGGCTACTTCTCTCAGGTACTCACTACCGACGGCGGAGCACATGCTGCCGAGCAGATATTCGTACTGACTCCCGGCGAGGACGGCACCGTCTATTTCTCCGGCCTCATCAACCCCACCGAAGCCGAAGCCATCGCCTCTATCGGCGGAAAAGACATTCCCGTAGGCAGCACTGTGACACCCATTACCGGTGCTGTTGACGGCAAGACACTTGCAGTAAAGTGGGTGACAACACTCCGGGGCGAAGCTGTCGACGGCAAATCAGCCTACCAGAATCCCTACCTCAATCTCGTCGGTGGCACACTGTGGCTCACAGCGCAGGGCAACGGCTCTTTCTCCGCCTCGGCAGGCACAGCGGCTACTACTACCGAGCAGGGCACACTCCGCGAAGGTCTTCTTGTGAAATTCGACGCCGCTACCGGCGAGGCTGTTAAAGCCACGGCTTCACGTACCGGGTATGATGGGATGATGGCAACCGCTCTCACCGGTTTCAACGGTGCTATCCAGAACCCCGACCAGCCCGAAAAGGTGTATGTGTATGGCTACGGTCTCAATGCAGCCGTCGGCACTTACATCCGCACCTACGATGCCACTACCCTTGAGGGCGAAGCCGATGCGACATGGATGCTCATGACACCTCAGGACAAGGGTACAACCACCGCTCTCAATATGATATATGACGCCACCACCGGCACCGTGACCGCTACCGGTCGCTGCAACAAAGCTATCGAGCCCCTCGGCGGCGAAGTATCTGCCGCACCCACAGGCTGGGGCGTATATGCCGCTCAATATCAGATGCCCGACGCATTCATCAGCGGTGTTGAATCCGTTGCAGCGGCTACCTCCTGCGTTAACGTAAGCGCCGGCAAGGGATGCCTCGTAATCACCGCAGCAGAAACTACCGCTGTTGCGGTCTGTGACCTCGCCGGCCGCACCGTCGCCACCGTTGCTGTTACAGCCGGCGAGAACGCCACAGTGAACGTCGCTCCCGGCATGTACATTGCCGCCGGCCGGAAAGTACTGGTGCGATAAGGATGGTTTAATACGTAGCCACAGAAGAATTGTTTGACAAAACGGGATGTGCCACAATCGGCACATCCCTGTTTTATTTGTATCGTGTTACTACCCGTGAGCCACGGGCAGATTTGGCAAATTTGTGCTAATTTTGCACTGATAAAATTTATGACTATGAACAAGGACAATGATAAGGAGATTTTTCCGGTGGTGGATGAGGAGGGCAATGTTGTCGGGTCGGCTTCGCGTGGAGAGTGTCACGGTGGCTCGAAACTGCTTCATCCGGTGGTACATTTGCATCTCTTCGATACCGATGGCAGGCTCTACCTTCAGAAGCGTCCGGAATGGAAAGATATTCAGCCGGGCAAGTGGGACACGGCTGTCGGCGGGCATGTCGATTTCGGCGAGGAGATAAGGGATGCTCTCCGTCGCGAATTTAAGGAGGAGTTAGGCCTGGAGGTGGACGAGGTCGAACTGCTTCGGCGCTATGTCTTCGAATCTGCCCGCGAACGTGAACTCGTTCACTCCTTCAAGGCTGTCACTGATGCAATCCCCCGCCCCACTGACGAACTCGATGGCGGTCGCTTCTGGACAATAGCCGAAATTGAGTCCAAGCTCGGCACGGACGTATTCACCCCAAACTTCGAATCTGAATACACAATGCTCTTCAGCAACCCTAAGCCCGCTCAGCATTAACAGCTGAGCGATTAATCAAGAGGTCATACTCTGAATCATCCGGCTTTTCGATTAAATACAAAAACTAAAGGAGCGCAACTTTGCATAAGCTGCGCTCCTTTTTAAGTATATGTCTGAGTGATTACTTCACTTCCTCGAAGTCTACGTCGGTGACGTGGTCGTCGGGGTTGCCACCCTGTGCACCTGCGCCGGCACCGGGGTTCTGGGCTCCCTGCTGGGCCTGTGCCTGGGCGTTGAGGATATCCTGCTGTGCAGCGCCGAAGGTTGTCTCGATCTCCTTGATGGCGGCGTCGATACCGGCGATGTCAGAGTTCTTGTGGGC
>CAMWKV010000089.1 GCA_947174915.1 uncultured Porphyromonadaceae bacterium | reverse complement strand
TATTCGTCGGCAGCGTCTTATGTGTATAAGAGACAGCAATATGGCCAAGGACTTCCGCCTGCCCGGCATGCGCGGCTGGCACACGGTGATGCTCCTGGCCGACAGCGGCAATGTATTCGCCCAGCGACCCCTCGACTGGCCCGCGGAGAACCGTCCGCAGTGCACCATAACACATCCCGGGCTACTACCCGACATGATAAAATGACCATAAAGAACCACCCGATATGCCCACAGCTCTAATCACAGGTATCACCGGCCAGGACGGCTCCTACCTCGCCGAATTCCTACTGTCGAAAGGCTACGATGTACACGGCATCATACGCCGTAGCTCCAGTTTCAACACCGGCCGTATCGAACACCTGTATCTTGACGAGTGGGTGCGCGACATGCACCGCCGCCGTCTGCTGCACCTGCACTACGGCGACATGACGGACTCGTCGTCGCTCATCCGCATCATAGGCCTCGTCAAGCCCGACGAAATCTACAACCTGGCGGCGCAGAGCCATGTGAAGGTGTCCTTCGACGTGCCCGAATACACCGCCGATACCGACGCTATAGGCGCCCTGCGTCTGCTCGAAGCGGTGCGCATCCTCGGACGCGAGAAGTGCACACGCATATATCAGGCATCCACCTCGGAGCTTTTCGGCAAGGTGCAGGAGGTGCCGCAGAGCGAGACAACACCCTTCTATCCCCGCTCGCCCTACGCCGTGGCAAAGCTATACGCATTCTGGATAATGAAGAACTACCGCGAGAGCTATGGTATGTACACTGCCAACGGTATCCTCTTCAACCACGAGAGCGAACGACGCGGCGAGAATTTCGTGACGCGAAAGATAAGTCTTGCCGCTGCCCGCATCGCCACCGGCACGCAGGACAAGCTGTATCTCGGCAACCTCGACGCCCGCCGCGACTGGGGCTATGCACCTGATTTCGTGGAGTGTATGTGGCTCATACTACAGCAGCCCGAACCGGACGACTATGTCATTGCCACGGGCGAATATCATACCGTGCGCGAGTTCGCCACCCTGGCATTCGAGCGCGCAGGCATCACCCTCCGCTGGGAAGGCGAGGGCATAGACGAGAAGGGTATCGACGTGGCTACCGGACGCGTACTCGTGGAGGTGGACCCGCGCTTCTTCCGCCCTGCCGAGGTGGAGCAGCTCCTCGGCAACCCCGCCAAGGCGCAGCGTCAGCTCGGATGGAATCCCTGCAAGACCCCATTCAAGGAGCTCGTAGAACGTATGGTGGACGCCGACATGGCTGCTGTCCGCAGCGGCGCCAATTCATAATTCGCAGAAACACAAAGCTATGGCAGACAAGCAATTGATAGATAAGTCAGCGAAAATATATGTAGCCGGACACCGCGGCCTCGTAGGCTCGGCAATCATGGCGAACCTGCGCGCTCGCGGATTCGAGAATGTAATCGGCCGCACGCATGCCGAGCTCGACCTCCTCGACCCTGTGGCAACGGAGGAATTCTTCCGTCACGAGCGTCCGGACGCCGTAGTGCTTGCCGCGGCTCACGTGGGTGGTATCATGGCCAACAGCCGCGACCGTGCCGACTTCATCTATCAGAACCTGCAGATACAGCAGAATGTCATCGGCGCAGCCTACCGCAACGGCTGCCGCCGCCTACTCTTCCTCGGCTCCACATGTATCTACCCGCGCGAGGCACCCCAGCCCATCCCCGAGGACGCCCTGCTCACCTCGCCACTTGAGTACACCAACGAGCCCTACGCCATCGCTAAGATTGCCGGACTGAAGATGTGCGAAGCATTCAACATGCAGTACGGCACCGACTACGTGGCAGTGATGCCTACCAATCTCTACGGTCCCAATGACAACTTCCACCTCGAGGACAGCCACGTACTACCGGCCATGATACGCAAATTGCACCTGAGCAAGCTCCTCGGCCATAAAGACATGGAGGCCGTCCGTGCCGACCTGCGACGCCGCCCCGTGAGCGGTGTCGACGCCGACACATCATCGGACGACGAAATCGAGCGGCGCCTGGCCGACTTCGGCATATATCCCGGGAGAGTACTCCTGTGGGGCTCGGGACGCCCCTTGCGCGAATTCCTGTGGAGCGAGGACATGGCCGACGCTTGCGTACATGTGCTCCTCAACGTGTCTTTCGCCGACATCGGCGCCGACCTCAAGGCCGCCGGACTTCCCGTGCGCAACACTCATATCAACATCGGCACCGGACGCGAGCTATCCATCGCCGAACTGGCAGCACTCATTGCCGACGCCACAGCCTTCGACGGCACCATCGAATGGGATGCCTCGAAGCCCGACGGCACCATGCGCAAACTATGTTCAGTCGACCGCCTGCATAGCCTCGGCTGGACACACAGCGTAGAGCTCCCCGACGGCATCAAACGCCTATACGACTGGTATTTATCATCCATCTGAACTCATGCTCAGATAAAGTTCTGCCCCCGCCTATGATTCTTCCACTTGCCATACTTGCCATGGTGCTGCCCCTGCTCCTGTGGACCTACATCACCGTGCTGCGCCGGCATAGACTCTTAGCACCTTCTCGACCTGCAGAGAGGACAGACATGAGCGTGCCTGTTGGCGGAGGTATAGTGTTCATTCTCGGCGCTTTGGTGCCGCTGTTCTTCACCGACTGCCCTACTCGGATATGGTGGATAATGGCCGGAGGCGGCCTCCTGGCAACGATATCCTTCGCCGACGACATCGTCACCATCTCGCCACGCGTGCGCCTGATAGTGCAGATAGCAGTCTTCGCCCTCGTGCTCACGCAGATAGTAGCGCCATCGGCACAACACGCCATATACATCCTCGCCCTCCTGGCCTGCGTGGGCTATACCAACGCCTCGAATTTCATGGACGGCATCAACGGCATGCTCGCCCTCTACGGCCTCGCCGTCCTCGGCACCATCCTTGCCGCCATCCCCACAGCCGCCCCCATAAGCGTACCGGACACAACCTCTGAGCTCATAAGCCTTACGGCCAATGGATTAGATTCGCCTGTCGGCTTTGCCCGAGCCTTGCAGTACATCCTTGCAGGGCTGACAGTAGCAGTGGGCGTTTTCGCCTTCTTCAATTGCCGGCAACGGGCACTCGTATTCGCCGGCGACGTGGGTTCCGTCACCCTCGGATATTTCATAGCCATAGCCCTCGTGTGGCTCGCCGTGACGCTTGAGACAGTCTCCGTGGCAGTCTTCGTAGCCGTGTATGTGGTAGATACCTTCTGCACATTCCTGGAGCGTCTGCGCCGAGGCGAAGCCGTGATGCAGGCCCACAAAAGCCACCTCTATCAGCGCCTCACCGCCAGCCCAAAGGGCCGCCCTGAGCGTAAGTCTAATCCGCTGAATCCCCTTGCTGTCAGTGGCGCCTATGCCGCCCTTCAGCTCGCCATCAATATCGGCTGGCTCCTCCTCCCCGACAGCCTGCGCCTCGCCTACGCCGCCCTCGTCACCCTCCTCCTCCTCGCAGTCTACCACCGCCTCCGGAAATAAAGTAAGCCACGGGGCGTTATGATGTAGGGTCACTCCATGGAGTGACCGCTTTCAGGCGGCCACATACCTCGTCGGCGGTCGCTCCATGGAGCGACCCTACGTCAGGGACGTGCTTCGCAGCCGCTGATAAGCCCCGAAACGAGCCGAAAGAAAAATATACCACCCAATCCAACCGCAAAAAAGCGTGCCCGATGAAAAATATTTTTGTGAGAGTGAGATAAAATACTTATTTTTGCAGACACAAACGCCCGGATGGCGGAATCGGTAGACGCGGCGGTCTCAAACACCGCTGGGGCAACCCATCCCGGTTCGAGCCCGGGTCCGGGTACAAAGCCGTGGAGAAGAGCAATCTTCCCCACGGCTTTGATTAAATTCACAAATTACCCGATGGTTGAGTGGCGAGTATAACTTCACCATCTCGACCCTTGCCATGCTGTCTACTTTCCTTGGCAAACCGATTATAAACGTATGATAAAGCCATGAAATCAAACGCTCCTATGAAGAATAATAGTATATCTGCCACTTCCGGGTCAGCACTTCGTTATGGCATGTTCATTCCATTGGCTTTTATGATTGCATCGGTAATTAGCTGTTGCGTTTCCTATTCTAAGGCTAAACAGAATATAGCAAATGATCTCAACGATGCTATATTTGCTTTGGCTAATGAGAATAGTGAACTATGGACACGCCCGGACACTATTTCCGCTATCCGCCATATGCATGAAACCACCCATAAGCCTCTTATATATCAGGCATCAGATGTGAATTTCAGAAACCCATCACTGAAAGATGAGGCTTACTTCACTCTTGCGCTGGTTGATACTAATAATGGCTTGCATAGAATCGGTGGAAATAAGATTGCATCTGATTCCATTATGCTTATGCCCGAACGCGCGCCCGAAGGGCTTGCAATACAGGTTCAGGCTTTTGCCGACTGCTCCATGGCTTCTATTTTCTATGCTTCGGATCAGACATTACCGGGAATCCTGTTCTCGTTTGCTATTCTATCAATGGCAAGTACGCTTCTTTTGAAAAGAAAGGAAACAGAGACACCCGAAGCTGAATTTATTGCCATTTCCGCATCTCCATCGCTTGACGGCATAAAACTAACTCCTATGCAACGGCAATTGACTCGGATGCTTCTTGACGCACCCGATATGAAAGTGGATAAAAGAGTCTTGTGCGAATCTCTTTGGGGTAATAAGAGTAATGCTGAGGAATCGCTTTATACCCTTGTCAAGCGCACAAAGAATGCTCTTGCCCAGGCAAACATGGAGATTGTTTGCAACAGAGGAGACTCATATGAACTTCGGATAAATAGTTGACTTACAGAGTTGTCGGAATTTGTCAGATAAAAGTCAGACAATTTTTTAGGTCAGATTGAGGTATTTTCACTTGCTTTGCAGAAAAAATTCGCAAGGCATGAAAACTAAAATTCTAATTTCAGTTCTGACCGTCTTTCTCTTCATTGAAAGCAGTTATGCACAAAATCAAGAAGCGACCGATAGCCTCACACACGCGCTGCAAGAGGTTATTGTTACCGCTAAACAGCCGGCAACAAAATTAGTCGGCTCAACTCTTGTATCAACTATTCCCGGCACTAACCTTGCCGACCTTGGTACCGCTCTCGATGTGCTTGCTCAATTACCGATGATTAAGGTTACAGACAATGAAGTCAGCGTTATTGGTAAAAGTAATATTGAAATATATATAGATGGACGACCTATGCGCGACGAGATGGAGCTACGGCATCTGCTGTCCTCTAACTTGAAAAAAGTTGAACTGTTGATGGCTCCAGGTGCTGCTTACGAAAGCACAACAGGCGCGGTTCTTAAAATCACCACGCGCCGTAATTTCGTGCAAGGGCTGTCTTTGACAGATCAGTTTCAACTCCAACGCCGTCGCAAATGGTCCGTAATGGATTATCTCGCTTTGAGTTATCGCACCGGCGATTGGGAATTTTTCGTAAACGGCACGATAAACAGCAGTAGTTCAGCAAATAAAGGAATTACAACCAATACTCTTGTCTATGATGGCAAAGAAACGGTTGTGGGAAGTAGCCAATACAATTCTTTCCCGACGACAACAGGTGTAGTCAAGGGTGGCTTTAATTACTCTCACGGAGCACAATCGTTTGGCGCATATTACCGTTACAATCCTGAACGTGGCGATTTTTCTAACTCCGGCTCGGAATGGCTTGACAATAATCCGGCTGTCGCTCGCAATATTGACAAGCGTATAAGAGCACACAGCCACCTCGCTTCTCTCTATTACGAAAATACCTTTGCCGACAAATATCTTCTTCATTTCGACGGCGATTTCCGTAGTGCATTCGATGCGAATGATATGGCTACAACTTATCCCTCATCTACCATCCCTGCCGTAAATTCGACCGATAAACGGACTTCTACACTTTGGGCGGGTAAGTTATATCTGAATTTCCCCCTTTGGGATGGAGAATTTACTGTTGGTACACAAGACAGTTACACACATACCTCCCTTGATTATCGTATGCTGAATACCGGCGTAAGCGAATATATTCCATCTTCATTAACTGACGCCCGACAGACTTCTGCCGCTCTATATGCTTCGTGGTCGCGTATGTTCGGTAAGTTTTCCCTGTCTGCCGGTGCGAGATACGAATATGTTGACTATGACTTCAAAGTCAACGGAAAGCGCGATGAAAACATTAGCCGCCGCGACCATACTTTGACCCCTGACATTTCGCTCGGATATTCATTTAACGATGAATCGCAGGTAAGCATCAGTTATAAAATGGCTACTGTCAAGCCTCCTTACTCGCAGCTCACGGGCTCTCTCAATTACACCGGTCAACATGAGATTGAGGGTGGTAATCCCGGACTGCATGATGAAAGGATGCATGATATACAGTTGTTCGGTATGTGGAAAGGTTTCATGCTCCAGGCTGACTGTTGCCGCTCTCTTGATACATACGCATTTGTTAAGCAGGTATATCCCGCCGACAATCTGCAATTACTTATGCACCCCGTGAATATCGACGTTTCAGCATTAAGTCTATATCTTGTGTGGAGCCAGCCTATACGTTTTTGGACTCCCGGTGTTACAGCAGGGTTGTACCGGCAGTGGCTCACCATTGATAATAACAGATACAACAAGCCTATATACTCGTACTATTTTGACAATACTTTCTCTCTGCCGCGTGGGTGGAGTATAACTGCCAATATCAGTGGAAGTTCACAAGGCGATATGCACACTAACCGCTTCGGTGGTTCATGGTTCACTATGGACGCATCAGTAGGCAAGTCATTCCTGAATAAATCTCTCACTCTCAAACTGTCTGCCACTGACATTTTCAACACATCCAACAACGACTGGACGATGAACACCTATGGCGTTTTCGTCGATAAACGACAGAGTTATGACCGTAGAGGTGTATCACTCAACATAATTTACAATTTCCAGCCCCGCAAGAGCAAATACAAAGGCTCCGCGGCATCAGAAGCAGAAATGAAACGTCTTTAATTAACCCAGCTTAATCATTATTGATTCGCCTGAGTTTGGAATCCGGTGACGTATTTCCCAGGCTGTATATATTCTTTATCCTGTCCGGTTTACTCAATCGCTGCTGCTTTGGTGCGGATGTGAGAGATGGCGGTGTCGAGGACACTGCGGTTGACCTGCTTGATTGGGCGGGTACTCAGTTCCTTGATGTAGGCGTCTACGGCACCATCGGCACTCGCTGCCAGATCCCAACTCAACATATCCCAATAATTTTCCACCAAATCCGTATGACCGCTACGGTACATGTCGAGGACAATGTCTGTCTTGTTCTGGAAATCACGCATACAGTAAGTAGCCAGTGCCTCAGACACGGCACCATCTGAAATGGTTGCGGCAGCCATAAGGACATGAGTATTTATGGAATCCGTATAATGATCTCCGCTGGGTGTGACAAGGCCTTTGTAAAACATAGTGGCCTCAAACATTACTGATATCAATCCATAAGGCGATGCCACAAACTTGCATCGGTCATGGTCGGAATAATAATAGCCCTCAACTTTGACGATTCTTATATCGTTATAATTCACGCTATCAACCTTAAGGACTGGGATATAGTCGGCCTCTTTCCTTAGCTCTGCCGACTCCGGTACACATCCGCACAGGCTGTCACAAGTCTGCGCGGAAGCAGTCATGCTCATTTCTGCTTCGGTGGTTTTGGACTTGCATCCGGCGGATGCAATCAGGGCAATGCCCACGAATAGTTTAAAGACAACTGATGAAGTTTTCATGGTACGGAATATTGAGTGACACGAAGTTCAATTCGCATCTGCAAATATAATGATAAATCCAGGACTTTCAGCTACATCGGCCACAAAAACGCGACAGCACCAATATTCTATTGATCTCCATACATTTCTCCGAATGGATATGGAGTAGGGGATAGAGCAGGGGGGAATATGAGATGGTGGGGGAAATGTGCTGCTATATTTTATTGAGATATTGGCAGTTATAGAAATTTTATGTAAATTTGCAGTGCCACTGAAAATTTGCATAAAATTCAACAAGACATGACTGAAGGATATATTCACCGCACTATGGCTGAGGCTATTAGGGAGGCCTCGCAGTATTTCCCCGTAATTACTCTTACGGGTCATATATACAGGCGATAATATGCCTGATTTCGATGGCATTGCGGTACGAAATTACAAGGACTTAGGAGAATAATTTATACATAAATACACCAAGGGTGTGCCGAAGTTTTTATCTTGGCACACCCTTGCTGTGTTTATCAAGTCAGCCGAGTGTTATTTCATGGCTTCGCGGGCGATCGTGGCTATCTGGGCGGGCTGAAGGTGGCAGGCGGTGAGCATATCCTGTGCCTTGAAGCCATTGGGGAAGTCTTTCGGCAGACCGAGGACGCGGACGCGGGTGCCTTTGGGCGAGAGGTAAGCGGCTACTCGTTGGCCGAATCCGCCGTCGGCGGTGCCGTCTTCGGCGGTGATGACGATATCGTAGTCGGCAAGGCTGTCGAGGGTGGCGGTGTCGAGAGTTGAGAGGCCGCGCGGGTTGATGAGGGTAGCATCAATACCTTCGGCGGCCAAGATGTCGGCGGCTTCGCTCATATTGCTGAAGAATGTGCCGGCGCCGATGAGTGCCACGCGGCTGCCTTTGCGGGCAATCTCGTAGACGGGCTTGGAGTAGTCGGCGAGAATCTCGCGCGATGGGTCGGACTTGACGGCGCCGCCGGGGACGCGTACTACAACGGGCTGCGCTGTCTGGGCGATGGCCCAGTCGAGCATGGCGAGGTATTCTTCGCGGCAGGTAGGAGCGAGGAAGTTGAGGCGCGGTATACCCGTGAGCATGGAGATGTCGAAGAATCCGAGGTGCGTCTGGTCGGTCGTACCGTAGACGCTGCCGAAGAATACATTGAATACCGCGGGCATATTGTTGATGG
>CAMWKV010000088.1 GCA_947174915.1 uncultured Porphyromonadaceae bacterium | reverse complement strand
ATTTCAGCGATAGCAACAGAAATAATCACTGCTCGCTATCCGCTGAATAGTTACCACTCATCATTTCCTTATCGGCTATTTTTTCACTCTACATATTACTTACCGAGCTGTGGTGCAGCTTGTTTGTATCGAGTGAATCCTCTCGGCGAGAGCCGGGGGCGACAAGTACCGTGAACATGATAAAAATTGAGGAAATTTCGGCGCGGGTGGTCTTCGTGCTGAAAAAATCACTATATTTGCGCTACTTATGACGAAAATAACGCCCGCTTTTCAATGGATAGTTTCGGGTGTCGAACGCCCGTGCCTTGATTATCAACAACTTGAACAATGGATTTGTCAAGTTGCCGATGCGCACAACCGCATAGTACGCTCGGTGAGCTATATCTTCTGCGACGACGAGAAGATACTGGAGGTGAACAAGGAATTCCTCGACCATCATTATTATACCGATGTGATAACCTTCGACGACTGCGTGGGACGTCTCCTGCGCGGCGACATCTTCATATCCCTCAACACCGTGCACAGCAATGCGCTCGACCTGGGCGTGGATCCGCAGCGCGAACTGCTCCGCGTCATTATCCACGGCATCCTGCACCTATGCGGCATCAACGACAAAGGTCCCGGCGAACGCGAGGTGATGGAGGCCCACGAAAATGAGGCGCTCGAGATGTACGACCGTTTAACCAACTCTACCAACTGCTGACCGTATGCGTTTCGACTTTGACGTAATAGTTGTAGGCGCCGGACATGCCGGCTGCGAGGCTGCCCACGCTGCAGCGCGCATAGGAGCGCAGACCCTGCTCATCACTCTGGACCTCAACAAGATAGCTCAGATGAGCTGCAACCCCGCCATCGGAGGTATAGCTAAAGGCCAGATAGTTAGAGAGATAGATGCCATGGGTGGCATGACGGGCATAGTGACTGACCGCACGTCGATACAGTTCCGCATGCTCAACCGCAGCAAGGGGCCGGCTATGTGGAGCCCGCGCGCGCAGGCCGACCGCAACAAGTTCTCCGCCTGCTGGCGCTCCATCCTCGAACATACCGACGGCCTGTCCATGTGGCAAGGCAATGTGGACAGCCTCGTATTCGACGCCGACGGCAAGCTCGCCGGCGTACACACCTCCGACGGCGCCACCTTCCGCGCCCACCATGTGGTGCTCACCAACGGCACCTTCCTCAACGGCCTCATGCACATAGGCCGTGTGAAGATGGAGGGCGGACGTATATCCGAACCGGCATCGCACGGCATCACTGAGCAGTTGCGCGAACTCGGTTTCGCCACCGACCGCATGAAGACGGGCACGCCGATGCGTCTCGACGGCCGCAGCATAGATTTCTCCAAGACGGTGCCACAGGGCGGCGAGGTGGACTTCCACCATTTCAGCTACCTGCCGGACGAACGCAGCACGCTCGCTCAGCGCGAATGTTATATCGTCTATACCAACGAGGACACCTGTCGCATCCTCCGCGAAGGGCTACCGGACTCGCCGCTGTACAACGGCCAGATACAGAGTATAGGCCCGCGCTACTGTCCGTCGATAGAAACAAAGATTGTCACCTTCGCCGACAAGACCGAGCACCAGCTTTTCCTTGAGCCGGAGGGTGAGACTACCACCGAATTCTACGTCAACGGCTTCTCATCGTCCATGCCCATGGACATACAGATAGCCGCCATCAGCACCGTGCCGGCTCTCGCCAATGCGCAGCTCTATCGTGCCGGATATGCTATCGAATACGACTTCTTCGACCCGCGCCAGTTACGTCACACCCTCGAGACTCGCATCATCGCCGGCCTCTATTTCGCCGGCCAGATCAACGGTACGACGGGCTACGAGGAGGCCGCCGGCCAGGGACTTGTGGCAGGCGCCAATGCCGCCCTCGCCGCCCTCGGCCGAGAGCAGTTCACCCTCCGTCGCGACCAGGCATACATAGGCGTTCTCATCGACGACCTCGTCACAAAAGGTGTCGATGAACCATACCGCATGTTCACCTCGCGCGCCGAATACCGCATACTACTGCGCCAGGACGATGCCGACATGCGCCTGACACCGATGGCCCACGAGCTCGGCCTCGCCCACGACCGCCGCTACGCTCTCATGATGGAGAAGAAAGAGTGGCGCGACCGTATCATCGAACTTGCCGACACGCTCACAATACATCCCGCACAAGTGGAGCTGCTCCTCGTGGAGCAAGGCACCACCCCTCTGCGGCAGGGCACACGTCTGCGCGACCTCGTGCAGCGCCCGCAGCTAAGCCTCGAGATTCTCGCACCGGCTGTGCCGCGCCTCGCCGCTCTCATAGCGGACTTGCCCGCCGACCGCCGCGACGAGATAGTGGAGGCTGCCGAGATTCTCATCAAATACCAGGGCTACATAGCTCGCGAGCAACTCAACGCCGACCGCCTCCTGCGCCTCGAATATCTGCGACTGCCTGCCGACGTGAATTATGCCGAAATAAAGGCCATCTCCACCGAAGGACGTCAGAAACTCGAACGCTACCGCCCCGAGACCATCGGCATGGCTTCGCGCATCCCCGGCATTTCGCCCAGCGACATCAACATACTACTGTTACTCATCAACGGCTGATTGTTCCACGTGGAACAAGGCCTACCCCATCTCATACGAAATCAACAAATTAACCTTTCTAATATGGAATACGTAAAATCCAAAATCCGCGATGTGCAGGACTTCCCCTCGCCCGGCATCCTCTTCAAGGACCTCACAACAGCCTTCAAGGATCCTCGCGCCCTCCACATCATTGGTTGGGACCTCTCTCAACTCTACCGCGACAAGGGTGTCACCAAGGTAGTAGGTATCGAAAGCCGCGGTTTCATCGGCGGTTCTATCCTCGCCTTCGAGCTCGGCGCAGGTTTCGTGCCCTGCCGCAAACCCGGCAAACTGCCCGCCGACACTATCCGTCAGGAATACGCCAAGGAGTATGGCACGGACGTCATCGAGATTCACCGCGACGCCATCGGGCCTGACGATATCGTAGTAATCCACGATGATGTCCTCGCCACCGGTGGCACCATGGCTGCAGCCTACAATCTGGTAAAGAGCCTCAATCCGAAAAAAATCTATGTGAACTTCATCATTGAGCTCTCGGGCTTGAATGGCCGTGCCGCCCTCCCCGCCGACGCCGAAGTCACCTCCCTCATCACCTACTAACTTTCCGCCGTAAGCCCGGCGTCACTTCAAGGCGAGCCTTGGGGATGCATGTCAACAAGCGTTTCCCCGGCCTCATTTCAACTTTCAACGAAGGTGTGTCAAGCATATTGACACACCTTCGTTGCATATATCCCCACCAGAATAAGTAAGAGTTATGGGTGATGAGTGATGAGGTAGAGTCACTCCATGGAGTGACCACCGACAGCAACGCTCTCTGCGCACCTTTGCCCCTCTGCGCTTCCTCTGCGTGAGACAAATTCTCGTCGCGCCTTTCCCGCAATGGATGGAAGGGGCTCCCTCTGCGTGAGACTTATTTCTCGGGGTGATGCGGTTCTGCACTTGATGGATGGGGCTCACGCAGAGGGAGCGCAGAGGAGCAGAGGCACGCAGAGACTTTTAATAAGTATGGGTTATGGGTGATGAGTTATGAAGTACAGGGGGAAAATACAGGTAGGGTCACTCCATGGAGTGACCGCTTCCGGCAAGAGCGTTAGAGGGTCGGCGGAGAAAGAGGGGATTTTTGTAGAAAAATTGTGGGTAGACGGGCGGGGAAAGATGAATTTTCAATTCTCAAGCGATTAAATATTTTCGAAAACACACTGTATTTTATTTATTATGTGGATTTTAATTGATTACATAAAGCGATTTCACTGCGAGGAGAAATAGAACAAAAGAGCAAAAATATGCAGCGATGAAGATATTTCGATAAAAATCACTAACTTTGCAGTTCAAAGGAAAAACACAGCAACATCGCGATGAATATATCCTACAAATGGCTTAAAGAATATGTCGATATCGACCTCACCCCCGAGGCTCTGTCGGCATTGCTTACCTCCATCGGACTCGAAGTAGGCACTGTAGAACGAGTGCAGACTATCCGCGGCGGACTCGAAGGCATCGTCATCGGACGTGTCCTCACCTGTATCCCCCACCCCGACAGCAACCACCTTCACATTACCACCGTCGACCTCGACGGCAAAGGCACGCCCACGCAGATTGTCTGCGGCGCACCGAACGTCAACGCCGGCCAGAACGTGGTAGTGGCCACCGTGGGCACCACCCTCTATGCCCCCGACGGCAGCGAATTCAAAATCAAGAAATCCAAGATACGCGGTGTCGAGTCTTTCGGCATGATATGCGCCGAGGATGAAATCGGCATAGGCACATCGCACAACGGTATCATCGTGCTCGGACCGGAAGCCGACTCGAAGATAGGCACCCCCGCCGCCGACTACTACGGCATAGAGGACGACTACCTCTTCGAAGTAGACCTCACCCCGAACCGCATCGACGCCGCCAGCCACTACGGCGTTGCCCGCGACGTGGCAGCAGCCCTCACCGGTCGCGACGAAGCAGCCGTGAAGGCTCACAAGCCATCCGTAGACAGTTTTGCCACCGACGGCGCCGACAAAGCCGTTGACGTCAAGGTAGAAGCCGTCGACGGCGTGACACGCTATTGCGGTATCACCGTGCGCGGCGTCAAGATAGGCCCCTCACCCGAATGGCTCGCCAAGCACCTGCAGACAATCGGTCTCCATCCCATTAATAATGTGGTGGACATCACCAACTATATCCTCCACGCCATCGGCCAGCCCCTGCATGCCTTCGACATCGCCACCCTCGAGGGCGAACATGTAGTGGTGCGTCGCGCCGAGGAGGGAGCCAAGTTCACCACCCTTGACGGCGTGGAACACACCCTCACCGCCGCCGACCTGATGATATGCGACGGCAAGGAAGCCAAGTGCATCGCCGGCGTATTCGGCGGCCTCGACTCCGGCGTGAAAGACAGCACCACTGACGTATTCATCGAAAGCGCCTGCTTCAATGCCACATCGGTACGCCGCACGGCACGCCGCCACGGCATCAGCACCGACAGCTCCTTCCGCTTCGAGCGCGGCGTGGATCCCAACGGATGTCTCTATGCCCTTAAGCTCGCCGCCATCCTCCTGCGCGACATCGCCGGCGGCACCATCAGCGGCCCTGTGGTGGACTACTACCCTACCCCGGTTGAGCCCTACCATGTAGAGATGGAATACAGTGATTTCAGCCGCCTCATCGGCACCGAAATCCCCCGCGCCACCATCGACACCATCCTCGGCGCTCTCGAGATAGAGAACACCGGCAGCGGCGACCACCTCGACCTCCATGTACCCACCTACCGCGTGGACGTACGCCGCCCCTGCGACGTGATAGAGGACGTGCTCCGCATCTACGGCTACAACCGTATCGACGGCGGCGACGAGCTCCACGCCAGCCTCTCCTACAAGACGGCCGTGGACGCCTCCGACGACCTCCGACGCACCATCGCCGAGCAACTCACCGGCGCCGGATGGGTAGAAATCCTCAACAACTCGCTCACCGCCGAGGCCTACTACTCTACCCTCGCCGACTACCCCGCCGACCATAGCATCAAGCTCTTCAACCCCCTGAGCCAGGACCTCAATGTACTCCGTCAGACCCTCGTCTTCGGCGGTCTCGAATCGGCGGCACACAATATCAACCGTCGCAATCCCGACCTCGCTTTCTACGAGTTCGGCAATGTGTACAGCCTCAACCCGGCCAAGGAAAGCACCAAGGAAGCGCCTCTGGCACCCTTCACCGAGAAGTCGCACCTGGCCATGTGGCTCACCGGCGACACACGCAGCGCCAACTGGCTCCGCGGCGCCGAGAAGACATCCTTCTACGACCTCCGCGCCGCCATCGACGGCATCCTCCATCGCGCCGGCCTCACCGACGCAGAGATAGTATGGAGCGTCGACAGCCGCACTCCCGACACCATCTTCGGCCAGTCCATGACCGTGGCTACCGCCAAGGGCAAAGTACTCGGTAAAGCAGGTATCGTGGCACAGCCCGTGCTCAAAGCCGTTGATATCAAACAGCCCGTCTACTACGCCGAACTCGACTGGACAGCCATCGCCCACCTCGCCGGCAACCGCAACGTACTCTACGCCCCGCTGCCCAAGGCTCAGGCCGTGAAGCGCGACCTCTCGCTGCTCCTCGACGCCGACACCACCATGGCACAGGTAGAGGCAGCCGTACGCGCCGCCGACAAGCGCATTCTCCGCAGCGTCGAACTCTTCGACGTCTACGAAGGCGACAAGCTCCCCGCCGGCAAGAAATCGTACGCCATCACCATCACCCTCTGCGACGACGAGAAGACACTCCAGGACAAGTACATCGACAAGGTGATGTCGAAAATCATCGACAATCTCAAACGTCAGCTCAATGCCGAGCTGCGCTGACAAGCAATACAATAACTCATAATAATACCCGCAAATACCCATGGGAAGAGCATTTGAATACCGCAAAGCACGCAAACTCAAGCGCTGGGGCAACATGTCGCGTACCTTCACGCGCATAGGTAAGGAAATCACTATCGCCGCCAAGGCCGGTGGTCCCGACCCCGACACCAACCCCCGCCTTCGCGCTCTGATGCAGAACGCAAAGGCTGCCAACATGCCCAAAGACACCGTAGAACGCGCCATCAAAAAGGCTACCGACAAGGACGCCGGCGACTACAAGGAAATCACCTACGAAGGATACGGCCCCTTCGGCATCGCTGTCTTCGTAGAAGCCGCCACCGACAACAACACCCGCACCGTGGCAAATGTACGCTCGTACTTCAACAAGTTCGGCGGCAGCCTCGGTACCCAGGGCTCTCTTACATTCCTCTTCGACCACAAGAGCGTGTTCAAAATCAAGCCCAAGGACGGTGTAGGCCTTGAAGACCTCGAACTCGAGCTCATCGACTACGGCGTAGACGAACTCGGCCACGACGAGGACGAAGACGGCAACGAACAGATCGTACTCTACGGCGCCTTCGAAGAATACTCCAACATACAGAAGTACCTCGAAGAGAACGGTTTTGAGATTATTTCCTCCGAATTCGAGCGCATCCCGCAGAACGTCAAGGAAGTAACCCGCGAGCAGCGCGACGCCGTGATGAAACTCATCGACAAGCTCGAAGAAGACGAAGACGTACAGAACGTCTTCCACAACATGGCCTACGAAGAAGACGAGGAATAATAACTCCTCTCACCTTCGCAGCAACAAGGGTAGTTTCCCCTTCGACGAAACACTTCGGATGCGCAAGCAACGATTTTAGAAACCGACAGCAGTCGATTGAAAAGAGCAGTGCCAGGATTTTTGGCACTGCTCTTTTTGGTTTATATGTGTGATGAAGTAGAGGGGGCAGGTTGTATCATGGAGGCGCCTTTTCTGCAATGCTCTCTGCGTTCCTCAAGACGAACGCAGAGGTTTAAGATGGGTAGGGATCCAGCAGGGGGATATCAGAAAATTTTCATACATTTGCAGCATGAACAGGGCTAATAAGTGATAATTGGATATGAAAAGGACTCTTGCTGTGATCGTTAATATAGTGGGCGCTGTATTGTTGGCGTGCGGGCAGACCGGCGCGTGGTCGGGCGACATCGAGGTGCAGGGGACGCGTCTGCCTGTGGTGTTCCATCTCGACGACGACAGACCCTGCATGGACTCGCCGGCGCAGGGCGCCAGAGGCATCCCCATTCAGATTGACCGCTCCGCGCCGGACAGTATCAAGGTAAACATCCCCGCTATAGGTGGCTCGTATGTAGCACGCTACAACGGCGAGGAGCTCGTGGGGACATTCGCTCAGCGAGGTGTCCGTCTGCCACTCATCCTCAGCCCCGGCGAGAGAACCGCCAACCGTCCTCAGACCCCTCTGCCACCCTACCCATATGCTCAAGAAGAAGTAGCCTTCACCAACGGCAACGCTACCCTGCGAGGCACCTTGACACTCCCGGAAGGCTACAGCCGCAAGGCACCGGTGGTGATAATGGTCACCGGCAGCGGGCTGCAGAACCGCGACGAAGAAATCTTCGACCACCGACCTTTCGCCGTCATCGCCGACGCCCTTGCCCGGGAGGGTATCGCCTCGCTGCGCTATGACGACCGCGGTTTCGGCGAATCTACAGGCGATGCCGTCAACTGCACCACCGAGGACCTTATGCACGATGCCCTGGCGAGTGTCAAGCTCCTGCGGGAACGATTCGACCGCGTAGGCGTGCTCGGGCATAGCGAGGGCGGCACGATAGCCCTCATGCTGGCAGCCGACGGAGAGGCAGATTTCATCGTCAGTCTCGCCGGCATGGTAGTGTCCGGCAAAGAGACCCTCCTCGATCAGAACCGTTACGCACTCAGTCGTGCCGGCTACTCGCAGGAGGTGACAGATGAGTATTGCAGCCTCGTCGGCGCCGCCTTCGACGGCGATAAATTCGTGCTCGTCCGCCTCATAGCCTCCACGCTGCCCAACGAATTGAAGCAGAACCTCCAGGCAGCCCTCAAGCAGCTGAATACCCCGTACATGCAGTACACGCTCACACTTGATATGCGCGGAAGATTAGGGGACATTCACTGCCCCGTGCTGGCGCTGAACGGCACCAAAGATACCCAGGTATCCTGCGAGAAGAACCTTGCCGCCCTGCGCAACGGACTGCCCGCCAGCGCCGCCAACAAGATTGAATCCCTCGACGGCCTGAACCATCTGTTCCAGCGGTGCACCACCGGCTCCGTCAACGAATACGCCCTCATCGAAGAAACCATCTCCCCTACCGCCCTCACCCTCATCACCGATTGGATAAAAAACCGGTAAGCCGCAAGCATAAGATCTTTAATAATTTTGCAACATGAACGAAAATATTCCTACACCTCTTGTACCATCCTCGCAAGATAATGAAATAATACTTTACCAACCGGATTCAACCGTTAAGCTTGAAG
>CAMWKV010000087.1 GCA_947174915.1 uncultured Porphyromonadaceae bacterium | reverse complement strand
AATATAGGGGCTATTCAGATCGATGCATTTTGCACTTCGATGTTGAATCTCCACAGAGCGCCTCGCACGAGGGGACTTCCCCCGATCTCCACAAGGCATGTGTCAAGCGTGTCAAGACCCCTCTCTACACACTCCACCGAAGCGTAAAAACTCTTCAGGTCGATAGCTATATACTGTCGTGGTTGAATATGTATCTTTATCTATTATCTTGAGGTGCGGTTATCTCAAACCACTCGTCTTGATTGCGAATCAAGCAGATACACAGAATGCACACAGCAATACAAATCGGTGTGATATACCACCACTTGTTTGGTACGTCCATAGCCGTGATAATTAGATAGTAAAGCGTAAACCATCCATTTATATTGGACAGCCATTTGTTTATGAGTACACGGCAAGGTTTCTTGAACCAAAGCCATATCGAATAGCCGATAAAACACATCAATGCAATTGATCCACAAATTACCGGTAACAGCATAGATTCAGTATAAGCCATCAACAGAAGGCATGTAACAACCGCAATCATAAGCGCATTAAGCACCTTGCTTTCGTAAAATGCGTACAATCGCCGGTGTCTGATTGTTCCTGTTTTCATGTTTGTGCGGCTTAGCGGTGGGTGGAGTAGGCGTCGGCGGAGATGGTGGCCTGGGCTGCGTTGATGGTGCGGTAGGCGTCGAGGTTGATGTAGTGTTTGCCGCTGCCGCGTCGGATGGGGAATACCAGTTCTTTCAGTTCGAGTGCTTCGAGTGCCAGGGGTGCGCGAGCTGTGCCGTCGGCTGCTGTGGCATCGACGGCGGCGGGTACATCGTCGATGGTGACAGCTACCACATGGCAGCAGGGCGGGTAGGAGATGTTGGCCCACATTATCTGCCGGGATGGATCTTCTCCGGGGAGCAGGCCTTCTACCACGATGGAGGATGTGGAGGAGTAGCGTGGCACGAAGTCCTGGTCGATGGTCCACTCGGCATCGGTGTCGGTGGGGCACTCGCCGGTGAGAGAGTTGTATAGCGTGCGGCTCACAGTCTCGGTGAAGGACTGCGGCGTGAGGCTGCCGGTGCTTATCTGGGGAGCGAGGAGGTCTACGACATTTTGGTGGCGTATGTAGCCCATACCCTCGTCGGGGGTGCCACTGTAGGCGTAGTTGGTGCGTATGAGGACACCCTCGCGGGCATCCTTGAGGTCGTAGCGCACATACTTGTAGTCGTCAGTCTCGAAGTAGGCACCGTTGCCGTCGGCATCGATTACGCCGAAGTTGGTGCATACACCCATGGGGCGTGGGAGGGAGTCGAGCAGACAGGCGAAATCGTCGACAGAGCGGCATGTGGCGAGCGCCTGAGCCATCACATATCCCTCGCGGTCTATCCATTGGGGCGAGTTGGGCGGCAGGTTGTAGGCTACGGTATTGATGATGGCGAAGCCTGCGTCGTTCATACCCATCCATGCTTCGTCGAGGCAGAGAGTGTCGCCGCCGTTGAACAGACCCACATATCCTATCTCGCCGGGTCGCTCCACCCGGTGGAGGAAGTTTGATTCGGCTCCGGTGTCGCGGTGCTTCCATATCATGGGGCGTCCTGAGGCCGATGCTGAGGCGCTGACTATCATTGAAGTACAGGCCGCTGCGGGCAGTGCGGCAGAGATTATGAGAGCGAGGAGGAGGGCTGAGAGGCTACGGTGCATGTGTTGAGTTGTTTTACGAATGGGGGGATTAGTGTGCGGTAGATATTAATATGCTGACAGTCAGTGCCAGGAAGAGGAGCAGGGTGGAGCCGTTGTAGCAGATGTAGCGTACGAGGGCCACGGGTAGAAAGAGAATCCATGCGAGGAATATTCCGCAATAATAGCTGATGGCGGCGATAAACCAAAGTCCTAAGCCGCAGATTGCCAAGAAGAAAATCATTTCAATCCAGTGCATATCGGCAAAGTCGATGTCCGGCGGCTCGCTGATGAATCCTATTATGGCGGCCGCAACCGCGAGCACGGCGACAATCTTCGGAAATATCTCGTGTGAACGTTCGATGAATGTAGCGAGGCTGTTGCCGAACGATATGATGGTATCGTCGTAGCGTGTCCACCAGGTGGCGTGGGGCGACACCTTGACCTCGTAGTCGTCCGGCTCGTCGAAGCGAATCTCGCGGCGAGACTTGTCGTTGAGCGGCAACGACGGCGGGGCGAGGTTCGTCCACTCGCCCGTAGCGGGATCAAAGCCCGGGATATCCTCTTTACTGTTCTTAGCCATTGATGAATGATATGCCGCCGCTGCCCGACGGGATGGCGCGTATGGGACGGTTGCGGTCCACGCGACCTTCTACCATAGCGAGGCTCAGGGTGTTGACAATAAGGTCGTTGACTGCACGCTTGACGGGACGTCCGCCGTATTCGGGTCGGTAGCCGGCAGTGCTGAGAATCTCTACCACGGTGGGGTCGATGGATAGTTCTATGTCGCTATTGGCGAGCTTGTCGATGAGGCTTCGGAGCTGAATCTCCGTGATGGCGGTAATATCGCTCTGTGACAGGGGAAGGAACATCACCACCTCGTCGATGCGGTTGAGGAACTCCGGCTTGACATGCTGCTTCAGTTGAGCAAGCACCTTCCCGGAGGCATCCGCCACGTCATATTCGTTGAAGTCGCGACCTGCGAGACGGTTCATTATCACCTCCTGACCCATGTTTGAGGTCATGATGATGATAGTGTTCTTGAAGTCGACAGTGCGGCCCTTTCCGTCGGTGAGGCGGCCTTCGTCGAACACTTGCAGGAGGACATTGAATACGTCGGGATGAGCTTTCTCTATCTCGTCGAATAGCACCACTGAGTAGGGCCGGCGACGAACTGCCTCGGTGAGCTGCCCTCCCTGCTCGTGGCCCACATAGCCGGGAGGTGCGCCGATGAGACGTGCCACATTGTGCTTCTCCTGGTACTCGCTCATGTCGATGCGCACCATCATGTCCTTGCTGTCGAAGAGGAATTGCGCCAGTGCCTTCGACAGCTCGGTCTTACCGACTCCGGTCGAACCGAGGAAAAGGAATGTGCCGATGGGTTTGCCGGCATCGCTGAGGCCCATACGGTTGCGGCGGATGACGTTCGCCACGGCGCTGACGGCGGCGTCCTGGCCTATCACCTGCGAGTGGAGGTAAGTCTCGATGTCGCGCAGCTTCTCGTTCTCCTCGCGGTTGAGGTTCGACATCGGTATGCCTGTCCACGCTGTCACCACGCGCATTATATCGTCTTCGTCGAGAGCGGTTTTGAAAAGCGTCTCGGCGCTGTCGCCGTCGGGTTCGGCGCCGGCGCGCACCTGTTCGCGGGCGTTCTGCCACTGCGCGTGCATATTGTTGATTTTCTCGGTGAGATTGGCTATCTCAAGGTTGAGCTCGGATAGCTCGGGCGCCTGCGGATTGTCCTGCCGGATGGATTCGCGCTCCATCTCGCGGTCGCGCAGGCGGCGACGCATGAGTTCGAGTTCGGCGGGTTCGGAGGATATGTCCAGTCGCATACTTGATGCCGCTTCGTCCAGCAGGTCGATGGCCTTGTCCGGCAGGAAACGGTCGGAGATATAGCGGTGGGACAGATTGACGGCGGCGACGATGGCTTCGTCGAGAATCTTGATGTGATGGTGATCCTCGAAGCGCGATTTGATGCCACGCAGGATGGTGATGGCAGCCTCAGGGTCGGGCTCGGTGACGGTAATCTTCTGAAAACGACGTTCGAAGGCTTTGTCTTTTTCGATGTATTTCGTGTATTCGTCGAGGGTGGTGGCGCCTATGACCTTGATGATGCCGCGAGCCATCTCCGGCTTGAGGATATTGGCCGCGTCGATGCCGTTGCCACCGCCGATGAGCAGATGTATCTCGTCGATGAATAGTACCACGGTGGGGTCGGTCTTCACCTCGTTTATGATGGTTTTGAGCCGTTCCTCAAGTTCGCCCTGGGCCGACGCTCCTGCCACGAGTGCTGAGAAGTCGAGGCTGAAGAGCTTGATATTGAGCAGGTCCTCCGGTACGTCGCCGCGGTGTATGCGGTGAGCGAGACCCTCCACGATGGCCGTCTTGCCCGTGCCGGGTTCGCCTACGAGGATGGGGTTGTTCTTCGTCTTGCGGGTGAGAATCTGGAGCAGGCGTCGCACCTCGGCGTCGCGGCCTATGACGGGGTCGATACTCCCCTCGGCGGCCTCGCGTACCAGGTCGCGCGAGTACTGTCGTAGCGTTGGCATGGCGCTGTCGGGGACGGTGCCGTCTGCCTCGTTGGCCTCGCGCGGCGATACGGTCCCGTTGCGGTAGACGGCTACGGCGGCCTCCATACGGGCCGATGTCACACCGAATCGTTTCATCACCTCCTTCACCGGGCCGGGTGCCTCGTAGAGCGCCCAGAAGATGTGCTCGGGCGCCACGATGGGGCTGTCGTTGCGCTGCGCAAGGGCTTCGGCGGTAGATAGTACGCGCATGGTGCTCTCCGACATGGGTATGCGCTCTGTCTCTCCACGAGGCAACTGTCGCAACACATCGCTCATGGCGCCGAAGAGCGGCACGCGCTCAACGCCCATCTGCTCGAGCAGGAAAGGCGCCATATTGCGGTCGGTCTGCATGATGGCCACCATCATCACCACCGGTTCGATGGCGCTGTACTGACATTGGCGTGCCAGGCGGTGCGATTCGGTGATGGCTTGCCGGGCGTTCTCGGTGAATTTGTTGAAATCTATCTCCACGGTGTTATCTTTAAGGGGATTACTGCTCGGTACTGTCGTCGGTGTTGTCGTCCAGGGTAGACGCGTTGAGGGCCTGAATCTCTTGCAACAGCGCCATGTCTTCGTCGACGGCTCCGAGGTCGAGGCTACCCATACCGCAGATGGTGCACGAGGGGTCGGTGGCAATGTGTGCGCCGTACCAGCGCATGATGGTGGGCTTGGCGCCGGCATTAGGCATGGCCGACCAGTTGGCGTGGCGGCGTTCGCGGCGGTTGGCCCAGATGTAGTAGTTGTAGACCAGTTCGTCCTCGAGGGATGCTATGCCCGTGTCGAGACCGCGCGAGAGTTCTACAAGGGTGAGCTTCACCATCATGTTGCATATAGGCTCGATATCTGCCGACAGTCCTACCTGCACCACGGCGTCGGCGTCTGCGGCAGACATGTATGATGCTATGCGTCCGTCGCGTCGCGCCGATGCTTCGTCGGTGATTTCTTCCTCGCCCTGGCGGAACATGCCCGTACCGATGAGGCAAGAGTAGCAGGCCTCTCCGGGGCGATAGATGAATACATCGCCGCCCTCGGCGCGGGTGACGGCGCGTCCGAAGATGCCCGGCTTGCCGGCTTCCACAAGGGTGCGTGATAGGTTGAAGCGGCTCTCATTGTTATCTGTTGCGCAGATGACGATGTCGGCGCGCTCCACTTCGCTGAGCATCAGGTCGGGGTGACGGTTGATGTTGACGGGGTAGCGGTCCACCTCGGCGTAGGGATTCTTGCCGAGGATGGCGTCGGCTATGGCATCGGTCTTGAGGCGTCCGAGTTCGTTGGCCACGCAGGTGTGGCGCATAAGGTTGTGGAGCTCCACGCGGTCGAAGTCCATCAGGGCGAAACTGCCCACGCCGGCCTTGGCGAGCTCGATGGCAATCTGCGAGCCGAAGCTGCCCAGACCCACTATCATCACACGCTTGCCGGCGAGGGCTCCTACTTCGAGGATGCCCTTGCTGCGTGAGAACAGCTCGGACTGTGCGGGGATGAGCATGGCGGGGTGCTCGTGCCATGAGTCGTCGGCGGCGATGAGGAGCCGTGCTGTGCCGTCGGCAGCTACCTCTACGGCATAGTCTGCTACGACCTCGGCGGGCGCCTGACGGCAGAAAAGTACGCTTCCTGTGGAGCCGAAGGCGTGGCGCAGTGGGTGCAGGTGCAGGTGGGTGACGCCTTCGCCCTCCCAGGAGTAGGAGTAGCCCGTCTGCTCGGTGACCCCTGATGCGAGGAAGCGGCGGAGGTCTTCACCGTCGATGTAAACGATGGGCAGCTCTGCCGCATCGGGTGCGTGGAGAGATGTATCCATAGGTCAGGCGAATCCTTGTTCGGTCATTTCGGTCACTACGGAACCGTTGGTGGAGGCACCGCGGCGTACTTGCTTGAACTCGCCCGACACTTCGTCATAGACGAGGTCGTACATGCTCTTGTCGGAGTCGTAGCCCTGGCGGCGTACTTCTTCGCCGAATTGTTCTTCGTTCATATAGGGATATTTATTGAGGGTTAGAGAATTAGCTTTGATGGTTGAGGTAGTAGTCCATGGGGCGTCCGGTCTTGAGATGGAGCTCGTAGATTTCGACCCACAGGCGGCATTTGATGAAAATCTTGTATAGCGACACGCGCGGCGACCATGAATTGGATCCGTAGTGGCAGATGCGAGTGAAGCCGTATTTGGAGCTGAGGGTGTGCATCGATGCCGAGGGGGAGTCCATGGCGGTGCCTTGCTTGGTGTAGAGCATCTTGGTGACGTAGACCTCGGGGACGCTCTCGGGGAAGTGTGCCAGGTCGATGCGGATGGTGTAGGTCTTGCCGCTGTTGGTGAGCATGCCCATCATCAGGTACGGCTGGCTCGTGCCGATATCCATAAATCTGTATGCAGTGGCCGGGAGATAGTGGTTGAGGACCTGGGTCTCCATTTGTTGGCGGGTGCTGTCTATCATGATGCGGTGGATTACAAGTGTTGTTTTGTTCTATACGGAGGGTTGTGAATTTTTTTCGTCAGGCGCGTCGGCGGTCGGCTCGGTCGGCTCCGGTTCTGCGAGCTTTTTTGTCTCGTGTTCGGCCTCGGGCTGCTCGGGGATGTCGAGGGGCGGAGGTAGGACGCCGCGCAGGCGTTCGTAGCAGAGGCGGAAACTCTCGGCGATGTCGCCGTCGGACTCCCAGAAGTCGCGGGCCATAGGCATAAGCGCATCTCCGACAGGTACTTGCGCTGCCTGCACGCGATAGCTCTCGGGGAGAGTAATCTCCGGAGCCTCGGTAGGGAAGCCGTCCGGGAAGAATACTTCCACCTGCTCGCCGGTAGCTGTGTCGGCGTAGACTGATACGCGTCCGGCCTCGTCCATACGCACGCTCGGCATGCTGCCGGTACTTGCCGCAAGGAAGTCTACTATCTTCTTGAGCTGAAGGTTGTTGGCCTTGTCGCGCAACCAGTAGTGCTGCGTGTACATGGGGCGTATCTGCTCCGGTGTGCCGTCTTCGATACGTTCGGCGCCGTGGCTGGCAGTGCGAGTGTAGGGATGCACGAGGATATCGGCAAGTGAGCTGTCGATGAGGGCACGGAAGGGGCTGTCGATACTCAGCACGCGCCAGCGGGCGTAGGAGTAATTGTAGAGATCGGACTCGTGGAAGTTGTAGGGATTGATGGTGCTCCGGCCGCCGGCGCAGGTGCCTATGCAGAGGAGGAAGCGGTGCAGGTCGAGGTGCTCGATGCTGGTGGCCATGGTGGAGGCGTCGTGCCCGCTCGGATGGTCGAGCCCCAGGTGGTGGTGTGAGTGCCATTCGCCTATATGTTGGAGGCCGAAACGGTCGATAATGGCCTGGCCTACAGTCTTGAGGTAGTCGATGTCCTGGTTGAAGAAGGTGGCCTGATGGTTGGCATATCTGCCGGGGCCTATGGCGTAGAGCACCACGGGGACGCCCTCGGCAGTCCAGAAGCCGAAGAGCTGACCGCCGGTCTCGATATCGGGATAGTCGAGGATACAGCGGGATATGTAGTCGAACTCGCTGCTATAGATGATGGCGAGTTCCGAGGGGGCATAGGGGCCGGTGGACAGGCTGTGTCCGGCGGGAGAGTAGGGCGCCTGACTGCCCTTTCCGTGTTTGCGCGACATATATTGTGTATGTTTGGTTTTGCAAATATACGGATTTTTGTACTTTTTTCGTACTTTTGCCCCCATGATACAGATCCTAATATCGATGAGCGAGAAATATTCGCTCGCAGAAATGTCGCAGATGGCCATTGAAGGCGGCTGCGGATGGATAGTGCTTCACTTGACGGAGGAGTCCGATGTGGCGTCGCTGGCGGAAGACCTCGTGCCTCTGTGCCGCGATGCGGGAGTGATTCTCACCATCGCCGGACCTCTGGCGGATGTCCGTCGCCTGGAGGCACACGGCGTATATCTCAAACCAGGTGACAATGCAATCGCTGTGCGTGAAGAACTTGGCCCAGAGGCTATTGTCGGCATCACGGTATCGTCGGCATCAGCTGCCGTCACTCTCGCGCAGGCCGATATCGACTATGTGACGCTTCCGGCCGGCACTGCCGATAAGGATGCTGCCGCTATCATAGCCGACGCCCGCGCGGCAGGTGCTGAGATTCCATTCGTACTTCCTTGTGCGGCACCTGACTTCGAAGGCGACTTCGCGGCGCGTGCCAAGGCTGTCGGATATGCCGGTTTCTTCATCACTGACGGGCTCTTCGACTGCGACGACCCCGTGGCGCGTATCGAGGCGGTCCATCAACTGGTGCTTCGATGACGGCAGAACTGCGCTCGACGCTTCTGCGCACTATAGTCCCGCTGGTGCTCGGCATCGGTGTGGGCGTATGGCTGTTTCAACGTGATATAGAGCCGGCCGATCTGGCGAGTATCACCTTCGACAGCCGGATGGTGCTGTGCCTCGCTGCGGCTTTCCTCTTCGTGCTGGGGCGCGACTTCGGTCTGGCGTGGCGTTTCCATACCATAGCCTCGGGGGACCTCACATGGAAGCGGGCATGGCGCACGGACATCATGTGTGCCTTCACGTCGGCCATCACACCCTCGGTGGTGGGTGGCAGCGCGCTGGCTATCTTCTATCTCAACCGCGAAGGGATAGCTCTCGGACGTGCTACTGCCTTGACGCTTACCACTTTGTTTCTCGACGAACTCTTTTTCGTCGTATTCTGTCCCGTGATAATGCTTCTGCTGCCGACGGATGATCTCTTCGGAATGGTGGCGGGGGAGACGGAGGGGACTGCGATGCTGTTCGGTGGCATCCGGATTGTCTTCTGGCTTGTTTACGCCGGCATAGTGGTCTGGACTGCAATCCTTTATATGGCTATTATAGGACGTCCTGACGCTACGGCACGCGTGATTCGTCGCATTGCGGGTTGGAGGATAGTGAAGCGCTGGCGTCCTTCTATCGAGACTATGGCCGACAATCTCGGTGCAACGGCACAGTGGGTGCGCGGTCGCAAGTTTCGCTGGTGGGCCGAGGTGTTCGGTGGTACGGTACTGAGCTGGTTCTCACGCTATTTCGTGGTGAATGCGCTCTTCTATGCTTTCGTGCCTGCGGCTTCGGG
>CAMWKV010000086.1 GCA_947174915.1 uncultured Porphyromonadaceae bacterium | reverse complement strand
CTATGTGGACTTCATCACAAGCGCCCCCGAGCGCGACAAACTCTGCAACGTCGTCATCACCGTCAATAGTACGCTGGTAGAGAAGCGCGGCCTCGACGATGCCGCACTCATCAAATTCGTCAACAGTGCTATTGTCTACGCCGCCAAGGAATGCACCCGCCGCTACATCGTACCCCACGCCGCCTCGCTCGCCCGCGGCCTCGGCCTCGAACCGAAGAGGTGGAGCGTACGCGACACCAAACGACAGTACGGCTCATGCTCCGCTTCGGGCGAGATAAGCCTCAGCGCACGCCTCATATTCCTGCCCGCCGAGCTGCGCGACTTCATCATCTACCACGAACTCGCCCACATGACAGAGTTGAACCATTCCGACGCCTTCCACCGCCTGTGCGACAGCTACTGCGGCGGCCGCGAACGCGAATTCGAATCCCGCCTCCGCTCCTTCAAATCCCCCATATTCTGACAGTTACAGCACCCCCGCAATATTGCGAATTGATCGCAGGCGCTTCATAAACGAAACATCCGACTTTGCCATCTGCATATTATAATCACTTTGCAGATTGAGCAACAGATCTGCCGGCACATTTAATGCCGCTTCTATCAGCAGCGCCATCTCCGTGCCTACACCTCTCTTACCTTTAATAATCTCATTAAGTAGAGACGGACTGACACCTATCCTTTCTGCGAGCTTCGCCTGAGTAAGGCCATTCGCCTCAAGCTCATCCTTGATAAGCACTCCCGGATGAGTAGGCTCAAACGGTGTCAGATTATTAGCAATCATATCCGCAGCAACACCTTTATTTGTTTTCGGCGAGGTAGGTGAGGATTTGGGTGGCGTGGATTTTGGTTTTGATTTGCTTCGGGGTGAAGATGTGTGTCACGCGGCCATCTTCGTCTACGAGGTAGGTAGTGCGGAGGATGCCCATTGTCGTGCGGCCATAGTTCGTCTTTTCACCCCAGGCGCCGAGCTCCTGCAGCAAGGTGGTGTCGGTGTCGGCAATTAGCGGGAAGTCGAGTCCTTTGGCTTCTGCGAAGCGCTTCTGCGCGGCTTGGCTGTCGCGACTGACGCCCACGATGTCGTAGCCGGCGGCGGCGAGTTCGGCCTTATGCTCCTGCAGCGAGCATGCTTCTGCCGAGCAGCCGGGGGTATTGGCCTTGGGATAGGTGTAGAGTACGAGTTTGCGGCCGCGATAGTCGGAGGCCTTTATTTCTTTTCCGTCCTGGTCTATACCGAGGACTTCGGGTATTTTGTCGCCGATATTCATATCTTTAGATATTGGGGAATTACTTGAATTATAAGGGTTTTACTTTGTCGACTTGCGCGGAGCGCGGGCGCGTTTCTTGCGCAGTACGATGGCCGTGCGGGCTGGCAGATAGAGGGGCAGACGTGCCACGCCGGCAGCGTCGTAGAGCGGGTCGGGGATGGTGAAGTGCTCCACCTTCTCGTCGACGTTGCCGAAGCCGCCGAAAGCCGGATTGTCGGTGCTGAGCATAGTCACATACGAGCCGGCAGGTGCCAGCAGACCGTAGTCACTGAAACTTTTGAAAGGATTGAAATTGAACACGAACACAAGGTCACCGCGCTTGAAAGCAAGCACCTGGTCGTCGTCTTTCTCCCACAATTTGCGCACGGGCTTGGCCTGGAAATTGTGCACACCACCGACGAGCTCTATCATGGCATTGTCGAAGGCATTGAGGTAGCGGTACTGTAGGTCGGGGCGGTCGACGAGGCTCCACTGACGGCGGGCATATTTGTAGCTCCAGCCGTTGCCTTCGCGGGGGAAGTCTATCCACTCGGGATGGCCGAACTCATTGCCCATGAAGTTGAGGTAGCCGCCATTGATGGTTGCCAGGGTGACGAGGCGTATCATCTTGTGCAACGCTATGCCGCGGGCAACGTCGGCATCCGTGTCGCCCACCATCATGTGCCAGTACATCTTGGCATCTATGAGGCGGAATATCACAGTCTTGTCGCCCACGAGCGCCTGGTCGTGGCTCTCGACATAGCTTATAGTCTTCTCGTCGGCGCGACGGTTCGTAAGCTCCCAGAATATCGACGTGGGATGCCAGTCCTCGTCCTTCTTCTCCTTGAGAGTCTTTATCCAGTAGTCGGGAATACCCATGGCCATGCGGTAGTCGAATCCTATGCCGCCGTCCTTGAAGGGCAGCGCCAGGCCGGGCATACCGCTCATCTCCTCGGCGATGGTGATGGCGTCGGGACGGAGCTGATGGATGAGTATATTGGCCAGGGTGAGGTAGACGATAGCGTCCTTGTCCTGACCGCCATCGTAGTAGTCGGCGTATCCGCCGAAGGCCTTGCCCAAACCGTGGTCGTAGTAGAGCATCGAGGTGACGCCGTCGAAACGGAAGCCATCGAAGTGATACTCCTCGAGCCAGTACTTGCAGTTGGAGAGCAGGAAGTGCAGAACCTCGTCCTTGCCGTAGTCGAAGCACAGCGAGTCCCATGCGGGATGCTCGCGCCGCGTCGGGTCGTGGTGGAAGTACTGGTCGGGGGTGCCGTCGAGACGGCCTATGCCTTCGTTTTCATTCTTCACGGCGTGGCTGTGGACGATATCCATTATCACCGCAATGCCGAGCCTGTGCGCCTCGTCGATGAGAGCCTTGAGCTCGTCAGGCGTACCGAAGCGGCTCGAAGCGGCGAAGAAATTCGACACATGATAGCCGAAGGAGCCATAGTAGGGGTGCTCCTGGATAGCCATTATCTGAATGGCGTTGTAACCGTCGGCGGCGATGCGCGGCAGTACATTCTTACGGAATTCGGTATATGAGCCCACGCCTTCGCGTTCCTGCGCCATGCCTATGTGACACTCATAGATGAGCAGTGGCGCCGTGTCCGGCTCGAAGTCTTTGTCGTGCCAGCGGTAGGCCTTCGCAGGGGCATAGACCCGGGCCGAGAATATGGCCGTCTGCGGGTCCTGCACCACGCAGGTGGCATAGGCGGGGATACGCTCGCCGGAGCCACCGGGCCATTCCACCAGCATCTTATACAACTGACCGTCGACAATGGCATCGGCAGCGAAAGTACCCTCCCATACGCCGGGCAGACCGTCTTCAACACGCCTCAGACGGTATTCCGGACGCACCTGCCAGTCGGAGAAATCTCCTACGAGGGTGATGGCAGTAGCATTCGGTGCCCACTCGTGGAACACCCAACTGCCGTCGGCCAGGCGGTGCAGACCGAAATATTGGTATGCGTTGGCGAAGTCACTCAGGCTGCCGGTATCGCCGGTAAGTTGCTTGAGCTTGCGCAGCACATCATTGTGGCGACCTACGATGGCGTCGGCATAAGGCTCGAGCCACGGGTCATTTCGCAGGATGTTCAGTTTTCTCATATCGCGTGTAGTTTTAGTCTGTTATTTTTTGTCGGGCCACCGACCTGCCATGCGGCTTATTTGCGGCCAAAGTCGGCAGGAATCTCGCCCCACTCCTCGGTGCGCCACTTCAGGATAGGGTTCTTGATGGGCCCGTTGAGTGCCAGCCAGCGGTCGGCGCGAGCCAGCAGGTCGAGCGTGGCGGCTGTGCGCGGCGTACGCTGCAGGGTGGTCTTGGAAGCTCCGCGCCGCAACCATGCGAGGGTATTCTTGGAGTCGGTGTAGATAGGGGTGGTACTGTCGCCGCGCTGCTGCAGCGTGGCGGCAAGGTGTATCATGCCGAGGTATTCGGCTATATTGTTGGTACCCACGAGAGGCGTCTTGTCGCCCACGCGGAATATCTCTGCGCCGTCCACCACGCGCACGGCACGGTACTCTATCTTGCCGGGATTTCCGGAGCAGGCACCGTCCACGGCGATAGCGTCGAGACGTATCTCGGGTATCTGCGTATAGTCCACCTTCGGCAGCGTGGGGTCTTTGCGGCCAAAGGCGGGATTGTGGCGCAGGATGCTTTTCATCATATCGAGGTCGCTGTCCTCGCCTTTACGGTAGGCGGCGGTGGCGCTGTCGATATCGGGGTAGGATTTGTAGCGCGCTCCGGGATAGTCGCTTATCTGTTCGCTCGCCTCCTCCCATGTGCCGTAGATGCCGGGGCTGTGACCGCGCCACACCACATAGAATTTGCGGTTGCTCAGCGGCAGATGGTCGTACTGACCCTTCTCGAAAGCCTCCTCGGCAGCGGCACGATCCGTGAAGGATTTATGCCTTGCACCCGGGAACTCTGATATCTGCTCCTGTGCCTCGGGCCAGGTCTCATAGATACCGGGAGTGCGGCCTATCCACACTACATAGTATTTCTTCTTCGGTTTGCTGCTTGCCATGTGTCGGATTGCTTTGACGTGAATTTATGAGCTGCCTCGGGACTATGAGAATTGCAGGAAGAGGTTGATGTCAACGGCCCGTATGCCGAGGGCGCGGGCCACGTTGCGGTTGACGCACTTGCCCAGGAAGGTGAAGGCCGCAGCACGCAGGCCGGAATTGATTTTCAGCGCATTGGCCACCCCATCACACACCAGTACCTCGTCGAGCATATTGACGAAAGTATTGCTCAGTGCCATCGCCACGGTGCGCGGCACGGTATTGCCGGCGTTGATGTAGCACAGGCGTGTTGGCTCGCCACCGTCATTGTCGGAGGGCGAGGCGAGGTCGAGGTCTATCACCTGCAGCGAGGGGAAGACAGTGCCCGGCGTAGTGGTGAGGTCGAAGCATATCACGCCGCGCTTCATCACGGCGGCGAGGTCGGCGCTGACGGCGACAGGAGGCACCGTGTCGGTAGCCACCACGATATCGGCGGTGCGCAGAGCGCTCTCGAACACGCGCGGATGGAAGGTTGAACCCGTCACGCCCGGCCCGAGCAGTCGCAGGGTGTCGCGGAGGTTGTACACATTATTGTCGAAAATCTTCACGGTAGCACCCAGACCTATAGCCGTCTGCGCCGCCGCTATAGCAGCCATATCGGCGCCGATGATGCACACCTCGCAGGGCACCACGCCGGCAACACCGCCGAGGAGGATACCCTTGCCGTGGACGGCATCGGCGAGTAGCGACGATGCCACAGCCATAGCCGCGCGGCCATCGATTTCATGCAGTATGTCGGCGAAGGGATGTCGTCCGGCATCATCCGTGAGGAGCTCAAGCCCGAGGGCTATCACATGGCGGTGCAGGAGGATGCGCACCACGTCGGGATTGTCGGCATAGGGGCTGAGGAAGGTGAGCAGCAGCGAGCCGCGACGCAGCAGGCGCGCGTCTATGCTGTCGAGCGCCGGAAGGTACACCACAATGTCGGCGGCGAGGGCTTCGGCACGGTCTACTATCTCCACGCCGCGGCGCGAGTAGGTGTCGTCCGGATAGTGGATGAGGGTGGCGGCGCCGCGCTCCATCTTCACGCGGAATCCGCGGTCGACGAGCATGGCAGCTCCCTCCGGGGTGAGGGGAAAGCGGTGGTCGAGCATACCGTGCGACGCCGGCAGTCCGATGACGGCCTGGCGCTGTACGCCGGTGGCCTTGAGCACTTCCTCTAAGGGTATTGGAGCCTCCATAGTGGTGATGGGTGTTAGATTATTATCTCTTTGATGAACTGCTGCACCGACTCCTCTATCTGCGCGGCATCATCGAGCCGGCTTGAATCGAAGCATCGGTGAGCGCGGGAGTAGAAGGGACGACGCTTGCTGTTCATATCGTGCATGAGCGCCAGTAGCGCGGCATCGTCGTCAATGACAGCCTCCACGAGAGGCCGCTGGTGTGGCACCAAGCGCAGGCGTTCGATAGTGCGGGCGTCGTCGGCCTGCAGCCATACCACAGTACCCGCCGCAAGCATCATATCCATATTCGCGCCGTGGCAGGGCGTACCTCCGCCGCAGGCCACGATGGCGCCCGGCGTGGCGGCGGCGGCTCTCAGCGCTGCCGTCTCAAGCTCACGGAAGGCCGCCTCGCCACGCGTAGCGAAAATATCGGCGACGCTCATACCAGCCTGTGTCTCAACGGCTTCGTCAATATCGACAAAGGTACGTCCGCACATAGCAGCGGCAAGGGCACGCCCAAGCGTACTCTTGCCACTGGCCATAAAGCCTATCAGAAAAATAGGCGTATCAGAAGTCATTATATCCGTGCGGCGACGGTGGATTATTTCTTGTCAATATCTTGCTTGAGGAGGTCGCGGATTTCGGTGAGGAGTTCCTCCTGGGTAGGACCGGCAGGAGCTGCGGGAGCGGCCTCTTCCTGCTTCTTAAATTTCATCACGACCTTCAGAGCCACGAAGATACAGAACGCAATGATGAGGAAATCCACGATATTCTGGATGAACATACCATAGTTCAGCGTCACGGCTTCCTTGACGATTTCGTGAGTATTAGGGTCAAGCTCGGCTTCATGAAGTGTAGCCTTGAGGGTGGTAAAGTTCACACCGCCGGTAGCGATACCCACCACGGGCATGATGATATCGTTGACGAGCGAACTGACAATCTTGCCGAAAGCACCACCGATGATTACACCTACCGCCATGTCAATGACATTGCCCTTCATGGCGAATTCTTTGAAGTCGTTCAGAAATTTTTTCATAGTTTGCAGTTATATAATACGTTTTAGCAGTTGATTAGTAGCCTTTTCAAGCATCATGTGATGGAGTGGGAGGAGCCGCCGCCATGCGGCCGGACATCCTAAGTGCAAATTTAAATAAAATTCACCACACTCCACCAACTATTACAAACTTTTCCCACCCATTGTTCAATCAAGCCTTAGGTTTCTTCTAATTTTAACCGCGCAATCTTTTCAGGAGCAGATACCTAAAAAGCAGGACGACCGGATTTGGTCGCCCTGCTTTTTATTCGGTTTATTTTATTACTGGATAGCTCCCACGCGAGCGGCGAGAAGTATCGCTTTAGTTTCAGGATGAGAGATATACATCAGGAACGGTCGGTCAAATACCACCTTCGGAATTTCCGGCACATACTCCGGCCCGGGAGACGTACACATATAGGACCATGTGACAGCTGCTCCTTCAGCACCTTGCTCTGCCACTTCCACTGTTGCCTTCTGAAATACATCGAATTTTGCCGATTTATTAGCAGTGAACATTGGCGAAGGAAGTATATCTTGTATCTTGGTTATACCGAGCAACGATAATGAATGGTTCAAGTTATATTCCTTAGCAGGCACAACCTTGAATTTCGGCAGCGAGAACTCAATTGTTTCATCCATAAAAGAATATTCACCTTCCATTTCTGAAAAATCAAGATTAGCCACAAATTCATTTAAATCCACACCTTCCTTCGGAAGAACGAATGTAGCAGTCAATTTGCCATCTTTACCCATATCCATCCTGACAGCCGAGTATGTAGCGGTTTCGCGATAATGCTGATACTCTTTATTGTACATCATTTTCACGATACTTTTGCCCATGACTCCATTGAATACATCATCCGTTGTTTCGCATTCATCAAAAGGATTCGACCATTCCCCCTTGAAATACAGAGCATTAGCAAGGACGGTCACTGTAGGCTCTGAGAGGACATTATCAAGTATACTCTGAATTTTATCACAAGTCTTCTCTGCTACCCAACCGTTTATAAGATTCCGTGTACTCTCAGTGTAAAGATCTACAGCATGTGTCTCGCTACCGAAATCACCCTCGATTGCAGACTTGAAAACATCGGCGAGAGTATAGGCTTCATGATACCAAACACCATTGGCCATCTGAATCGTGGCAGTAGGGTCAACACTTCCAAGAGCATTCAGATACTTACCTGAGAGCGTATTTAAAGCCTTAAGATCGCTACATCCAAGGGCGCCAACAATCTCCGCTGCCGCTTCTTCATTAGCAGCATTTGCAACCATCGCCATAAGAATTCGAGCACTCAGGGGCGACACTGCTACAACCGATTCGTCAGCTTCAGCAACACAAACAGCCTTGAAAAATTCCACGTCAAAAGTTGCAGTCTCCTGAGCGGCACGGCTCTCGACGTCTGTCAGCTCAAAAGCCACAAATTCATTTCCAGAAGGAGTCAATTCCTCTGCCGGTATTTTTTCCCCTTCAGTCATCTTTGGCTCGTCGCTCGAACAACTTACAAAACCCACCACCATAGCAAGAAGAATATAAGTTTTAATCGTTCTCATAATCATCAATTATTTACTTATTTATATACCACGAAATATTGGTTCATAGTATTGAAATTATAGGCTGTCTCACTATTATTTGTTTTGAATACGCCGGCAGAAAAATATCCGTTGTCCTGCCCACACCAACCCCAATTGAAATGGTAGGTGTAGACGTGTCTTTCGTTGATTTCCCAAGTTCCGTCAATCTTCAAATCGCGGGTAGTAGTAATTATATCATATCCACCGTCACAAACCCAAGCATGGCCATCGCCTGAAATATCATATCCTTGCATATATGCCACTGCATTAGATTTCCCTTGAGATGTCAGCGCTCTAAAAATAGCTCCATCATTTTCGATGCTATTGTAATACATTGGGACTTTTGACTCTCCCAAAAGAGATCTAAATGTGGAGTAAGCTTTCCCACTTGTTGCACCAGTTGATAAGAACCCATATGTTGCCGAGTTTCTATGACCTAATTCTCGACAAAGATGACCCAATATTTCGTGATTCTCCAATGTCCCCATACACCCAATTTTATGTAACTCAATTTGAGTGCGATCTGTAGACGAAATTGACTTTTTATGCGCCCTAATTGAACTCCACTGAAGGCTTAGATTATCAACCTCATGATTTGGATAAGTTAAATCAATTGTCATAGGTTGCTCAAGAAAGGACATCATCTGTGCCATTGCGGTTTGTGTACAACCGGCAATTTTATTAGGGCAATATATTCCCTCCGGATAGCGCTGTCCCCATTCCACTATTACAACAGGGAATATCTCATCTTTTTTTGTTATAGATGGGCTAATGGGTTCTAACGGCCCAATATCATTGGGCATATCAGCCATAGTTGAGGTAACATATTTCTTAGCCTCGTTCAGATAGTAATTGTAGCTTGGATTCTCAGCGGCACGTTCTGCATCAAAACTGCCATCTTCGGTAAATCCGATTACAGATTCACCAACAGGAGATGCAGATATTAAGGCGTACCCATTACCATCTTCGAAATCTACAGCGTAGATAAGTGTATCCTGAGAAGTGCGGGATAAGGTAACACTACCAATAACAGATACTTTCGATACCGAACGCACGGAACGACTATTAACTCCGTTTTCTTGATTGATAAAATCGGCCACACTTTGTGCTACTTCAATCGCCTCCTGAGGCGTTCGCAGATTACTTGTTCGTACCGATTTTGCCTCAGGGATGTCTTCTGAGGCGCACCCTGCCAACAATGGGAGGCAAAGCAAGACATAACGTAACATTTTCATACTATTTGTGTTTTGTTGGTTGACACTGCAATATTAGCACTTATTAATCG
>CAMWKV010000085.1 GCA_947174915.1 uncultured Porphyromonadaceae bacterium | reverse complement strand
GAAATAATTTTTGTCTATAAGTCCGATTTTGAATAATTATGATTGATCTTTGCTTAAAAATAGCTACAGAGGCGCATCGCGGTCAGAAAGACCTCGACGGAAATCCAGTAATCCTCCATCCGCTTACCGTAGGACTAATGGGTAAAAACGCAGAGGAACAATGCGCCGGTTTCCTACATGACGTGGCGGAAGATACGGATTACACGTTTGATGACTTGCTCAGGCTGGGTGTGCCGAGCCATATCGTTGATGCACTGCGTCTTCTAACGCATGAGGAGGGTACTGATTATCTCAACTATGTCAGACGCATAGCAGGATCAGGCAATCAGCTTGCAATCGCTGTCAAGCTTAACGACCTCAGACATAATCTGAAACGGGGCCGCGAACAAGGCTATACACGTCTTGTCGAGAAACACGAAGCTGCATTGAGGGAGTTTAACCTACCAGTGATGATGTACATACATGGCTTCCGCTCTGGAGCCAATGGGTCGAAGCAAAAAGAGTTGCAGCAGTATTTCGAAGGTTGCTATCGCGTAATTGCGCCGGAAGTGGATGCAGATCCCGAAAAATCACTCACCATAATAAATGAAATGATTGCTCGCGAGAAACCTGAGATTATCGTGGGGACCTCGCTCGGCGGATGGATGACTCTGATGTGCGACAGCGGCGACGCACACCTCGTGGTCGTAAATCCAAGTACCGACCCTCAGCACACACTTTCAAAATGGGTGGGTCAGGACTTGCCATACTTCTGTGAGCGACTAGATGGTGTGCAAACCTATACGTTAACCCAACAAGTGCTCGATAAATATGTCGACTACGACGTTGTGAAGAATATACAAGAGAAATCCGGCCGCCTTCATGCATTATGCTCAAGTGCCGACGAACTTATCGGCGATATCCACATCCGAACACTTCATCCGTTGCTTCCGAATAATCGACTCATAATAGTAGATGACTTTGGTCACCGTTGCTCCGGTCCCGGATTGCACCATCTCTTCGAAATCCTCGACAAAATATCTACATTCTAAAAAAATATTTATAGGAACTATTTGGGAACAAATAAATATATCGATATTTGTATGAAGATTGAATATCACACTATTACGTAATAGTATTCATTTCAAGCGTCAACTAATATTGGCGGGCGGGGTCTTATAGCGACGTGTGTTAGCGGCGGGTGAGGCAGCGGTGGCCGATGCGGCAGTAGAGGCATTTGCGGGGTTCGCAGTAGGCTCGGCGCAACTGTATGAGGGCCTGCGATGTAAGGGCGTCGGGACACGGGATACCGGCGTCGGTGAAACCGCGCACTATGCTGTTGCGCTCGGGCGCCAACGACGACAATATATCCGCCGCACGCTCCTGCATCTCGGGGCGTCCGTGGCGCTCGCCGAAAGCATATATCACGGGCGCCACGACGTTGATGATAAGTGAATCCATCGTCGATCCGGACAGCACTCCGCCGGCGAAGCCTTCCGAGGGCGCAAAGGTGAAATGCTCCTGCCAGAACTTGCTCACGGGCACGCGGAAAAGTGCCCGAGCCTCGTCAACGTTGCTCACGGTGAAGATGGTCTGGCCTATCAGAAAACCGCCTGACACCATGGCGGCCAGGAGAGCCACCCGTCGGTGGGGGAAGGACTGCGGACGCATACGCGCCATACGCCAGCCGAGCGTACGCGGCTGTCCGAGGCCGTACTTGGTGGCGAGGAAGGCATGCTCCTGCCGCAAGATGTTCATGTAGGCTTCTTCGGGACTACCGCTGCGTGCGCCCGACAGCATACCGGCATGACCGAATAGGAGTGCCTCGACACTCACCGGCGACCCCTGATGATGCATGAGTGCCCGCAGCGGCACCGACAAGGCCAGGCGTTCGAAGGCGTCGCTGTTGGTGCTGAAGCCGAGGGCGCGCGCAAGCACCACATATACCACCGAACGCCAGTCGCCCTCCACGCGCTCGAAGAGCCCGAGGACGCGGTCGACCTTGGCGTGCAGTCGTTCGAAGGCCAGCGACGTGAGCCAGTCAGTGATATAGATACCGGGGATAGAAGAAATAACATCGACACACGGCAAAGCGGTTGCCGGTGCCGATGCCAGTGCGCGATGGCGCTCGTTGAGCTCCTCCACACCGCCCATCACCATCTGCGGTATGGGTGTGCCGTCGGTACGTGTGACGCGTGCATCGCTCTGTGCCACAACATGTAACACTACCGAGTCGTAGGCCGGGTCGGTATGATGTCCGTGGCGCATCCAGTCCGACGCGCGTACATGAATCTCCACATTTCCGGCCCATACACGGTCGGCTATGCGGACTTTGGCGTTGAAAAAGTCGGGGCCCGCATCAGTATTGAGGAGGCCCGGGTCGAGCACCTCGACGGGCTCGCCGTCGATAGTCGCCAGGGCACCCTTGGGCAGCAGGCGGTGCTGCCAGATGTGATGCAGAAACTTCTCCACTTACCTACATATATGGCGGGTACAGATTCTGAGAGAGATGGTACAAAGTCCTACTTCACAGCGTCTTGCACTTCCGCGAGGCGGGCGAGGTATTTGCCTATGATATCGAACTCAAGATTGACCTTGCTGCCCACCTCGATGGCGTGGAAGTTGGTATGCTCGAAGGTGTAGGGTATGATAGCCACGCGGAAGGAGTCGATGGTGCTGTCGCACACGGTGAGGCTCACGCCGTTGACTGTCACAGAGCCCTTTTCTACTGTCACATAACCCTTTGCTGCCATAGCGGGGTCGACGTCGTACTTGAAGGTAAAGTAGCGGCTGCCGTCGGCATCCTCGACAGCGGTGCAGAGGGCGGTGGTGTCCACATGTCCCTGCACGATATGACCATCGAGACGCCCGTTCATGAGCATGGAGCGTTCGAGATTCACCTTGTCGCCGGGCTTGAGCAGGCCGAGGTTGGAACGGTCGAGAGTCTCGCGGATAGCGGTGACGGTATAAGTGCCGTCGCCGGGGAGAGCTACCACGGTGAGGCACACGCCGTTATGCGCTACAGACTGATCCACATGGAGCTCGTCGACGAATGAGCAGCGGAGGGTGAGGTCTACGTTCGAATCGTTATGCTTTACGGCCACCACTTCTGCGGCCTCTTCTACTATTCCTGAGAACATATTTATTTGGTATTTAGTCGTTTAAAGAATCAAGGGTCTACCCAGTAGGTATATGTGCGCCAGTTGATTCGGTCATTCTCGGGCGCATATACGGGGTCGTGAGGTGCAAGATGCGGGTCGCGCTTGGACGCTGCACCTTCGCACGCGCGCACCACAGCATCGAAGGTAGTGCTTCGTCCGCCGAGCAGCGGCTTCCAGTAGGTCGTTATCTGCTTGAAATTATAGCTGTTGAGATCATCGAAGAAACCAGCCATACCGGGCATATTCTCCAGCGCCTCTCGGCTCCATATCTTATTACTCTGCAAATAGTCTGCAGCAGCGGCATAGTCGGCGTCTGTTGCCGATGTTCGCTCTGCCGTCTCGGCCACAGCGGCAGGCTCTGTGTCGGCGGCTGCTATCGCTGCGGCAGCCACGGTGTCTGCTACTACACTGTCAGTGGGCTCAGCGGGAGTCTCCACAGGCATCACCATCTCCGCCGTACCTGCCAGTCCGGCGGGAGCATCGGCAGCGACGGCGGAGACCATACTGGTCTCGGTGGGCGTGGCGGAATTTCTGAAGATGAGCCAGCCGGCTATCAGACCGATTGCCAGACCGAGCACCAAAGCCACCGCAAGGAAAATCATCGAGCCCAGACGTGTGCGCCCTTTGTAGACAAGACGGTTCACCTCCGAAGCACCCTCGACGATTTCACCCTCTACCTCGTAGCCGTCCACGGGACTTGTGGTGACAGGTTTCTTGCTGCGAATATACAGCCGCAGCGCCTCGACGGGCTCGGGAGTAAAGAGTGGCAGATCGAAGCGATATACATTGTCGAGCAGCCGCAGGTGTATCATGGCCTGAGCGTTGGACGCCAGATCAAGCGTACCGACGAATGCGCAGTAGCCCGGGGCACTTATCTGCACTTGAGCCGCCACGAGTTCACTGTAGCTGAAAGGCTCGGGACCCGTCACATGACGGCCGTTGATAGTGATATCATACCGGCTCACGGCCTGGTGCGAGCTCTGCTCGGTGACGATGAAAGTCGTGGGTGTGATGATGCGACGTGCCTGTTGAGTGTCGGGCTGCGGGGGTATCATGCCCGGCGCCGTCACAGTGAACTCCTGTACTGTAGGCTCGAAGCCAGCCTTGCGCCAGTTGATTGTCACCGTGCTGCCCTGCTCCACCATGACAGGTTTGTCGAAAGGCTCGCGGTCGATAGTGGGCACGAAGCCGCCGGCTGTACGAGCCGGAGGCAGCAGCGGTATCATGTGAGCCGGCTTCTTGCGGGTGAGGTCTATGGCATGCGTCATGCCTATGGCGCCGTGGTCGCCGGGGAAGAGGAGCACGCCGGCGTAGGCAGCGAATTCGGGTTGATAGAATTCCTCGGCGAGATAGTCATCGAAGTCGGGCACATCATCCTGGCTGCCGTAGCGGGCGAAGGCATAGTTGCGTCCCTTCGACACCTCGCGGCCCGACTCATGCTCACCCACGGGATAATCCTTGGCCAGCAGAGCGCGAACGGGAGCAAGGGCCTCGGCATCCGGGTCGCTGTCTCCTGAAATCATCACTCCTACAGCATCAAGGAGGGCATGGATATCGTCGGCCGACGGCTTGACACCGGCAGGGATGAAGATGGTGGCGGCATAGTGGTCGTGCTCACCGCCGGGGATGGGTCGGAGACGACTCAGGAGGACACCTTCCTTCACATAAGTGAGCAGATAGAACTCCGGCGCGAGTGATACATCGTAGCGCACCGTGTCCAGGGCGGCGCTGAAATCGCGGATATATCGCGCTATTTCGGCCGTCGGATTTATGTTGGCTATGCTTTTATAGCCGTCATGAGTTTTAGTTATGTATAGCTGGAGCTGAGCCATGAAACTTTTCTTGTTTTATCCACAAAAATACAGACTTTTTCGTGACTGTGGAAATTTTATTTAAAGGTATATATAATTCGAGCTACTGCCCTTTCGGGAGCTCGGTCGTCGTTGCGTGTGAATCTCCGCGCCTTCACCTCGGCAATGCACCGCGCCACTAAAGTGGCGTCGGAGCCTGCGGGAGCCTTGCCTCCCACCTGTCGCACCGATGTCACATGTCCGTCGCGCCCTACTTCAGCCCGCAGTTCTATGCGGCCTGTAAGCGCCGAAGGCACCTTGGCATACGAGGGCATTATCCATCCACCGTCTACAGAGCCGGAGCCATGTCCGTCGGCCGCAGAGGATGAGCCTTGAGGATTACCGCTGTCGCCCTTGTCGCGGCCTTTGGCGGAGGTATTGTCTTGGGCATTGTCGCGTGGCTTGAAGGCATCGGCGATACCCTGCCGTGCCTCGCGGCGAGCCTCCTCGCGGGCGAGCTCTTCCTTCGAGGGCCCAGGGTCGGGAGGCGTCTCTTTCGGCTGTCTCTTGAGGTCGGACTTGCGCGTGCTTGTCACATCGGGGACGGCCTTTCCGGCTTTGCCGGAGTTCTTCAGGTCGGCACCCGTGGCGGGAGCCGGGTCGGAGCGGTGGCGCTGCGGCGTAGGGGTATAGGCCGGCGCAGGATTGGCGCGCACGGGGGCGGGTTCGAAGAGTTCGACGAAGTCCTCCTCGGCCTCTACGAGTTCGGTGGCGGCGTGCGGCTGAAGCGACAGCGGATTCACGTCGAGGCGGCAAAGCACAAGCAGCAGCACGATGACGAGCGCGGCCAACCCGGTGATTATCAAGGCCACCCCCCGCGCCCCGTTGCCGGAGTCATGAGAAGCCCGACGACCGTCGGAATCATGAGAAGTCCGACGGCTGCCGGACGGTGCATGAGCTCCGCCAAGACGGGTCATTATATTGTCGATATGCCGCTTCATTGCCATTGACGGGGCCTTATTGGATGGGAGCCGCAGCCTCTGTGGAAGCAGCAACTTGTGTAGGCGCCGCAGCCTGCGGAGCGGTGGGTCGTGTGGCGAGCACCATCTTCACGGAGTGTTCGGCGCCGAGGTTGAGGAGTTCTACTATCTTGCCGTACTGCACTTTGGCGTCGGCATATACCGCCACGGCACCGAGCGAATCGGCGGGAGCGATGGCAGCGAAATACTCGATGAGCGAGTCGGACGGCACTGCCACAGGATCGGCATCGGGAGCAGCCACCCAGTAGCCGCCGATGGAGTCGACGAAAACGCGGGTGGAAGGTTTTACTGCCGTCTGCTGCGTACTCTCGGGGAGATCAATCTCGAGCGCCGTAGGGAAGACGAAGGAGCTCGTGACCATGAAGAACACCAGCAGGAGGAATACGATATCTGTCAGCGAGGCCATAGAGAAGGTGGCCAACATCTGTTGCTGTCGTTTCAGTGCCATAGGACGAATACTGTATTATAAGCTACACGCAGCGGACGGTGTGCCGGCGCGTCAGGCCGCGGGTTCGTTGAGCAGGTCCATGAAATCCATGGTGCGTGCTTCCATCAGGTTCATTATCTTATTGATACGCGCCACGAGCCAGTTGTAGGCGAATAGGGCAATGATACCCACCACCAGACCGGCCACCGTAGTGACAAGGGCGGCGTAGATACCCGAGGCGAAGGATGCTATCGTGGCGGAGCTGCCGCTCTCGGCGATGGCGTAGAAAGCCTCCACCATACCTATGACGGTGCCAAGGAAGCCCAGCATGGGAGCACCGGCGGCGGTAGTAGCCAGCCAGGGCAGCCCGCGGTTGAGCTCGGCCACCTCGAGGTTGCCGGTATTCTCGATAGCCACCAGGACATCGTTCATGGGACGGCCTATGCGCGAGATACCCTTCTCTATGAGGCGGGCATAGGGGCCGGGGGTGCTACGGCATAGATTGAGGGCACTCTGCATCTCGCCCTCCTTGATGTAGCCGCCTATGCGACGCATGAAATTCTCATCGCTCTGCGAGGCACGGTTGAGCACCACCATGCGCTCCACGAAGATGTAGATACACAGGAGCAGGAGCAGCGCCAGGGGCACCATGGCCCAGCCACCCTGCAGACATAGTTGCCACAGACTCATAGATTCGTCGTTTTATTGCCGGCAAGGGCTTGTTTATATCTCTTTACAGTCTCCTCCAGGCCCAGATAGAGGGCATCGCAGATGAGGGCATGGCCTATTGACACCTCGGCGAGGAATGGTATGCGCCGGTGGAAGAATTCGAGATTCTCCAGCGACAGGTCGTGGCCGGCGTTGACACCGAGGCCGAGCTTCTTGGCTGCGAGGGCGGCGGTGACGAAGGGCGCTACGGCAGCCTCCGGGTCGGTGGGATAGGCATCGGCATAGGGCTTCGTGTACAGTTCTACACGGTCGGCGCCGGTAGTGGCGGCGGCCTTTATCTGGTCCACGTCGGGGTCGACAAAAATCGAAGTGCGTACGCCGGCCTCATTGAAGCGCTCCACTATGCGTGTGAGCTCGTCGAGATGCTCGGTCACCTTCCAGCCTGCCGACGACGTGAGGGCATCCGGGCCATCCGGCACGAGGGTCACCTGCGTGGGACGCACCTTCAGCACCATATCGACGAATTCCGGCGAGGGGTAGCCTTCGATGTTGAATTCGCACCGAAGCACCGGGCGCAGCCTGAACACGTCCGTGCGACGGATATGGCGCTCGTCCGGTCGCGGATGCACGGTGATACCCTGTGCGCCGAAGCTCTCTATATCGAGCGCCACGGCCTCAACATCGGGGCGGTTCTCCCCGCGCGCATTGCGCAGGGTAGCGATTTTATTTATATTAACGCTGAGATTTGTCATCCTGTGAGTATATTTTCAGAAAAATTCCGTATATTTGTAGTTCTTATTGCACCTAAGGCCCCTGCACGGGCTTTGTCAGTGCAAAAATAGTCAGAAAATTGTAAACCACGAAAAGAATTGAGTGTAAATCGTCCCATGTTTCCCGATAACGACTATCTCTTTCCTCCCGTTACGGAAAGTTCACGACTGCTTGTAGGCTGTCGTCGCCAGGACTATAGCGCTTCCCGCATAGCCCACGCCATCGAGGACTGCAATGCCCATCTGCTCAATCTGAACGTGACCTCGGGCCTGCACAAATCCTCACCGGAGCATCCCGAGGGCGTATCGGATGCCAAGTTCCCCATCGTCTGCGACATTCGCGTGAGTCACCGCAACGCCGAGAGCATCTCGCGCTCCCTGGAGCGATACGGATACACCGTCCTCGAAGCCGACGACGACCGCTCCGACAGCTCCGACGGCTCCGACAGCACGTTCCGCAACCGCGTGGCCAATCTTTTACGATACTTAGAAGTATGAGTACCAACGCTCAAGGCCCCGTGGTGGCCCTATACGGCAGCAAGAGGCAGCACAACTTCACATCGCAGATTCAAGACTTCCTCGCAGCCTCCGCACGCGCGCAGGCAACAGTCCTCATGCACGCCAAGCTGTACCATCACCTGGTAGAGCTCCTCGGCAGCCTGCCGCCCATAGTACACCCCGTCAACCCCGGCGAACACTTCGACGCCGACATCGCAGTGAGCCTCGGCGGCGACGGCACCTTCCTGCGCACGGTACAGTGGATAGGCGCCCGACGCATGCCCGTGGTAGGTATCAACACCGGCCACCTCGGCTACCTCGCAGCCCTGTCCATCGACGAGCTGCCGAAGCTCTACGACCTCATCGCCTCCGACGCTTTCCACACCGAGCCCCGCAATCTGCTCGAAGTCGTCAGCCCCGTCCTCCCCGACGCCGTCGGCCAGTACGCACTCAACGAAGTGGCGCTATGCAAGGAAGAATCGGCATCCATGATATTCGCCAACGTATATCTCGACGGCCACCCCCTCGCCGACTACCGCTGCGACGGCCTCATAGTGGCTACGAGCACCGGCAGCACAGCCTACAATCTCTCCGTAGGAGGCCCTATCATACAGCCTACAGTGCCCGTGTGGGTGCTCTCGCCCGTAGCGGCACACTCGCTGTCCATGCGCCCCATCGTGGTCAACGCCTCCTCGCGCGTTTCCATCTTACCGTCGGGCCGCTCCGCCCATGTGCGCCTCGCTCTCGACGGTCGCAGCGTCCTCCTCGACATAGGCACGGAAGTAGTCATCGAATCGGCTCCATTCGAACTGCTGCTGCTGCGCCGCGACGGACACAACTTCGCCGATACCCTGCGCCGGAAACTCCACTGGGGCGAGCAGTAAGGCCTGCCGGCATCTTAGCACCTGATCAGCCGACACTGACCGATGGCCCCAATTCGATATATTGTCGCAAGCACATACCGCCACGAAGGACTCGGCGTGGTCCACATCAAGACACACGCCACCTCGCAGCGCCTCACAGCCCGCTGGCGAGGCGTAGAACTATATGTCACCGTCCCCAAGCGATGCACCGTCGAAGCCTACGAACAGTTCATCAGCAACAACATAGACCGTCTCCTCGAGCTGCGCCCCAAGACGACCATACAACAAAGTCGCTTCATCGACGGCAACTTCGCCGACTTCACCATCAAGGTAGGGACGCTGCCGCACCACAAAGACCT
>CAMWKV010000084.1 GCA_947174915.1 uncultured Porphyromonadaceae bacterium | reverse complement strand
GAGCTACGACGGTGCGCCGGTTTTCGCCGATGCCTCTTTCATGATAGAACGCGGCGACAAGGTTGCTTTCGCCGGTCGTAACGGCGAGGGAAAATCCACTATGGTCAAAGCCATCATGAAAGAAATCACCCACGACGGCACGCTGACACTCGGTCACAACGTGAAAATCGGCTACTTCGCGCAGAACAGTGCATCGCTGCTCGACGAGAATCTCACCGTGTTCCAAACCATCGACGACATCGCCGTGGGCGACGTGCGGCTGAAGATACGCGACCTGCTCGGTGCCTTCATGTTCGGCGGAGAGGAGAATCAGAAGAAAGTGAAAGTGCTCTCCGGAGGCGAGCGTGTACGTCTCTGCATGATTAAGCTACTGCTGGAGCCCATCAACCTCCTCATCCTCGATGAGCCTACGAATCACCTCGACCTGAAGACAAAGGACATACTCAAGCAGGCACTCCGCGACTTCGACGGCACGCTCATCATAGTGAGTCACGACCGCGATTTCCTCGACGGGCTCGTGACGAAGGTCTACGAATTCGGCGGCGGCAAAGTGCGTGAGCACCTGTGCGGTATCAACGAATTCCTGGAGAAAAAGAAGGCTGAACAGCGCTGATACAGTCATAATCGGTATTACCGGTAACTAACGGGCGACTTACCTAATCGTCACAGAGTACACATGCTATCACACTGGGTGATAGCATGTTGTATTTACATGCAACTTACTATCAACTTACTTTTATGTATTACCGCAGAAGATTGTACTTGTGAATATGGTGTAACTTTGTATCGATAATTGCATATCGGTAAGACTGCCGATAACTATTGAGAAAAGAACCAACCAATACAATCTTTGCATGAAAAATTCTTTACTTTTCGCAGCCGCACTCTTGTCATGCGGCAGCCTCTGCGCACAGAATTACATCAGTGCCGCTCCCGAAGGCGGTTTCAACACGGCAAGCGGTAAGGACTACGTAGTACTCTATGCTCCCGACGCTGTCATCGCCTCTATGGGCAGCAAGTTAGTGAGCAACAACAATCTCGACCAGACCCAGGTAGACAATTACCTCCAGTACTGGGTGACCGACTGGGATGCCAAAGACCTCACATTATATAATGTACCTGCTTCCGATGGTGAATTGAACTCCTTCGGAGGAGAAGACTTCATCAACGCTACCCCCCTCTACGCATGGGGCACCGGTGAGTTCATGGCGAAGGCCAAAGCCTACGACCTCTCCAAAGTGACCGATGAACATCACCTCCATATCGGTCTGCGCGACTTCGGCTCGAGTCCGTCCAAGTATCAGTTCTGCGTGGGCTCCCGTGCCACCATCCGCAACAACGGCTTCCAAATAATGGCAGGCGTTAATGTGGGAGACGCCAGCGGTGACTTCGTGGGTATTGGTACCCTCCCCGGCGGCAATGACGGCAAATGGTACTATATAGATGTCCCTGTGAAGGATCTCATTGATGAGAACGGCGACTTCGGCTTCACCTACGATTTCTCCGCACCCATCAAAGACAGTGCTTTCAGCTTCACATTCAGCGATCCTGTCACCTCCACTGCCAAGAAGAGCGGCCCCGAGCCCGGTGCCTCCGTCTACTCCTATGAAATCACCAAGCTCGGCTCGGCACTCTCACTCGACCACGTTTTCTTCTATGTTCCTGAAGGCAATGGCGTTGACGAAATATCCGACAATGCCCCCGAAGTAGTCCTCGGCATCTACGACATCACCGGACGCCGAGTAGAGAAAGCTACCAACGGCCTCTACATCATCAAGACAAATAACGGCGCCCGCAAGGTACTCATCAAATAATATAGGCGAGTTACGCTTATACTACCTTAATACAAACATATGAAAAACACAATATTAACTGCCCTGCTGGCAGGTATCTGCCTCGGAGCGGCAGCCGAAGGTACGTCCGAGATTCCTGCGGGCTACACCCTCCGCTGGCAAGATGAATTTGCAGGTAATACCCTCAACGAAAAGCTCTGGAATATAGAAGTCAACGGCAACGGTGGCGGCAATCAGGAGCTGCAGTATTACCGTCGCGAAAATGTAAACGTCGGCACCGACCCCACCACAGGCGACAACTGCCTCATACTCACGGCACGACGTGAGAACTTCGGCGGCAAGTCGTTCACTTCCGGCCGAATAACCTCGCAGAACAAGGCGGCCTTCCGCCACGGTATCCTTCAAGCACGAATCAAATTTCCCCGCACCACCGACGGCCTCTGGCCGGCCTATTGGATGATGGGTAACGACATGAGCAAATATGGCTGGCCTCGCTGCGGCGAGATGGATATCGTAGAGCTCGGTCACGCCAACGGCATCAAGAACGGCACTCAGGACCGCTACTTCGGCGGCACCCTCCACTATGGACCCAACGCTACAGCAGACGGTCATCAGCAGTACTCACAGGAATACCTTGCTCCCGAAGACAATCCCATCACCAACGACGAATATCATATCATCACCGTTGAATGGGACGATACCAACCTGTATATGTACTATGATCTGGAATCCTTCTCTGCCGCCGCCAAGCGCCGCGCCCGCTACTTCACCTGCGATGTCACCGAGACCGACAACGAGCTGTCGGTAGGCAAGTATTTCCAGAAGCCTTACTTCTTCCTGTTCAACCTTGCAGTAGGCGGCAGCTATACATCCATCTACGACCCTGCTCGCATCACCGCTCTCCCCAATGCAGGCGACGAAGCACACATGTACGTAGACTGGGTGCGTGTGTATCAGAAAGATGATGACAGCAACGCACAATACACCTACTTTGATGGCAATGGCAATGTAGTGACGAATATTGAGGCAGAACCGGAGAAGCCCAGTGACCCTGATAACAAGACAGAGCTGTCGAGCTTCGCCACCAAGGCTCTTGACGAGAACGGCGAAAGCACATTCGACTTCGACGGTATCACCGATGCAGTGCTCATCAGCACGAGCGACGGTGTGCGCGGTCATCTGCTGACTGCCGGTGCCACTGTCACCGACTACAACGTCAATGACGTCAACCGTAATCTGTGGGTGTGGGATAACACCTATGTATCCATCGACCGCAAGGGACAGGTCAATTCCTTCGGCTGGGAAGAAGGCTACAACAAATTCACAGTAGCATCGATTGGTTGGTCCGGACTCGGATTCAATATCGCAGGCGAAGACCTGTCCATGATTGACAACAGCTACTGGTTGCACTTCGCCATGCGCGGCACCGATGTCGATGTACACACCTCCCATGAAGTATCGGTAGGCAAAGCCAAATTCATGGTGGGCAATTCTAACGGCAAACTTGCCAGCATCGGCGACTTCCGCCGCGACGGTGAGTGGTACTACTTCGATATTCCCGTTGCCGCTCTCGAACAGTTCTACGCACCCGTTATCGGTATGAAGTCCGACTATAACGACAACATCATCACCTTCGCTTCCGGTGGCCTCACCGACGCCGAACTGTGCTTCGACAACATATTCTTCTATAAATCAAGCAAGAGAGAAATACCGTCGTTCACAGATACGAAGGCAGACCTTGGCAAGTACGGCTATCGCAGTCTTGATGAGTCCGGCAATCCCGTATTCTCGTTCGACAATGTTCTTGATGTGGTACCCCTCTTCCTCTCCGGCGACACCTGGGAAAGCCTTACCGCCGGAGGCACCTACGGCGACACCTCATTTATCAAGCAGGAATGGGACAACTCCGAGCAGGCAGGCCGAAGCACCTTCTACATCTGGGGCGAACCTCAGACGATGAAGATTACCACCATCTTCGACACTCCCAACTCGCTGGGCCGCGTACCATACGGCGGTTTCCCGACCTATTGCTCGGAGACCGACGGTATCACATGGAACGGCGCCGGCTGGTGCTCCATCGGCAACGAGTATATGACAGTACAGCCTAAAGACCTCTCCATGATTGACGATGAGTGGTATGTACACTTCTCGGTGCGCTCCGATGCCGCTGTAGGTCACGTGCCGGTAATGATTCGCTTCGGTTCTACCGATGCCGATGCCACCATCATCCTTGGCCAATACGCCACCAAAGCAATCTTTGCCGACTTCAACCGCGACGGCAACTGGTACTCGTTCGATGTGCCCGTAGCCCAGCTCAAGAAATACGGACAACTGTGGAGCAATGCTGCCGCAAATGGCGGTCTCAATGCATACACAGACTACGCGCTCTGTATCTACACCGACCAGACATTCTACAACAACTCGGCTTTCGCTATCGACAATGTATTCTTCTACCGCACAGGCGAGGCTCCCGAAGTTGACGATCTTGGCGAATACACTACCAAGAGCCTCAACGATAAGGGTGAGTCGTACTTCGACTTCGCGCGCAAGCACTTCATCTCTATCTCGGCCAACGGCTCTGTAACAGAACAGATGAAAGTCGAGGGTGAGGAAGACATCCTGCTCGATCTGCGCAGCGGTGTAGGCTTCTGCAACTTCTACAATTGGGGCGACGGCAATACTTACACCGCCGGTACAATCCCCGCAGGCACACCCGACTCCTTCGGCGGCGATGAAGGCTGGATTTACTTCACCACCAATGGTGGCTGGACAGGCGCCGGATTCATCAACGACCATGGCCAGGACTTCTCCGCCCTTGAAGAAGGCAACTGGCATCTCCACTTCGCCATGCGTGGCACCGACGACTGCTCTCATCAGATAGCACTCGCACAGGCCAAGTTCACTATAGGTAACACTGCCTATGCTGCCGGCGTACCCGTGCTCGGCAACTATCGTCGCGACGGAGAATGGTACTCCTTCGACATCCCTATGACCGAACTCAATCAGCTCGCCACAGAAGTGTTCCCCGCGTCCAACGGCGGTATCAAGGCATACAAGGACAATTACTTCTGGTTCATGTCCGGCGGAGCTATGGGCAAGGAACTGCACCTGGACAATATCTTCCTATGGCGCGACAAGTCCTCTGTATCATCCGTTGACATGGTAGAAGCTGACACTGCCAGCGATGCTGTCACGGAAATCTACGATATCGCAGGCCACCGTTTGCCTTCGATGGAAGCGCCCGGCCTGTATATCGTCCGCAAGGGTACAGACGTTCGCAAGGTTGTAGTCCGCTGATAAGCGCCCGGCACCATGACTTCTCTGAAACTGATATCTCTCACCGCTCTGCTGCTTGCACTCCCGGCCGTTTCAACGGCCAAGAGTGCCAAGCGCGGGGCCGGCTGGGATGATAAAACGGTGTCGCTAAACGCACATCATGCGGCGCTCCTGGAGCCCGGTGTAAGCTGGGTGTACAACTGGGGACCCGACATCAGCAACGGCGACCTATACAACGCCGACTTCACGTTCCTCCCCATGGCGTGGAACGGAGCATACAATGCATCGCGCATCCGTCAATGGCTGTCAGCACATCCTGAGACGAAATATCTGCTCGGCTTCAATGAGCCTAACTTCGCGTCGCAGGCGCGAATGACGCCCGCCGAGGCCGCCGGTGCATGGCCCGGTCTCGAAGCTATCGCCGAAGAATACGGCGTGAAACTCGTAGCTCCGGCACTCAACTTCACCGATTCGCAGGTAGGTGGCCGATTCTGGAATCCCTACGAGTGGTACGACGAATTCTTCCGTCTGTATCCCGACGCCAAGGTAGATTGCCTTGCCATGCATTGCTACATGAACTGGTACAGCGCCAACACATGGCTTGCCACAGAATACTTCTACTCCGACTTGTACAACCCCCGGAAGGATTGCTACGGTCGCTACCCGAACCTGGTGAAATTTCTCAATAGTTTCAAGGAGACTCACGGCCGCTTCCCCGGCATGATGCTCACAGAATTCTGCTCGTGGGAGAACGACGGGACTATTAAGGACGTTGATTTCCAGATAGACCAGATGACGCAGAAGCTCCAGAAACTCGAGCAGAGCGAACTCGTCGAAGGCTATGCCTGGTTCATGGCCAACGCCGGTGCCGGAGCGACAGCATATCCGTATATGAGTCTCTTCGAGAGAAATTCAGCAGACAGCGACCTCTCCGAACTCGGCAAGATATATGTGTATCTGTCGGACTTCGACACAACGCGCCGCTACGCTCCCGGTGAGACTATTCAGGCCAAGGATTACGTGGATGCGACCACCGACGATCGTCAAGTGAAGGTACGCACGAATACAGAAGCGGCATCCCACCTCCCTCTCAGAATCGAAATTCCCGCAGGCGGATATGCCGACTATGTAATAGATGTGCCGACTGATGGTGAGTACAAGTTCACATTCCACATAGAAGCAAGTAAGGCGACGTCCATCACCCTATATGTTGACTCTAAGAAAGACACTCGAGTAGATGTGGCAGCCGCAGCCGGGTGGCGTGATGTAGAGCTGACTACAAATCTCAAGAGCGGCATACACCGTGTGATGCCATATATCTCCGGAGACAACTCCTTGACGATGAATTCCCTCTGCTTCACCACCACCGATGGTATCTTCGTGCCTGCTACAGATGAGGCGTCCGTCGTAAGTGTGTATAATCTCTATGGCATATCGCTCGGCAATCCCGAGCTGTCAGCACTACCTCACGGCGTGTATGTGCTGAAATATTCCAATGGCACTACAGGCAAAATTAAAATCTAAATATTACAGTCTAACCAATCATATACCAAAATGAACCTTAAACAATCTGTACTTGCAGCGGCGTTCGTATGCCTTAGCGCATCGGCCAATGCTGCGACATTCACACTCTGGCCCTCCGAAGAAGGTGCCACCCAGATACCTTTTGACTTCAACCACTGGTGGAATCTCACTGTTGAGGACGTCGACGGCGCTATAAAATGCACCCCCACCGACCCCACATCCGACGCCGCATCCAGTGGATGGATCACCTATGAGGACTGGGTATTCGACTTCGCACAGCTCGCTCCCCTCGACCTCTCCTTCGATGCCAAGATAGAAGGTAGCGGACAATGGAACGTGCGCCTCACTGCCGCCGACGGTGTAGAATCCGATGTGACAGTAGCAGTTCCAGCCGACGGTGAGTACCACAAGGTACGCATTAACGTACAAGAACAATATCCGGCCGTGTACAGCAAATGGCTCTCCGGTGGTGCCAACGGAAAAACAGTGTTCACCTTCTCAATGGTAGGCTCGGAACTTTCTGCCAACTCCGCAATCTACGTGGCCAACTGTAAGTATGTTGACGCTATCGTCCGCCCCACCCTCAGCGCAGATGCTACCGATGTAACTTCTACATCGGCGAAGCTCAATATCAACGCATCGTTCCCTGAAGGGTACACCAACACCCGCGTGACCGTCAACGGCGAGACCGTTACAGGCACAGAACTTCTGCTGGAGAATCTCACACCGACCACCGAATACGAATATGTAGTAGTCGCTGAAGGTGAATTCGAGGGCGAAACAGTGACAGTGTACAGCACCGTATCGTTCCGCACTCTCCGCAACTACGACAAGGAAGCCTTCGTGTGGTATGGCTCAACAGACATAGCCGGATTCTATGCCGACTACAGCATTGCCTACAACTGGCAGCGGAAGACGCTCACCGTAAGCGCTGAAATTGTCAGCGATCAGGAAACACCCGCCGGCGATCGCAACTTCCATATCTACATCGGTGGTGACGAATGGCTCAAGCTCTACGATGACGGCAGCGGTGTACTCACCGGCACTACGGTATCTACCTTCGAAGAAGGCGCTGAAATCACATGGGAGTGGTACATCCCCTACCCCGGAGGCGTATATCAGGAAGCTAACAAATACATCGTCGGTGCAGAGAACGAGGCACCTCTCGCTGTCCGCGTATCTGCCACCGCACAGAATGTAAATTCCACCGGCGCCGAAATAAGCTATACTGTCACAGCCCCCGGCAGCGACTACAAAGTATATTATCGTGCCACCGACGGCGAAGCAATCGAAGCGACAAGCAATCCTATAGTACTCACCGGCCTTGCCGAGCGTACTGAATACTCCTATGAGGTATATGCCGTATACGGCCAGGGCGAAAAAGCCATCACCTCGAAAGCCGTCACCGTATCGTTCAAGACCACAGCCGAAGGTGCGGTAGACCTCGTCTACTCCGACATCTACCCTGCCGAATTCAAGAATGCTTTCTTAATCGGTGAAGACGAATCGATGCGTCGCACTATCTTTGCCTCTCTTGCGTGGGAGGTAGTGTACAAGGCCGACGGTACGGCATATTACTCCGTTGACCTCTCGGCAGTGGAGAATGTTGTAGGTCTCGTAGCTCAGATCTATTGGAACGGATTCCAGACCCTCACCAAGAATGTCGAGAGCGGCCGATATGAATACAACTTCGGCGCTCAGGAACTCGACGCTACGACTGCCATCTCCCACTACTTTGCCTACTCCGGTGGCGTTGTTGACGTGCGCACACCCTATACCAATTGGGGTATGGAGAAGGAAGCTCCCTCCCTGGGCGAGATTGCAAGCCTCACACTCACAGCATCTGCCGAAGCAGCCAAGATAGGTGACACCATTATCCTCTCTGCTGTGGCAAAGGATGAGAACGGCAATATCCTCAATGCCGACGACCTCCGATTCAACAGCAACGAATCTTCCGATATATTCAACGGCAATAAGGTGACTATGGCCGGCGATAAGGGCGAACGCATACTTACAGCTACTTGTGGTGACTTCTCGGCTTCTGTAACTGTGCTTGTGATAGCCACCGAGAATGCTGCCAACGTAGCAGAAGGTCTGAAGGGTTACACCGACGATAATATCCAGGCCGGTACAGTGGAAAATGTAACCGACAGCGACCGCAACTCTCAGCTCGAATGGGCTTGCGGCGATACTGAAGAGCACTATTTCATCCTCGACCTCGGCGAAGGCGCTGAAGGTGAAGGCTATTATGTCGAAGCCGTAGAGGTATATTTCGAAGGCGCATTCGCCACTGAATTCACAGTGACACTTTCGTCGGATATCCCCGCTGAAATCACCGAGATAGCTGCATCGAATGTGAACCTCCGTCGCTCGGCAGCTACGAACGATGTGGTATTCAGCAATACAACTACCGGCACCCAGCACTACTTCACCCAGGATCCTGATGGTTCGCACCGCTATGTAGCTCTACGCACAAGCAAGGCTTTAAACACCGGCTGGGGTATCAAGCTCCGCGACCTGAAAGTATATGCCACCGAGCATAGCGTACCCACCGGTATGACAGACATCACCGTAGACAGCGATGCTAAGGTAGAATACTTCGACCTCAACGGTAGAAGCATCGCCAATCCTGCAACCGGTATTTATATCCGTCGCCAGGGCAACATCGTGACTAAGGTTTACATAAAATAAGATTGTTAGATGGCCGTAAGGCCCAAGGTTCTTCAATCCGGAGGCCGTGCCAATAATTTAAGGCACGGCCTCTTTTTCAGCTCCTGCTCGCCGGGGCTTATAATACGACGAAAAGTATGGGCGGGAACAGGCCGTCGGTGGTAGTAATAATCTTGGATGAATAGGTGTTGGCGCCTTGATAGAGGTGCTTGCCATCCCAGGTGTAGAGGATATTGGAGGAGTAAGTGTTTGCACCCTTGTAGATGTGCTTGCCATCCCATGTGTAGAGGATATTGGAGGAGTAAGTGTTGGCGCCTTGGTAGAGGTGCTTGCCGTCCCAGGTGTAGAGGATATTGGAGGAGTAAGTGTTTGCACCCTTGTAGAGGTGCTTGCCGTCCCAGGTGTAGAGGATATTGGAGGAGTAAGTGTT
>CAMWKV010000083.1 GCA_947174915.1 uncultured Porphyromonadaceae bacterium | reverse complement strand
CGCTTCTTTTTCCATATCTGAATGGGAAAAATGGCTGTGGCCCCATTACCTACGCCTTCGTAGGTGCTGTTGAGGAGTTCACGGATGATACAACGACCTTCGGCAGAAGTATCCGTGCCGTAGTTAATAGAGCTAAATACCACCTGATTACCTCCACGGCTGTGAATGGTATTCATATTATGGATGAAGGCTTCCATAGCCTGGTGCACTCGCGAAACAGTGCGGTTGACAGCATGCTGAAGCATACGTTCATCACCTTCAAGACCTTCGAGGTCGCGCTTGGTATAGTCTTCGAAAGCAAGAGTTTTCATTTCCGACAAGTCGCGGCCGGTGAACTTTTCGATGTTTTCAACCTCTTCAATGAAAGACGAACGCACGAAAGGTGCAAGGTAGAAATCAAAAGCAGGTATAGCCTGACCACCGTGCATCTCATTCTGAGCCGTTTCAAGAGAGATACAAGCGATGATGCTTGCAGTCTCGATACGCTTGGCGGGGCGGGATTCACCGTGACCGGCCATGAATCCGTACTTAAGAATATGATCGAGAGGGTGCTGTACACAGGTAAGACTCTTAGTCGGATAGTAGTCTTTGTCGTGAATGTGGAGGTAGTTGTGACGAACTGCCTCACGCGCTTCAGCGCTGAGCAGATAGTCGTCTACGAAGGGTTTGGTAGTCTCACTTGCGAATTTCATCATCATACCCGCCGGAGAGTCCGTGTTCATATTGGCATTCTCGCGGGTGATGTCGTTATTCTTGGCTTCGATGATTTCATGAAACATGTCACGCGTCTTGGCCTTACGGGCTATGCTGCGCTGGTCGCGATATGCGATGTAGCGCTTGGCTACCTCTTTGCGAGGACTGTTCATCAGCTCAAGTTCCACCATATCCTGAATCGCCTCAACAGTCATCTGCTCCGAACCTTTGGAACCGATGCGGTCGGCAATCTGGTGGATGAGTGATTCATCCTCACCGAGATCTGTGGTAAGCATGGCTTTGCGTATAGCCGCCTTGATTTTTTCTTCGTTATAGCCGACGATTCGTCCATCGCGCTTGACTACGGTCTGTATCATGATTAAAGCTTTGATGCAAATTTGGGGATAGTTGAATACGGCTGCAAAACTACTCAAATTATCCGAAACAGACAACTTTTCCAACATGAAAATCGTCTCAAAACTCATACTTTTCTACAACATCACCATCAAATACAATCTTACAAAATTTCGTTTTAGAAAACTTTCGAGACGCCGTATTTTTGTATATACCTAATATTCAGCACACTAAAAATTTTTATGGGAAACTTGCAAAGGATTCTGGATATAATAAATATTCGAAGTAGTAATTCGCATCTAAACTTACCGCACAAAATAAACAAAGGCCGCACACTCCATAGAGCGCACGGCCGAATATCATCGAATGACTTATTGATTAGTACATTTTACGTTTCTGAACGTCTTCGTACATCTTCTCGTCCTTCAGGTTGTAGTAGGCGTTCTCAAGATAGAGAAGCACGTCGCGATTATCGGGGTCTACCTGATATGCGTTCTCAAGTACTTCGACAGCCTGCTGGAAGAGGGGCTTAATCTTCTCGTTGTAATAAGTATCATACTCTGCCTGAGTGGTAGGTGCACCATCGTTGAGAGCGAATGCCTGCTCGCAGAGCATACGTCCATAGTTGTAGAGAGCCTGGCCATTCTGAGGATCAAGCTCGGCAGCCTTGTGGAAAGATTCGCGAGCGTCATCCTTCTTTTCGGTGTAGTCGAAGATTACACCCTTGATTACATAGTACTGCGAGTTATTGGGGTCAAGTTCGATAGCCTTGTTAATGTTGTCGAAAGCCTCATCGTACTGCTTGGTCTGGAGATAATAGTTCACAATCTGACCGATGTACTGAGGATCTTCCTTGCCATAGAGAGGCAGAGCTTCCTTGGCGAAGGCAAGAAGAGTGTCGTTCTTACCGGCGCCGAGAGCTACGGCAATACCGTAGTCATATACATATTTCTCCTTGTAACCTTTGCTCTTTGCTTTCATGAAAGCCTCGAGAGCGTTGTCAAGCTCTTCGAGCTGCCATGCGGCGATACCCTGATTGAAGTAAATCAGGCCCTGGAGAGTGTCGGCAAACACTTTGCCGGACTTGGCGAGTCGTTCTTCCATGCCGGGTACTTCGGGAATTTCGAAGAAAATCTTCCAAAGATTATAAGCACCCTTGTAGTCCTTGAGATTGTATTGCTCGGCTGCAGCAGTATTGTAATCTACATAGTAATCTTCAAGGTTGTTGAGGATGTTCTTGGTGTATTTGGTCTTGACCTTGCCTTTTGCATCGGTTACAGGGTCGAGGGGCAGAGCCTTCACAGAGTACTCATATGCCGGAATGAGCAGTGTATTCATCTTCAGCGAGTCGGCATGGCTCTTGAGCATACCTACCTGCTTCATACCGAGCATCTTCTTGTACTGCTCGAAAGCTGCCTGAGCAGGGATGAAGTAAGTCTGAGCCTGCTCAGCTGTTGTGGGGTCACTGAAAGCGGGGGTGACGATTTCAAGAACCTTAGAGTACTCTTCACCGCCTTTCATGGCACGTTCTGCATCCTTAAGCACATTGGCTTGAGCTCCGGCGCATACTGTAGCACCGAGAGCCAGGATTAGTAAGGAGATTTTTTTCATCTTCTTTTGTTCTTATGGTGTTAGTTAATTTATTCTTCTGTTTCGTCCTCTGCTTCGACTTCTACATCCTCTTCGATTTCCTCGATTTCGACTTCTTCAGTCGGGTCTTCGTCGAGGGCAGGAAGTTCCTCTGCATCGGGAGCGATGTTCTCAACTTCGCTTTCAGGATCGGTAGGCACCGCGCATACAGAGGCGATAGCATCGGAGCGCTTCTCGAGGTTGATGATACGAACACCCTGTGTGTAGCGTCCCATCACACGAATATCGGCGATATGTACTCGAATCACGACGCCTGACTTGTTCACAATCATGAGATCCATGTCGTCGTTTACGGCTTCAAAACCAACGAGTTCGCCTGTCTTATCGGTGATATTGAGAGTTCGCACACCCTTGGCGCCACGACTGGTGAGTCGGTAACCATCAAGGAGCGAGCGCTTACCGTAGCCATTCTGTGAGAGCACGAGGATAGTATTCTCAGTATTTTCGGGGACTGCAATGAGGCCGATTACCGAGTCTTCTCCGTCTTCATCGATACGCATACCGCGTACGCCTGCGCTCACGCGGCCCATAGCACGTAGCTGCGTTTCATGGAAACGCACGGCGCGGCCATGACGATTGGCCATGAGGATTTCACTATTGCCATCGGTGAGTTCAACGCCGATGAGAGTATCACCGGGACGGAGAACGATGGCTTTCTTACCCTTCGCGAGTACTCGGGCGTATTCAGAGAGCTGAGTTTTCTTGATAAGACCGTTGGCAGTGGCGAATACGAGATAGTGCGAGTTGGTGTATTCAGCATCTTCGAGTTCGCGGCAACGGATGAATGTACGCACGCGGTCGCCGGGTTCGATGTTGAGCAGGTTCTGCAGTGCGCGGCCCTTGCTCTGCTTGCCTTCGTCGGGGAGTTCATAAACACGCATCTTGTACACCAGACCGCGGTCGGTGAAGAAGAGCATGTAGTCATGGTTCGACGCAGTATAGATATGCTCGATGAAGTCACTATTTCGGGTAGCGGAGCCGCGCGAGCCTACGCCGCCGCGGTTCTGTGCACGGAAATCGGCCAGCGGGGTACGCTTGATATATCCGAGGTGGGATATGGTGATGATCATATCTTCGTCGGAGTAGAAGTCTGCATCGTTGAATTCACCGGCGGCGAACTTAATTTCTGTCTTGCGGCCGTCGTTGAATTTTTCGGCCACCTCGAGCATCTCCTTCTTGATGAGCTCGCGGAGCACGTTCTCGTCGGACAGGATGAGTTCAAGATCGGCAATGCGCTTGTGGATTTCATCGATGTCGTGCTGCAGCTCTTCAACGGCGAGGTTAGTGAGGGCGCGCAGACGCATATCCACAATAGCCTGTGTCTGAGCCTCAGAGAGACCGAATCGTTCACTCAGGCGTGTGCGAGCTTCCTCTGTAGTCTTGCTACTCTTGATGATAGCGATGACTTCGTCGATATTCTGCACGGCAATCATCAGACCTTCGAGGATATGTGCGCGTTCGCGAGCCTTGCGGAGTTCGTATTCGGTACGACGGATAGTCACTTCGCGGCGATGCTCGTTGAAGCACTGTATGATTTCCTTGAGGTTGAGTGTCTTGGGACGACCGTTGACGAGAGCCACATTGTTCACGCTGAACGATGATTGGAGTGCCGTGAGCTTGTAGAGTTTATTGAGCACCACATTGGCGTTAGCATCGGACTTGAGCGATATCACCACGCGCATACCATCGCGGTCGGACTCGTCGTTGATGTTAGATATACCGTCTATCTTCTTGTCAATCACCAGCTGTGCGATGCTCTTGATGAGCTCGGCACGGATGACGCCGTAAGGAATCTCGGTGATGACAATAAGTTCATGTTCGGCTTTCTGCTCAATCTCGGCTTTGGCTCGGATAACGATGCGGCCGCGACCTGTCTCATAAGCTTCGCGCACACCCTCGTAGCCGTATATGATACCACCGGTGGGGAAGTCGGGTGCAGGGATGTACTTCATCAGGTCGCTCACCTCGAGCTCGGGATTTTCGAGCAGTGCAACACAGGCGTTGACTGATTCGGCAAGATTGTGAGGCGGCATATTGGTGGCCATACCCACAGCGATACCGGCGGCGCCGTTCACGAGAATATTCGGGAAGCGTGTGGGAAGAACTACGGGCTCCTTCGTGGTGTTGTCATAGTTGGGCACAAAGTCGACTGTATCGGCATTGATGTCGCGCATCATTTCTTCGCCGAGGGGATCAAGACGCACCTCGGTATAACGCATGGCAGCAGGGCCGTCACCGTCGATAGAACCGAAGTTACCATGGCCGTCCACGAGGGTCTGTCGCAGCGACCACCACTGGGCCATGCGCGCCAGTGTGCCATAGATAGAGCTGTCGCCGTGAGGGTGATAGTTACCCATCACCTCACCGACTACCTTGGCCGACTTCTTGTGAGGCTTGTTACTTGTATTGCCCATCTGGTTCATGCCGTAAAGTACGCGGCGATGAACTGGCTTCATGCCGTCGCGGACATCAGGGAGGGCACGGGAGACAATCACCGACATCGAATAATCGATGTAGGCGGTCTTCATTTCATTTTCGATATTGATTTTGAAAATGCGATTTTCTTCCAACATGCTGTTAATAACAATGTAAGTTAAGGCTTCTCTGACATCTACTGACGACAGATGTCTGAACGCCCAAAATTTCATACAAAGGTAGCAAAAAAAATTCACTTAATCAGTATTAATATTGAAAATCTATCCTAAATTTGCGCCGAAGAGCCAATATTGTTGGTAGACAACAAATTTTCTCCTCTGTCAGGTGAACTTTAGTACTGATTTTTAGATTATTTACCATATAGCCCGCAATATTGGCACAGTTATTGCTCTTTCACAAAGTAAAAATTATCACCTATACTATAAGATGGACAACAACCAGAAATACACCCCCGGCGCGCAGTCGATGATAGATCGTCTGCGCGAGCAGTGCACCGCGCACAACAACTCCGCTGTGATGCCCGCGCATCTCATGCTCGAGCTGTGCGCCAACGGCACTCGGTCGGCCGAACTGATGGAGAACGTCCTCGGCCCGAGCAAGCTCGACGATCTCCGCCGCGACCTCGATACGGCTCTGTACGACCCCTCGTGCACGGACGGCATCGACAGCCAGCAGTTCAACCGCATCCTCACACTCGTTATCAAGCTCGCCATCATCGAAGCACGCTACATGAAGTCACAACTCGTTGATGAAGAGCATCTCCTCCTCTCTCTACTGCACAACAAAGACGTGCGATCCATGTCTGTTCTGACACCCTTCTTCAACGCCGGACTCGACTATGAGAGCATCGCACGTCAGCTCAAACCCGAATCCGCTGTCGAAGGTGACACTCCCGCAGCCGACGAGTCCGAGAAAAAGGAAGGCGATGCAGCGCCTGCAGGAGCTGACGGTGAATCGTCCGAACGTCCGTCCTCAAAGTTCCGCCGCCAGGGCCGCACAGACACTCCCATGCTCGACAAGTTCGGTCGCGACATGACACGTGCTGCTCAGGAAGGCACACTCGACCCGGTCGTTGGCCGCGAGACAGAGATAGAGCGTCTCGCTCAGATTCTCAGCCGACGCAAGAAGAACAACCCCGTGCTCATCGGTGAACCCGGTGTGGGTAAATCCGCTATAGTTGAGGGCCTTGCACTTCGCATCGTGCAGCGAAAAGTATCCCGTATTCTCTTCAATAAGCGCGTCATATCGCTTGATATGGCCTCCGTTGTAGCGGGCACGAAATATCGTGGCGAATTCGAAGAGCGCATCAATGCCATCCTCAATGAACTCACAAAGAATCCCGACATCATTCTCTTCATCGACGAGATTCACACCATTGTCGGTGCCGGTAATTCCCAGGGCTCCATGGACGCCGCCAACATGCTTAAGCCTGCGCTTGCCCGCGGCGAAATCCAGTGCATCGGTGCAACTACGCTCGACGAATATCGCGTCAATATAGAGAAAGACGGCGCTCTCGAACGCCGATTCCAGAAGGTGATGGTGGAACCGACCACTCCTGAGGAGACCCTTACAATCCTCAACAACATCAAAGCTAAATACGAGGACCATCACGGCGTGACATACAGCGATGAAGCTCTTGAAGCATGCGTCAAGCTCACCGACCGCTACATCACCGACCGCAACTTCCCCGATAAGGCCATCGACGCGCTCGATGAAGCCGGTTCGCGAGTGAAGGTGACTCATGTACAGGTGCCCGAACACATCGAATCTCTCGAAGCAGAGATTGAAGAGACCACCCGCCTGAAGGAAGCCGCTGCCAATAGTCATGATTTTGCCGAGGCATCAAAGATGCGCGACAAGGCTGCTGAGCTATCGCGCCAACTCGAGGAAGCCCGTAAAGAATGGGATGCCGAGCAGCGACGCAACCGCGAGGTAGTTGATGCCGACAAAGTGGCAGAAGTGGTTGCCATGATGACAGGCGTCCCCGTTCAGCGCATCGCTCAGGCAGAAGGTCTCCGACTCCTGGAGATGGGTCCTACTCTCAAGAACGCCGTAGTCGGTCAGGACGAGGCAATCGCCAAGATTGTCAAGGCTATCCAGCGCAACCGCCTCGGCCTCAAGGATCCGAACAAACCCATCGGCGTCTTCATGTTCCTCGGTCCTACTGGCGTGGGCAAGACTCACTTGGCCAAAAAACTCGCCGAATACCTCTTCGACTCCGCCGACACGCTCATCCGTATTGATATGAGCGAATACATGGAGAAATTCAGCGTGTCGCGTCTCATCGGTGCGCCTCCCGGCTACGTTGGCTACGAGGAAGGCGGTCAGCTCACCGAGCGTGTACGCCGTCGCCCCTACTCTGTCGTGCTTCTTGACGAGATTGAGAAGGCTCATCCCGATGTTTTCAACCTCCTCCTGCAGGTGATGGATGAAGGTCGACTCACCGACAGCCTCGGACGACGCATCGACTTCAAGAACACCATCATCATCATGACGTCGAACATCGGTACCCGCCAGCTCAAGGAATTCGGTAGCGGCGTTGGCTTCAACACCCGCGAGGTAGACCGCGAATTCTCGCACAGCGTACTCACCAAGGCCCTCAACAAAGCCTTCTCCCCCGAGTTCCTCAACCGTATCGACGATGTCATCATCTTCGAAACCCTCGATCGTGATGCCATCTTCAAGATCATTGACATTGAGCTCGCCGGCTTCTACAAACGACTCGCCGCTCTCGGTTATGCTGTCACCCTCAGCGACGAAGCCAAAAACTTCATCGCCGGCAAAGGCTGTGACGTCCAGTTCGGTGCGCGCCCCCTCAAGCGTGCTATCCAGAAGTACCTTGAAGACGAGCTGGCAGAACTGCTCCTCGCGTCAAAAGTCGGTCAGGGCGACGAGATTATCGTTGGCTTCGATGCCGAGCAGCAGAAGATTGTCACTCAGGTGATATCTTCTGCCGAACAACCCACCATCGAGCAGCCCAATCAATAAAACATACTTCATCATCAAACAGCAAGGGTGCGTTGAGACAAATCTCGGCGCACCCTTTTTATCTTTAAGAAAAATTGTAGTCAGCTTATACGGCTCCAGTCTGTACTATGTTCGGTCAGCGTCTTAAGAGCGTAGGCAAAGTAGCGGTTCTCCGGAGCGACAAGTTGCGGATCCGCGTCGAGCAATGCCTCTGCCGCACGTCGTGCCATCTGAATCACCTGACCGTCGGTGGCAAGATTGGCAATCTTCAGATCAAAGGGTAGACCGCTCTGCATTGTTCCCTCAATATCGCCGGGACCGCGCATGGACATATCAGCCTCGGCAATAACGAAGCCATCTGTTGTCGATGTCATAAGCTCGAGTCGCTTGCGGGTAATGGCGCCGATCTGATACTTGGTCATCAGCACGCAGTAACTCTTGTCGGCACCGCGCCCTACTCGACCTCTCAACTGATGCAACTGTGATAGACCAAACCTCTCGGCATTCTCGATAATCATCGTAGTGGCATTCGGTACATTGACACCTACTTCTATCACCGTCGTCGCCACGAGAATTCCGGCCTGACCGGAGGCGAAAAGCTCCATCTGAGCATCTTTCTCCGCCGGTTTCATCTGACCATGCACAAGAGCCACCTTTGTGGGTGCATAGTCCGCTACAGCCTGATCAAAACCCTCCTCAACGCTTCGGAGGTCGAGCTTCTCGTTTTCTTTCACCAGAGGATATACGATATACACCTGATGCCCTTGCGCAAGCTGCTCTTTTACAGCTTTTTTTACCGATTCTCGCGCCTGGTCGTAGCGAAGCAGCGTAACTACAGGTTTGCGGCCGGGTGGCAGTTCATCAATCACCGACACGTCCAGGTCGCCGTACACAGTCATAGCAAGCGTACGCGGGATTGGTGTAGCTGTCATCACAAGCACATGCGGCGGGATGGCGTTCTTTCTCCACAGACGTGCTCGCTGAGCCACGCCGAAGCGGTGTTGTTCGTCAATAACAGCCATGCCGAGGTTGCGGAATTCAACCTTATCCTCAAGCACCGCATGAGTGCCGACGAGGATATGCAGTGTTCCGTCGAGCAACTCTTGAGCTATAATACGGCGTTCTTTGGCGCGAGTAGATCCGGTGAGGAGGCGGACGTTCAAGCCTATCTTGGATGCCATGCCGCTGATAGTCTCGTAGTGCTGACCGGCAAGAATTTCTGTCGGAGCCATAAGACATGCCTGATAGCCATTATCTATAGCCAGCAGCATCGCCATGAGAGCTACCAACGTTTTGCCCGACCCCACATCGCCCTGTACGAGGCGGTTCATTTGACGCCCGCTGATAAGGTCGGCACGAATCTCCTTAATGACACGTTTCTGTGCACCGGTCAGTTCGAAGGGCAGGCACTGATGATAGAAATCGTTGAACCACTGACCGATGTGAGGCATTATAAAACCTTGAATCTCAGCCTTGCGCGCACGGCCTCGCTGAAGCATATCAGTCTGAATGAAGAAGAGTTCTTCAAATTTCAGCCTTTCTCGCGCTTTGCTCAGCTTCCCTGCATCCGACGGAGCATGGATGGTACGTATAGCTTCGTCAAGCGGCATCAGTCCGAGTGAGGCAAGCGTCGACGGGGGCAAGGTATCTCTTAG
>CAMWKV010000082.1 GCA_947174915.1 uncultured Porphyromonadaceae bacterium | reverse complement strand
ATGTGGAGCAACTTCGCCATCAGTTGGTTGATGCGCTGGATTATATCGAGAATATCGACCGTCTGCTGGAGAAGTAAGTGGTAAGCCGCATAGCCCTGCGCTATCTCTTTGCGCCCAAGTCGCACCGCGCTGTCAATGTCATCTCTATGGTGGCTATGGCCGGCGTGGCTGTGGCTGCTATGGCTATAGTGGTAGTGCTGTCGGTATTCAACGGCTTCACCGACCTTGCCCGGCACAACCTTGCACGCCTCGACCCTGAGGTGCTCGTGCGCCCCGCCGACGGCAGCAAGGTATTCGCTGCCGACTCCCTGGCGGATATACTCGGCGCACGCCCGGATGTGGCGGCGGCCACTGCTACCCTCAGCGGTCGTGCCCTGCTCATAGGCGACGACGGTATGCAGATGCCCGTGCGGGTGAAAAGTTTCGACTACGACCGTCTGCCGGCCGTGACACCGCTCGCCGAGCTCATCATCGATGGCGACCTCAGCGCCGCCAGTCCGCTGTACGACGGCACGGCAGGCTTCCAGGCCTCAGTAGGTGTGGCCATGCAGACGGGACTGCGTCCGTCGCCCTACACCACGGCGACGCTATATGCTCCGCGTCGCCTGGGGCGCATCAATCCTGCCAATCCCGCGGCGGCCTACCGCCAATTGCCGCTGTCACTCACGGGTGTCTTTCAGGTAGATCAGGCCGAATACGATGCCGACTACATCTTCATGCCCATCGCGGCCTTTCGCGAGCTGCTCGAGTACCCCGACGGTACGGGTTCGGCAGTGGAGTTGCGTGCGGCTGACGGTGTGAGGCCCGCATCGCTCGTGAAGACTCTCGCTCGCGAATATCCTCAGTATGAGTTTCTCGGGCGTGACCGACAGCAGGCCGATACCTTCCGCATGATTTCCGTGGAGAAGTGGGTGACCTTCCTTATGCTGGTGTTCATCCTCATAGTGGCAGCTTTCAACATCATCTCCACCATCAGTCTGCTCGCAATAGAGAAGCGTTCGAACCTTGTGACGCTCCGTGCCCTGGGAGCGCCGCGGTCGATGATACGTTCCATCTTCATCAGCCTCGGCCGCCTCATCACCACGGCGGGCGGCGTGGCAGGTATTGTTGTGGGCGTGGTGCTGGCATTGCTACAGGAGCATTTCGGACTCGTCAAACTCGACGGCGACCCGGCGGCGATGACCATCGACGTCTACCCCGTGCGCGTGGAGTGGCTCGACATCCTCTACGTCTTCGCCGCTATTGTGCTAACGGGCTGGGTGATAGGTTGCATCTCGCAGCTATTTACGAAAAATATTGACACTAATCACGACAATTGATATGCAGAGAGTACTTTTTCACAGCACCATCTTCGGTCCTATCCATTCACGCCGTCTGGGAACGTCGCTGGGCATCAATCTGATGCCTGACGATGGTAAGATATGTTCCTTCGACTGCCTCTACTGCGAGGCGGGCTACAACGCCCAGGGTCCCGGTACGACGGGTCTGCCTTCCCGCGAGCAGGTGCGTGCCGACCTGGAGGCTGTCCTTGCAGGCATGAAGGCCGATGGGCGGCAGCTTGATGTGATTACTTTCTCGGGCAACGGTGAACCGACGTTGCACCCGGACTTTGCCGGGGTGATAGATGATACTATAGCGCTGCGCGACAAGTATTTCCCTGCCGTGAAGATATCCGTGCTGACGAACTCCACGCGTCTGGGCGACGAGTCCGTGGCCGAGGCTCTGCGGCGTGTGGACAATAATATACTGAAACTTGACAGCGCCATTCCGTCGACAGTGAAGTTGCTCGACCGTCCTGCGCCGGGCTACGACCTCGAACGCACCATCGAGCGTATTGCCACCTTCGGCAAGCAGGCCATCGTACAGACCATGATATGCGCCGGCGAGCACGACGGGCAGCTCATCGACAATTCTACAGATGCTGAGGTTGAGGCACTTATCGATGCCTACCGCCGCATCAAGCCGGGCGAGATAATGCTCTATTCCATCGACCGTCCCACGCCCTGCACCACGCTGCATCGTGTGCCCGTGGAGACGCTCCGCGCCATCGCCGCACGCATCACCGAAGCCACCGGCATACCCGTCCAGGTAGCCGGATGAAAGATTAAGTCCCCGCTCCTCAATAGTTAACGACGGGGTACGGGGTTTTAAGAAAGTAAGCGGTCGATGCGGTTGCCGGGGCGGATATTGAGTGTAAATGCTGCGGAGCGGCCGAGGGTCTCGCTGCGGTAGTTGAAGTGGTAGCGCTCGGCCCCGAAGCCGGGTATCTCTGCCATGGCTGCCGTGACGGGGATGTCGTTGCTGTCGGCCGAACGGTGGCCGGGGGTGAGGCGCTCGTCGATGGTGACGTCGAAGCCGGCGATGTTCACGGCGAGGCTGTAGGCACCGTTTTTCGTGACGCCTTCGAGGCCGAAGCGGTGTATAGTGAGGCTGCCGTCGTCGCCGACGATAGCTACTATGCCGGGCTCGGAAGGAGCGGCGTCGGTGCGCAGGCTGCCGGCGACGAGTATTTGCCGCGCAGGGCCGCGGCGCGAGGGCAGGGCGGCGAATCCTACTACCAACGCGGCTATAAAGGCGGTGATGACATAGAATTCGACTGTAGTGAAGATGGATAGGAGGAGCATGGGTTTTGTGATTGTCGGCGGTGTGGGATGGACGCTGTGAAATTATTTGCTCAGGTCTGTGACTATTGCATGTGCGGTATTTGCGGCGGCGTCTTCGTTGCCGAGGATAGCAGCTATTTCGGCGTATCCGTCGAGCTGCGCCTGACGGGCGTCGCCGTCGCGTAGCAGAGGTGCCAGGGTGTCGGCCACGGCGGCGGGAGTACACATGTGGAGCAACATCTCAGGCACCACCTCACGGCCGGCGATGAGGTTCGGCAGCGATACGAAATCTACATCGAGGACGCGCTTCATGAGGTCATAGGAAATCTTCGATCCATTGGCGCGGTAGCATACCACCTGTGGCACGCCGGCGATGGCGGCTTCGAGGGTGGCCGTGCCGGAGGTGACCATAGCGCCGCGCACATGGGCGAGGAGGTCGGTGGCGCGCGGGGTGTCTATGACGGCTACTTCGCGCGTGCCTATTATGCTGCTGTATAGCTCGCGGTCGATGCCCGGGGCGGCGAGTACCACAGGCCGGTAGCCCACAAAGGGATGTGCTGCGGCGAGCATCACGGGGAGGTTGTTGCGTATCTCGCCGCGACGGCTGCCCGGGAGGAGGGCTATCAGGGGTCGGTCGCGGAGCTTGTGGCGGGCGAGGAAGTCGGCGCGGGACTCCACATGCGCCAGGTCATCGCGTATCTCGTCGACGGTAGGATTGCCCACATAGTCAGCCGTATAGCCGTAGCGGGCGTAGAACTCCGGCTCGAAGGGCAGTATGCAGAATACACGGCGCACGAGCTTCTTGATGTCGCGCACGCGCCATTTCTTCCAGGCCCATATCTTTGGTGAGATGTAGTAGTAGACGGGGATGCCGAGACGTGCTGCCGCGGCGGCTACCTTGAGGTTGAAGGAGGGATAGTCGATGAGGATTACGGCGTCAGGCTTGGCAACGTCGAGGACGCGTCGGGCGATGGACATATTACGGCGAATGGTGCCGAGATTGCGCAGTACCTCGCTGAAGCCCATGTAGGCCATATCACGTATGTGCACCAGCGGCTCGTGGCCTACGGCGGCTGCCATGCGGTCGCCGCCGAAGAAATTGAATCGCGCGTCGGGGTCGGCAGCCTTGAGGGCCGCTACGAGACGGGAGCCGTGGAGGTCGCCGGATGCTTCGCCGGCAAGTATATAGTATTTCATTGCTGTCGTGGTAGTTAGGTCGAGTGCTTGGCCGATGTGTTGGGGAGGCTTGCTTGACGCGTTTTAGGTCGGGCGTTTGACTGTTATCGGGGAGACTTACTTGACGCGCTTGGCGCGGAAGAAGTCTTGCATCAGTGAGCGACATTCGTCCTCGCGGATGCCTGTCACCACCGCCGCTCGCGGGTGGAAGGGCGAAGCTCCCGGGCGAAGGATGGAGGTGTAGCCGCGCTTGTCATCAGCTGCGCCCACTACGATGCGGTCGAGTTGGCTCCAGCCGATGGCACCGGCGCACATGGGGCATGGCTCTACGGTGACATATAGTGTGCAGCCTCGTAGGTATTTCGAGCCAAGGGTCTGAGCGGCAGCGCTTATGGCGAGCATCTCGGCATGTGCGGTGACGTCGCCGAGGCGTTCGGTCTGGTTGTGGCCGCGCCCGAGTACGCGGTTGCCGGCCACTACGATGGCACCGATGGGAATCTCGTCCTCTGCTGCTGCGGCGCGGGCTTCGGCCAGAGCCAGGCCCATGAAGTATTCGTCGGTTAGTAGGTCGGAGGTGGAAGCGGTGGTAGTCGTTGCTGTGGCGGCTTTCGTGGAAGCGTTCGAGGCGGCTGTCATGGCGGGGTAGGGGAGGGGCTTATGCTAAATCCAGTTTGAGGCCTTCGGTGCCGGCGATGACTATGCCGTCGAATTCCTCGGCAGCCTCGGCAGCGAGGATGCTCTCGTCGGTGATGACCTTGGAGTAGTGACCCATCACGAGCCGTCGTGCACCGGCGAGGCGTGCGAGGCGTCCGGCCTGACGAGCCGTGGAGTGTCCGCGCGGGCCGGCTTTATAGGCGTCGGCGTCGCCATAGGTGGTCTCGTGGTAGATGGTGTCGACGCCGCGGACACTCTCGGCGAGCCCTTCGAAGAAGGCCGTGTCGGAGCAGTAGGCGTAGGATGCCGGCGGGGTGGGAGCGTCAGTGAGGACGGCATTGTCGATGACGCGCCCGTCGGGGAGCACGAGGTCGGCACCCTCCTTGAGCTGACTCAGGAGATAGTTGGGGACGCCGTAGAAGTCTACCATGTCGCGCTTTATGTGGCGGAGCTTGTTGATTTCTTCGAACACATATCCTACGCATGGCACGCGGTGACGCAGCGGCACTGTGCGTACGCGCAGGTGGCCGTCGTTGTACACCTCGGCAGGGGTGGCGGGGTCGATGATGTCGAATTTCAGGTCGAAGGTGCGTTCACGGCACACGAGGTCGAGGAGGTTCGTGAGCACAGCGGCGCCTTCGGCGAAGGTATGCACGGTGACTGAGCCTTCCACCTGGTGGAGTGACATTGTGGAGAGAAGTCCGGGGAGTCCGAGGAAGTGGTCGCCGTGGAGGTGGGAGAGATAGATGTGATCGATTTTGGCGAACGATGCGCCGAATCGTCGCAGCTGCAGCTGTGTGCCTTCGCCGCAGTCCACCAGTGCGGCGTGCTGACGATAGCATATAAGCTGGCTGCTGGGCATGTGGCGCAGGGAGGGAGTGGCGGCGCCGCAGCCGAGGATGGTGACATTGAAATACGACATGCTACAAAATTAATCAAATTCCTCGGACTGACAAAGAAACATCTCTCCGGTTGAGTCACATTATTTTTTGCGGAAGTGGTCGTTGTAGAGTTTGATTCCGAAGATGATGACGGAGCAGATGGTGGTGAGGACGTTGGTGATGACGAGGGGCCAGTTGTGCAGCGCTATGCCTTGGATGACGAAGAATATGCTGCCGAGGCCGAGCATGCAGAAAGTAGGTAGGGCTATGCCGTCGGTGTCGCGTGTGCGCATGGTGACGATGGCCTGTGGCAGATAGCCGAGTATCATGCAGATGGAGGCTGTGTAGCCGATGATTGTAATCCAGAGATCGCTCATAGTGGTAGGATGTTATTGAAGCTGTCAAGTGCCGCCCTCGGGCGGAGGACGGCACTATGTGTTATGTCAGTTATGTTATGTGCTTATTCTTATTCGGCGTCGAGGGTACAGATGCTTACGCGGTTCCAGGACTCTTCTTCGAACATGTTGCCGATGCCTTCGCCTTCAGCAGAGATGCGGCTTGCAGGAATCTTGTACTTGCTGATGAGGAGGTTCTTGACGGACTCGGCACGGTTATTGGCGAGCTTGACGTTGAAGTCGTAGTTGCCGTCCTTGGAGGCGTAGCCCTTGATGACTACCTTGGACTTGGGATGATTCTTCATGTAGTCGGCAATCATCTCGACGTTGGGCATCTGGTCAGCTGTTACCTTGGACGAACCGATGCGGAAGAATACGAATCGTACGGAGTTGTAGTTGTTGGTGACTTCCTTGATAACTTCGGGAGCCTTGTTGCGGCACTGCTCGAGTTCGGCGGCGAGGGTGTTGGCCTTGACATCGAGAGCATCTGCTACAGCTACGCTGGCAGCGAGGTCGGCGCGGAGACCGTTGATCTGGGCGTTGAGGGCGTCAACTTCTGCCTGGTTGTAGGGTTGGACGCACTGGAAGCCGTTGCCGAAGCGGTAGGTCACACCTGCTGTGAAGTTGAAGGCTGCGCGGTTGATATTGTAGCCTGTAGAGGACTGTTCGAAATTGCCGCTCATATTGTAGATTACAGAGGGGTTGAGGGATACAGTCACATGGTCGCTTACGTTGAAGTTGAACTTAAGGCCGGCCTTTGTGGCGAAGAAGTTGTAGTCGGGACCTGCTCCTTCGTTGAAGTAGTAGTGACCCCAGCCGGCACCAGCCTGAGCGGAAATGGTGAAGGGACGTGTGCCACAGTTGTAACCGCCGAAGAGGTTGAAGAGATCAACACTGCCGTATAAGCCTACGTATGAGGCATCGAATGCGGTTGAAGACTTGGGGAAGGCCCAGGAGGAAGTGTTCACGCCGAAGAGCGACTCTACACCTACACCGTAAGTGGGGGTAATCTGTTTGCCGATATTGAGGCCGGCGGCGCCGCGCATGCTACCGAAGAAAGCATGATTGTGCATGGGGGTTGTTACACCGCCTTCAACACCGATATACATGTTGTCAAAGAATGAGGGCTCTTCTACTGCTTGAGCCATTGCGCCTGCGCTACAGAGTGCTGCTGCGGTGGCTGCCATAAGGATCTTCTTCATAAGTAGATAGTTTTTATAGTTTTTGATTTTTTTTGATTGTCGTGGTTAATCTCCGGCGTCGGTAAGGTGTGATGTCCTTTGTGACGCTTTGATATTCGAACAAGCCTTGCTCGGAAAATGTTCAACGGGGCCTGAAAAAACATTGCCTGTTTGGTACAATTTAATTGGCATTTTGCCGTTAAAGGTATGTTATGAAGCAGATTCTCACCTACATTATATTTTTCGTATCGCTTGTGGCGGCAGCCCGCGGGCCGGTGAAAATTTCCGGTCTGGTGACTGATGAGGAGAATGAGCCTCTGGAATTCGTCACCGTCAAGATTGCCGGCAAAGCCATAGGTACGACGACAGGCCTCGACGGCCGTTACACCTTCACCGCTCCCGAGGCCGACACCATCAAGGTGGTATTCTCCTGCATAGGCTATCAGGAGTCGACTCGCCGGCTCATTGATGCCGAGGGCGACGTGACGGTCAATGTGAAGATGTCACCGGCCTCGTACGCCCTCGGTGGCATCGAGGTGACTGAGTATCAGAAGCAGACTTCAGGCATGCAGACCATCGACCGCAGCGACTATAAGCTGGCGCCTGACGTGTCCGGCGGCAGCGTGGAGTCGCTCCTCACCACTATGGCAGGCGTCAACTCCACCAACGAGATGTCGAGCCAGTACTCCGTGCGTGGCGGTTCGTATGATGAGAACAGTGTATATATCAACGGTATAGAAGTCTATCGCCCGCAGCTCGTATCGTCGGGGCAGCAGGAAGGTCTCAGTATCGTCAACCCCGACCTCGTCGGAGCCATAGGCTTCTCCACGGGCGGCTTCTCGGCGCAGTACGGCGACCGTATGAGCTCCGTGCTTGACATCACCTACCGCGAGCCGGAGGCCTTCGAGGGCTCCGTGTCGGCTTCACTGATGGGCGCGTCGGCGGCAATAGGCACCAGCTCGAAGCGCTTCAATCAGCTCCACGGTATACGATACAAGCAGAACAGTTCGCTCCTGGGCTCCCTCGACGAGAAGGGCGACTATGACCCGCGATTCTTCGACTATCAGACCTCGCTCAACTTCACCGTGACGCCCAAGTGGAAGGTGTCCTTCCTGGGGAATATTGCGGTGAACAACTATAAGTTCATTCCTCACAACCGTACCACGAAGTTCGGCACGGCAACGGATGCCAAGGAGTTCACCGTCTACTTCGACGGCCAGGAGAAGGATCGCTTCGAGACTTACTTCGGCGCCGGCACCATCTCTTTCCGTCCGTCGAAAGCTCACGAATTCAGCCTCCTCGCCTCGGGCTATCTCACCAACGAGCTCGTATCATACGATATTTCGGGCGAATACTGGCTCGACCAGGCGGGTACAGGCGGTAGCGGTGACGACAACAGCGCCGCCATCGGCGGCGAGCTCGGCGTGGGGCGCTACCACGAACATGCCCGCAACCGTTTCAAGGCCTCTGTGTTCACCCTCGGTCTACGCGGCGCATCGGGGATAGGCAAGCACAATCTGTCGTACGGCGCCACTTTCAAACACGAGACTATATATGAACGTGCGCGCGAGTGGGAACTGCGCGACTCCGCCGGCTACTCCCTGCCCTTCGACCCGGACGCCCTCAGGGTAGTGTACAACCTGACGTCGAACCACGACCTGTCGTCGTCGCGCTTCGAGTTCTACGCTATGGACACCTACCGCCTCTCCACCTCGGCCGGCTACCTCAATATCAATGGCGGCATACGTCTGAGCCACTGGACATATAATAAGGAGACACTCGTGAGCCCGCGCGTCAGCCTCGGCTTCGTGCCCGACCGCTGCCCGCGCCTGGCGCTGCGTTTCTCCACCGGTCTCTACTATCAGAGCCCCTTCTACAAGGAATTCCGTCTGCCCGTCACCACGCCGGACGGCAATATCGTGGTGGACTTGAACAGCAACATCAAGAGTCAGCGCTCCTTCCAGGTCATCGCCGGCGCCGACTATACCTTCCGCGCCTTCGAACGACCCTTCAAAATCTCCGGCGAGGCCTACTACAAGGCGCTCGGCAACCTCATACCCTACGAGATAGAGAACCTCAAGCTCGTCTATGCCGGCGAGAATCTCACCAGCGGATTTACTGCCGGTGTCGACTTCAAGCTCTTCGGCCAGTTCGTACCCGGTACGGACTCGTGGCTGAGTTTCTCACTGATGAAGACGCAGGAGACCCTCAACGGCGTGAAGGTGCCCCGTCCTACCGACCAGCGCTATTCCTTCGCACTATTCTTCACCGACTATTTCCCGCGCTTCCCGAAGCTGAAATTCAATCTGCGCGGCATTTTCTCCGACGGTCTGCCCATGACAGCACCGCGCGGCAGCCGCGACAAGGGCTACTTCCGGGCTCCGGCCTACAAACGTGTCGATGTCGGCCTGGCCTACGCGCTACTCGAACCCTCGGCCGAAGGGACGCCGCGCACAGGTATACGCCGTGCCCTCAAGAGTGTGTGGCTCGGAGTGGATGTTTTCAACCTCCTCGATATCAGCAATGTGAACAGCTACTACTGGGTGACCGACGTCAACCGCCTCCAGTACGCCGTGCCGAACTATCTCACACGCCGCCAGTTCAACGTCCGCCTCACCGTAGACTTCTAAGCCTCACAGAGCGCAGCCTCACGTATGGTCGCTCCATGGAGCGACCGCTTCCCGCAATGCTCTCTGCGTATCTCTGCTCCTCTGCGCTTCCTCTGCGCTTCCTCTGCGTGAGCCCCTTCCATCCAGGGCAGAAACCGCGGCTCTGCGTGTGCCTATCCATCCAATGTGGAAAATGCGCTGCGGGAATTTGTTTCACGCAGAGGGAGCGCAGAGGAGCAGAGTTTTTTTACAAGTATGAGTTATGAGTTATGAG
>CAMWKV010000081.1 GCA_947174915.1 uncultured Porphyromonadaceae bacterium | reverse complement strand
GTCTCACGCAGAGGGAGCGCAGAGGAGCAGAGATACGCAGAGAGCATTGCTGTCTGCGGTCGCTTCATGAAGCGACCCTACGTCATAATGCCCCGCCTATTACTTCATAACTCATAACCCATAACTCATAACTCATAACCAATAACTCCTATTTGTTGCGGCGCTTGGGGTTGGCGGGGAACCAGCCCTTCTCTACACGCTTGCGCTGCTCGAACACCTCTCCGATACTCCAGAACGACGAGAAAGCAACCACGCCCGCTATGATTGATACCGTACCGCAGGTACACAGCGATACGCCGCACATGATGATGCCGAGGATGCAGAACGCCACCCAGCAACGTACACCGAAGTAGTACTCTCCCTTGATGACAAGCGGATGGAACAGGCCTATTATCAGAAATGTAAGTAGGCCCACTATGAGCCCGGTGAAGTGTAATTCCATAGTATTAGTGAGTGTGATTGCTGTAATAAAGAGACCGCGTCGGGATGGACACGGTCTCTTGCAAGCTGATTTTGGAAGTGAAAAATATGTCGGACGGCGCCCGCTTGGAGCGGAGTCAGCCGGCGATATATATTAGTGCTTATGCTCGTACTTGAGAGTCATCGAGGGTTGGTCGCATACCTCTGCCGGGCCGAAGTACTGGATGGGGCCGGGGTAGATGTAGCAAGTGTTGTGAGCCCATTCGTCGCGCTGAGCGGCGAACTTCTCGAAGGGAGCACCGTCGAGGCGTACGAGAGCCTTTTGGATTACGGGCTTGTCCTCGGCGTTGCGGCGTTCGATGTTCATCATCATAGTGATAGGAATACCACCGGGAATCCACTGAACGGCGGGCTTCACGAGGTTGCGGATCGACGACATGTAGCCTGTCACGCCGGCGTTGATGAGAGCTGCGGCGTTGAAGCCCAGCGAGTAGCAGTAGTCGGCGTCGAAGTTGGAGGGGTCGGCGCAGCGACCTTCGTAGCCGAAGAAGTGGTGCTGAGCGGAGAACTTGCCGCCACATTCCTTGAAGGAAGGAGTAGTGTTGAGCAGGTCAGCAACAAGGCCGCTGAGGAGCTTCTCAGTCTCGATCAGAGATACCTGTACGTTGCCGTGGGGGTCACGGTCGAGCATGAGCTGGCGGGCAACGGTCTCGGGGAGTTTGTGGAGTACTTCCACATTCTCGGGAGCGAGGTTCTTGAGGATGAAGTCGGTGAGCTGTTCTTCGCTCATGCCGGCAACGACAGTCTTGTTCTTGCCCAGGAGTTCGTTGAGTTCCTTGATGAGACGCTTGATTTCGGGGATGAACTCGATGAGGCCTTCGGGGATGAGGATAGTACCGAAGTTGTTGCCGTCGGCGGCACGCGATGCCACGATGCCTGCGATGTAGTCAACTACCTGGTCGAGGCTCATGTTGTTGGCTTCGATTTCCTCGGAGATGAGGCAGATGTTGGGCTGAGTCTGAAGGGCACATTCGAGAGCGATGTGGCTGGCGGAGCGGCCCATGAGCTTGATGAAGTGCCAGTATTTCTTGGCGGAGTTGCAGTCGCGCTGGATGTTGCCGATTACTTCGGAGTACACCTTGGTGGCGGTGTCGAAGCCGAAGGAAGTCTCGATGACATCGTTCTTGAGGTCGCCGTCGATAGTCTTGGGGCAGCCTATCACCTGGATGCCGGTGTTGTTGGCCTTGTAGTATTCGGCGAGGATAGCGGCGTTGGTGTTGGAGTCGTCGCCACCGATGATTACGAGGGCGGTGATGCCGAGTTCGCGGAGGATTTCAAGACCCTTGTCGAACTGCTCCTTGGTCTCGAGCTTGGTGCGGCCGGAGCCGATGATATCGAAGCCGCCAGTGTTGCGGTATTCGTCGATGATGGGAGCTGTCAGCTCGATATAACGGTGCTTCACGAGGCCGTCGGGACCCATGAGGAAACCGAACAGGCGGCTGTCGCGGTTGATTTTCTTGATACCGTCGAAGATACCGCAGATAACGTTGTGACCGCCGGGAGCCTGACCGCCGGAGAGGATAACGCCCACGTTGAGGGGCTTGCCGGGGGTAGGAGTAGGATTCTTTTCAAAACGGATTTCGGGCAGGCCGTAGGTGCAGGGGAAGAGCGCCTTGATGGCTTCCTGATCGGCAACGGACTGTGTGGCGTGGCCTTCTACCACCTTCACGGGGCCCTGAAGAGCTATCGGCAGCTTGGGCTGATAGGCGGCACGGGCTTTCTGTAAAGCACTTTTTTTCATTGTTTCTATGTCGTGTTTGGTCTATACAATATTTCGCTGCAAAGTAAGCAAAAATTTTTGAATCCGCCCCACCCGCCTGCCAAAAAAATCACTCAAAACTTTCCTTCATTTCTTTTTTGTGTCATATCGGGGCGGTGATTGACTGCTCATAATATTATGGTGTCGCCGGGCATGGTGCTCAGGGGTGGGAGAGGAGGAGAGTGGTGAGGGCGAGGAGGAGGGCGGTGGCGGCGTTCAGGCGGTGGTGGCGCTGACGGCTGTTGAGGAGGATGGCGGCGGCGACGATTATTGCCGTAACAGCGATGACGGAGGTGGCGTCGGCGTGGATATGCTCGATGGCCATGTCGGCATCCGTGGCTGCATCGCACAGACGCATGAGGGCGGCACAGCAACCGTCGGCTATCTTGGCGGCCCACAAGCCCGGCAGGGTCTGCCCGGCTACGACACTCAGCATACCGGCTACCATAAAGACGGGGAAGATGAGCGTCGCGGCGGCATTGACGGGTACTGACAGCAGCGCCACGCGACCGAACCATACCATCACTACGGGCAGCGTCCCCACCGTGGCGGCGAAAGGTACCGTGAATAGCATGCCGACGGCGCGGAGACGGCGGTATTCGTGCGGTATGGGGTTGAGGGCGCGGGCGAAGGCTATGAGGCCGAGCACGGCGCTGACTGACATCTGAAAGCCGGGTGACCATAGCCAGTAGGGGTTGAAACACAGCACTGCGGCTACAGCAAGGAGGAGGCTGTTGTAGCCGCCTGCGCTGCGTCCTGTCATACGTCCTATATAGAAGATAGTCAACATGATAGCTGCGCGTACAGCGGAGGCCTGCAGGCCGGTGATGCCCACAAACAGCCATACGAGCGTGATGAGGAGAAGATAGCGGCGCCGGTTGCCTTCGAGGACGCGCAGCGGCAGTAGTAGCAGCGAAATGAGCCACGCCACTATCGACACGTGCAGGCCGCTGACACACAGTAGGTGAGCCAGAGCGGTGAGGCGGAAGGCACGGCGGATGTCTGCCGGTGCCTCTCCCGTGCCGAGGCATGCCGCCGAGAGCAGTCCGCCGGCTTGAGGCGACAGTGCCGACCCTTCGATGATTTCCTCCAGTCGCTGTCTGATTCTCAACAGTTTGTATGACAGGCCGCTGCGTTGTCCTACGATTGAGATGGTGTGCGCCGGTGCGTAGGCTGTGGCCGTAATACGTTCACTCAGCGAGTAGTAGTTGGCGGTGTCGGGTTTGAGAGCGGCGCGGAAGGAGACCTCTGCGCCCGGGCGCAGGATGGCGTCGGTGGTGATGAGTCGCAGGCGGAAGGGGGTGACGGCTTGCCCGTCGATACTGCTCGCCGTGAGCAGGACGGAGGCGACGGCATTCTCGGGTCCGGCGTACTCTACCACCGCTCCCACGCGGCACTCGCGCCCTGACAGACACGCAGCCGGGAGGGGCGACGGGCTCAGCCACAGTGCCATCGCTGCAGTAGCTGCGGCGCAGACTATAAGCGCGACCCGCGCCTCTCTAATCCTGAAAGCATAGCCTATGCCAAGTGCAAAAATTATCCCGGCCACCGCGACAGATGCCGCAGTAACCGGGACGGTGAACAGTATGGCCGCCGCGACAGCGCCGCTTGCGAAAGGAAGGGCGTGGAGCCGGCTGCCCGTGTGCATGGCTTATGCCACTGTTTCGAGGACTACAAAGAGTGAGCTGACGCTGATGATAATCCAGAGCAGGACGGCCTGGATGAGGGGCTTGGCACCTACCTGACGAATCGACGCAGCCGAGAGCGAAGCACCGATGAGGAAGAGAGTAAGCACCATACCGCGGCGGGCAATCCATACCATAGAGCCAACAAACCATTCGGGGAGAGCAATATAGCTGTTGATGACCATGGCGAGAACGAAGATGAAGATGAACCAAGGAATTGAAATCTTGGCATCCTTGTCGCGGAAGATGAACATGGTGACGAAGGCCAGGGGGATGATCCAGAGCGCACGGGTGAGTTTGATAAGCGTGGCAGTCTGCATGGCCTGCTCGCCGAACATTTCGCCGGCGCCTACTACCGACGAGGTGTCGTGAATGGCGATGGCGGCCCATGTGCCGAACTGTGTCTGGGACATGTCGAAGAGGTGTCCCAGAGGCGGGAAGATGAAGAGAGCGATAGAGTTGAGGATGAAAATCACGCCGAGGCTCACTGCCATTTCGTCGCTGTCGGCTTTCACCACGGGGCCGATGGCAGCGATGGCGCTGCCGCCGCAGATGGCTGTGCCGGAGGAGATAAGGTAGGATGTCTTACGGTTGACGTGCATCCAGTAGCCCAGCATAACGCCGAGTACCATCACTCCCACCACGGATACTACCGTGAAGAGCATACCGTCGGCTCCGGAGCGCAGCGATTCCTGAAGGTTCATGTTGAAGCCGAGGCATACCACCGACACCTGCAGGAGATATTTCGAAGTCTTCTTGTTGAACTTCGGGCAGGGGTTGGGGAGGGTCAGGGCGAATACGAGACCCATCAGCAGGGCTATCGGAGCGGTGATGTTGCTCCAGCCCAAGATGCGGTTGAAGGGGATGAGAATCACCGCGATAAGAGCGATGTAGATGTACTTAGCGAGAGCATGTCTCGAGTTGCCGCCCGGCGTGGCGGACACATTTGTTGCCATAATACTATATGTAATATTATTAGATGATATTCTGATTGTTCTGCCAGATGTCGAGCGCCGCGCGAGCCTGCTCCAGGAGCATGTCGAGTCCGTTCTTGACCGTAGCGCCACAGGCAGCCGCCCTGCGCATGAACTCCGTCTCCTCGGGGTTGTAGACCAGGTCGTGCGCTATGTGCTGCTCGCTCAGGTACTCGTAGGGGAAGGGTGGGCAAGTCTCCGTGTTCGGCCATGTGCCGCAGGGTGTAGCGTTGACTACTACGGGATTAGCGGCGACGAGCTCCGGCGTGAGGTCGGCGTAGGTGAGGTCGCCTTTACCGGCTGTGCGCGATACCGTGCGTGGTACGAGGCCGAGGCTGCGCAGGGCATATACCACAGCTTTGGCGGCTCCGCCGGTGCCGAGCACAAGCGCGCCTGAGCCCGCGGGCAAGCCCTTGACAAGAGGCTCTATACTGCGGGAGAAGCCTACCACGTCGGTGTTGAAGCCATGCAAGGCTGTGACACGTCCTGTGCTGTCGCGGTCGATTTTCACCGTATTGACAGCCTCCACTTCAGCGGCGGCGCCATCGACAGTGTCCAGATAGGAGATTATTTCCTCCTTGTAGGGCGCCGTCACATTGAGTCCTTTCAGTGCCGGATTGAGCAGCACAAGAGCGTAGAGAGCCTCGGGCGTCAGTGCCGGCAAGTCGAAGTTGTCGTAGCTGCGACCGCTGCCGTCGGCGGCGAAGAGTTCTGTGAAGAAAGCCTTGGAAAAACTGTGTCCCAAGGGGTGGCCTATAAGACCGTAATCTGTTGTAGAGAGAGTGTCGCGCATTTTATGTTAGAAACGTATAGATAAGTCGTTTATTGCTTTAGTCCGGCCGAGTAGGTGCGCCAGCGGTCGATGAGCGCCTGCATGTCGTCCGGTATAGGAGCGGTGAAGAACATCTCCTCGCCCGTGTGCGGATGTCGGAAGCCGAGGGTACGGGCATGCAGCGCCTGGCGCGGACACAGTTTGAAGCAATTCGTAACAAATGCTTGATACGACGATGATTGTACGCCACGAAGTACCTTGTCGCCGCCGTAGCGTGCATCGGCAAAGAGGGGATGGCCGAGGTGCTTCATGTGGACGCGTATCTGATGAGTGCGCCCCGTCTCGAGCACGCAACGCACCAGGGCGGTGTGCGCAAGTGGTTCGATGACAGAGTAATGCGTCACGGCGCGCTTGCCTTCGGGGCCGTCGAGCGGGAATGTCGTCATCTGAAGCCTGTCCTTGGGAGAGCGGCCGATATTCGTAGCCACGGTGCCTTCCGGCGGGTCGGGCACACCCCATACGAGGGCTACATATTCGCGGCGCGTGGTCTTGTTGAAGAATTGGCGCCCGAGGTCCGTCTTGGCGTCCGGAGTCTTGGCTATCACCAGCAGGCCGGATGTATCCTTGTCGATGCGGTGCACCAGGCCGAGGCGCGGGTCGTTGACGTCGTAGTCGGGCGTATCGCGGAAGTGCCATGCCAGGGCATTGACGAGTGTGCCGTCCCAGTTGCCATGACCGGGATGCACTACCAGACCGGCGGGTTTGTTCACCACCAGCACATAGCGGTCCTCATATACGATATCCAGCGGAATGTCCTGCGCCACTACTTCGAATTCGTAGCGAGGACGGTCCATCACCACCTGTACCACATCGCAGGGCTTCACGCGGTAGTTGCTCTTTACAGCCTTGCCGTTGACCAGTATGCATCCTGCTTCGGCAGCCTGCTGCACACGGTTGCGCGAGGATTTCTGCAGGCGCGCCACCAGGAATTTGTCCACGCGCAGCAGCTCCTGGCCCTTATCGGCCACGAAGCGGAAATGCTCGTAGAGCTCGTTGCCGTTGATGTCGACTATTACAGCGTCCTCGGCGCCGTCGGTCATTTCTTCGGCGTCCGGAGTCTGATATTCGTTGTCGCTCATAGCTCGGTGTATTCAGAGTCCTGATATTCGGAGGAGTACGATTCGTCAGCCTCTATGCTGTCTTCGGGCACGAACTCCGACGGGCCGCTGCCTACAGTAAGCGTCACAGTGGCGGTGACGGGCAGCACGGAGCCTACAGACAGCGGAATGTTGCCGTATCGTGCGCCCTCGACGAGGTCCACATACTCCGACGGCACATGTTCGAGCACAATGTCCGTGATGCCTATGCCGCGGAGGTACGACACCGCCTGACGCGACGACACATTGCCTGTCAGCGGCATGGAGATGGTGACATTCTTGGGCGAGAAAGCCGTAACGGTGACATATACGGTGCGACCGTTTTTCACCACAGCGCCAGCCTTAGGCGAACTCTCGATGACAGTGCCCGGAGCCTTGCTCGCATCATAGATAGAGTCCGATATCTGAATGTTCAGATGATTGGCCTCCAGGAGATTGGTAGCAGTGGTGTAGGATAGATTGCGAACCTGCGGCACCACGGCTGTCTCGCCGTGGAAAGTCCAGTAATCGAGGAAGATGAGTACCCCCCACAGGAGGATGAACCCGACAATCGCCACGATTATCAGATGGGACACGAATGGATGCCGCGAGTAGAAATTGCGGAGGTTGAACTTGCCGGAAGGTGACGTCATAGCATATATAGATGCGGAAAAGCCGCCCGCAAAGATACAAATTTTACTTTATTGTACGAAATTCTATTTTTCGGCGTGATGCAACTTTTTTTGCCGTTTTTGCTGTCAGTCAGTTTTTTTTTATTATTTTTGGGGCGTAAATCCCTTCGGGGTGTATCATGAACTACAAAAAACGTAATTATGGATATGCACGATCCCTCTTTGAGCACCGGCGGGGAGCTTAAAGAACAAGAAACCCTCCGCGCGACCTCGGCAGAAGTCGAGGCCGGAAAAACTGCCGAAGCCGCCGTCGCCCCCGCCATCGACGCCACTCCGGCAATGGAAGTAGAAGATATGATGGCTGCCGCCGAAGAAGCCGATGCCTCTCGCGAAGCCGCACGTATAGCCTACGGCGAGGACGTTGACGACGAAGAAGCCGCTCAGGCCCAGGAAGCCGCCATCAACGATGAATCCGAGGCCGACGAGGCTGCCGACGGCCAGCATGCCGAGCTCACTCACGAGAGCCTCGTAGCTGCCGCTACGGCTCTCCTTGCCCGCGATGCCGCCGACATCTCTGCCGACGAGATACGCCGCCTTCGACAGCAGCACACCATGCTCCACAAGCACGAGCAGGCCGATGCCATCTCCGAAGAGAAGGCTGAAGACGCTCACCAAGCCGCTGCAGAGACTACTGCGGAGGCTGCTCCCGACGAGTTCACTCTCATCATGGATCGCATCCGCGCCAAGAAGGCCGAATGGGCTGCCGAGCAAGAGAAAGTACGCCAGGCCAACCTCGAGCGTAAGAATGAAATCATCGACGAAATCAATGCCCTCGCCGAGGATACTGACAATGTCAACCGCACTTTCGCACGATACCGCGAACTCCAGGACGAGTTCAACGCCATCGGCGACGTTGACCCCATGCAGGAGACCGGCGTGTGGAAGCGTTTCCAGGATGCCCGCGAGCACTACTCCGACAACCTCAAGATAAACAAGGAACTGCGCGACTACGACTTCAAGAAGAACCTCACCGATAAGGAAGCCCTCCTGGCCGAAGCCGAGGCGCTTGCTGCCAACGAAGACGTAATTGCAGCCTACCGTCGTCTGCAGGAACTCCATAATAAATGGCGCCAGATAGGCCCCGTGGCCAAGGAACTCCGCGACGATATCTGGAACCGTTTCCGCGATGCCTCCGCCGAGGTCAACAAGCGCTACCAGGCCTTCTTCGAAGCCCGCAAGGCTCGCGAGAATGAGAACGAAATAGCCAAGACAGCCCTCTGCACACAGATAGAAAGCCTCGACACTACCGGCCTTCGCACCTTCGCCGCATGGGAGGACATGACACGCCGCGTCATCGAGCTTCAGGGCGAATGGCGTAAGCTCGGATTCGCCTCCAAGAAGATGAACCGTCAGCTTTTCACCCGCTTCCGCACAGCCTGCGATGCCTTCTTCGCCGCCAAGGCAGAATTCTATCGCGCTACTCGTGAAGAACTTGCCACGAACCTTGCACATAAGCAGCAGCTCGTCGAGACCGCCGAGTCACTCAAGGACAGCACCGACTGGCGCGCTACCGCCGACCGTTTCGTAGAGCTTCAGAAAGAGTGGAAGACCATCGGCGCCATCCCCAAGAAATACAGTGAAGAGCTCTGGAACCGATTCACCGCCGCCTGCGATCATTTCTTCGAGCAGAAGAAGAAAGCCGGCTCCGGCGCACGCAGTGCCGAGAGTGCCAACCTCCGCATCAAGCGCGAGATCATCGGTCTCCTCTCTGCTATCGTCAGCGAAATCCCCGACAAAGAGACCGCCCTCACCAAGCTCCGCGAGTTGCAGCAGCGCTGGCAGGAGACCGGCCACGTGCCCTTCCGCGAGAAGGACAAGCTCTATGAGGCATACCGTTCTGCCGTCGACGCTGTGCGCAATCACTTCGCCCTCGCCGACCAGCGCGCACGCCGCCGTCGTTTCGAGGAGAATGTAGAGCGTCTCGATGGCGATGCCGGTCGTCTCGGTCGCGAACGTGAACGTCTTGCCCGCGCCCTCGAGGCCCGTCGCAACGACCTCCGCACTTACGAGAACAACCTCGGATTCCTCTCTGCCAAGTCCAAGAGCGGCGACTCGCTCATGCGCGACATGGAACGTCGTATCGAGCGACTCAAAGCCGACATCGCCGACATACAGGAGAAAATCCGCCTCGTCGACGCCAAGCTCTGATAATAGCATACATCACGCAGGCGGCTGTGTCATAATGGCTTTTCTCACGTAGGGTCGCTCCATGGAGCGCCCGCCCGAGGCGGGGGGGTGCGGAAGGAAATACGCGGGAAGTTTCAGGGGAGCCGCGGGGAGCGAAGGGGGGACACACAAGATAAAAGTT
>CAMWKV010000080.1 GCA_947174915.1 uncultured Porphyromonadaceae bacterium | reverse complement strand
CGAAGAACTGCATCTCCATCTGCTCGAACTCGCGCATACGGAAGATGAACTGACGAGCAACGATTTCGTTGCGGAAGGCCTTGCCTATCTGAGCGATACCGAAGGGGATACGCATGCGGCCGGTCTTCTGTACGTTGAGGTAGTTCACGAAGATACCCTGAGCTGTCTCGGGACGGAGGTACACTGTCATGGCACCGTCGGCGGTGGAGCCCATTTCGGTCTTGAACATGAGGTTGAACTGACGTACCTCGGTCCAGTTGCGGGTGCCGGAGATGGGGCATACGATTTCTTCGTCGAGGATAATCTGACGGAGGCCTTCGAGGTCGTTGGCATTCATGGCCTCGGAGAAACGCTCGTGGAGAGCGTCGCGGTGAGCCTTCAGTTCCATCACGCGGGTGTTGGTGGTGATGAACTGCTCGCGGTCGAACGAGTCGCCGAAACGCTTGGCGGCCTTGGCTACTTCCTTCTCGATCTTGTCGTCAATCTTGGCTATCTGCTCCTCGATGAGGACGTCGGCGCGGTAGCGCTTCTTGCTGTCGCGGTTGTCAATCAGGGGGTCGTTGAATGCGTCGACGTGTCCGGACGCTTTCCAGATGGTGGGGTGCATGAAGATGGCGGAGTCGATGCCTACAATATTTTCGTGGAGGAGAGTCATGGAGTCCCACCAGTAGCGTTTGATATTGTTCTTGAGTTCGACACCGTTTTGGCCGTAGTCGTAAACGGCTGACAGGCCGTCATATATTTCACTCGAGGGGAATACGAAGCCGTACTCTTTTGCGTGAGATACGATCTTCTTGAACACGTCGTCTTGCTGTGCCATTATGATATATTTTGTATTTTCCTGTTGAATGTTGTATAGTTCAGTGCAAAGGTACGAAATTAGCGCCAAATAGCGAGTACACGCGGCTTAAAAAAGTATAATGTCGCAGGCGCAGAGTCTCTCCAACGCAGAGTCTCTCCGAAAGCGGCCGAGATTTCCGGCAGTGGTATCGTCGAAGTCTCTCCGGGCATCAGAGTTCGGTGGCCTTTACTGTCGATGTAGGGTCGTAGATGGCGTTGAGGATATGAGCCAGACGGAGGCCGCCGCGGAGGAGTTGCTGCTCTATGGTGGTGGACCATGCTGCTATTTGGTTGTAGCTCACCTTGCTGTTCTCGGGGAAGTAATCGTACACGCGTGATGCAATGCTGTGAGTCTGCGACGCCCATGTGTCTATGTTCCCGGCTACTTCGGCGGCTTCCTGCTCGGCGTTGAGGCGGTCGAGCTGTTGCTGCCACTCGGTGTAGCTCCAGGAATGGGCGGAGTTCATAAGCGAGCCATCCCAGATGGAGTGCAGGTTGGTGTCGCGGTCGAAGAAGCGGACTTTAACATTGTTGCCACCGCGGTCGCTGTAATGGCCCATGTGCATGGGCTGGTGCATATCACCTACAACGTGGACGAGAATCTTGAGAGCGAGAACTTTTTGGTCGCGTGTTGCGGCGCTGTCGGAGAGGATGTATATCTGCTCGCGAGTAGCTGTTACTACGTCGCCTTTGGGTTCGAGAGGCGCCTGATCGTATGGTACGCCGGCATCGATGTTCTTGTAGTGCCAGGTCTTGGTGTAGGCGTAGGGCGGGGTATGGCTGGCGTTGTCGAGCCAGTTGGCCCAGTACACCGGCGAACGTCCGTCGAGGAGTGCCGACACGGAGTCGGCGGCAGCAGGAGTGAGGTGGCATTCGGCGATGTATGCTACTACATCATGTCCCTTCTGACTCCATGCGAAAGCGCTGAGCGAATACAGTGCAAGAAGGATGAAAGAGATATGTCGTTTCATTATAGTAGTGGGTATAAAGAAAGCAACGCGCACCTCCCTGTAGGGGAAAGTAGCGCGTTGTAGAGTGTGAGTAAGTCCGGATTAAGCCTGAGCGTCGGCCACGGGGACGACGTTGATGAACTTACGGCCGTTGCGGCCTTCGGTGAAGGTCACGTGACCGTTAACGAGAGCATACAGTGTGTGGTCACGACCGATGCCTACGTTAAGACCGGGATGATGTACAGTACCGCGCTGGCGCTTGATGATGTTGCCGGCCTTGGCGAACTGACCACCGAAAATCTTTACTCCGAGTCGTTTGCTTTCCGACTCACGGCCGTTCTTAGAACTGCCGACGCCTTTTTTATGTGCCATGGTGTTGAGTTGCTTTGTTGAGGGTGGAACAATGAATTAGGCGATGATGTCTTTGATCACAACCTTTGTGAAGTACTGACGGTGGCCGTTGAGACGACGGTAACCTTTGCGGCGCTTCTTCTTGAAGATGAGCACCTTGTCGCCCTTAACGAGTGACTCAGCTACTTCGCATACTACTTTTGCGCCTTCGACGGTGGGAGCACCTACTTTTACATTGCCGTCTACGTCGGCGAGAAGTACTCGGTCGAATTCTACGCTGTCTCCATCCTTGACGTTCTCGCCAAGATAGTGCACATACAGGAAGCGGTCCTTTTCGGCTTTGAACTGCTGACCCTGAATTTCTACAATTACGTACATTTGTTTTGTATTGTAATAGTTAAATCGCTGAGGCGAAGCATATTGTTGCTCAATGTGCTTGCTTAGTCGTGCCCCGCGCGCATAATCGGTTGCAAAGATAAGTATTTTTTCTCACCTGTGCAAACTATTTGCCTGTAAGATGGTTGAAAATTTTTGTAGACCTTTTGAATTGCCGTTTTAGCGGGAAAATTCATATCTTTGTCTGCGTCATTTATTATGTACACCGTTTCAACGATATGTTTCTGAGTATAATCTATCTTATAGTGGGTCTCGGCTTGATTCTTGCCGGGGCGAATTTCCTCACCGACGGCTCGGCCTCCGTGGCGCGTCGTTTCGGCATCTCCGATCTCGTAGTGGGACTGACTGTGGTGGCCTTCGGCACCTCGACGCCCGAACTTGCCATAAGCGTCGTCGCTTCGGCGCAGGGTACGGCAGGCCTCGCGGTAGGCAATGTTGTAGGCAGCAACATCTTTAATATACTCGCCATCATAGGTGTCACGGCTGCCATGCGTCCTGTCAGGATAGACAAGAATGTACTCACTACTCAGATACCACTCGTCATCCTTTCGTCGTTGCTCCTGGTGGTGATGGCTAACGGCATGGCGCTCGATGGCGCTTCCGAGAATATTATCTCGCGTGTCGACGGTATCATCCTGTTGATATTTTTCCTTCTGTTCATGCGCGAGACGCTCATGCAGGCGAAGGTGCAACCGGAAGTCCCCGGCGCCTCCGAGGCATCGCAGGTTCAAACCGCAGCCGGCTCCGACACCCCGGTGCAGACTGCACAAAAAGAGCTGCCCGTATGGCGTGCTGTTCTGTACATCGTCGGCGGCCTCGCTGCACTCATCTTCGGTGGCGACGGCTTCGTGAAAGGCGCATCGGCCATTGCTTCCTCAATGGGTGTGAGCGATGCTGTGATAGGCCTTACTATTGTAGCCGTAGGTACTTCGCTGCCGGAGTTGGCTGCCTCGGTTGTCGCCGCCCTCAAAGGTAAGACCGACCTCGCCGTAGGCAATGTCATAGGCAGCAACGTCTTCAACATATTTCTCGTACTGGGAACTGCGGCCGTAGTCCGCCCCTTGTCTCTGGCCGGTGTCTCTGATGTAGACTTGTTCACATTGATGGGTGCCTCGCTGTTGTTCTGGATATTCGGCTGGCTTATCGGCAACAGGCGTATTACCCGAGGCGAGGGCATTGTCATGGTTGCGCTCTACGCTGCCTACATGTCCTGGATAGTGATCAGTAATACATAATTTACGTGATAATTACATCTTAACTCACATATCTTTTTCTTATGATTAATCCCCTCTACGCTGCTTCCGGAGGTCGCTACGATGCCGGTATGGTATATGAGCGTTGCGGTCGAAGTGGCATCCGTCTGCCACGTATCTCGCTGGGTATGTGGCACAATTTCGGCGATGTCGACTCGCTCGCCAACAGCCGCGATATGCTCCACTATGCTTTCGATCATGGCATTACTTGCTTCGACTTGGCCAACAATTACGGCCCATCCTACGGCTCGGCCGAGGAGACCTTCGGCCTCATTATGGAGTCATCTTTCCGCCCCTACCGCGATGAGATGATAATCACCAGCAAAGCCGGTCATGACATGTGGCCCGGCCCTTACGGCGAATGGGGCTCGCGCAAGTATCTCTTTGCATCGCTGCATCAGAGTCTCAAGCGCATGAAACTCGACTATGTAGACATCTTCTACAGCCATCGCTACGACCCTGAGACTCCCCTCGAGGAGACCCTGCAGGCGCTCGTCGATATCGTTCGCCAGGGCAAAGCTCTCTATGTCGGTATATCCAAGTGGCCAGTTGAAGCTGCCAAGGTGGCTTACGTCTATCTCGCTGCCCGCGATGTCCCGTGCCTCATCTACCAGGGACGCTACAATATGCTCGACCGCGATGTAGAAACATCCGGCATTCTTCGTCAGGCTGCCGAGGCCGGTGTCGGCTTTACAGCATTCTCGCCCCTCGCTCAAGGTATTCTCACCGGTCGTTATCTCAACGGTATACCCGCCGACTCGCGAGCCGCAAAGCATCGTTTCCTCACGCCCGGCAATATCACCCCGGCAGTAGTTGAAGGTATCAAGGCTCTGAATGTCATTGCCGAGCGTCGCGGCCAGACTCTCGCTCAGATGTCCCTCGCATGGCTCCTCAAGGATAGTCATGTTACGTCTGTTATCATCGGCAGCAGTTCGGTAGCCCAACTCGCCGACAGCATACGCTGTGTCGACAACACCGGTTTCTCACCCGAAGAGCTCGCCGAAATCGACAGCATCACCGCCCGCATGCTCTGACACATCCGCCCCTGTCAGGTACTCTCAAAATGAATTTGAGGCTGCACCAATATTGAACTGCACCCCAAAAGTTGAACACAAAACTTTTGGAGTGCAGTTCAGCTTTTAGGACTGTGCGATATTGTCGTAGTCCACTATTTTGTGCGGGCGAGGATGAGGGCTGAGGTGGGTTCAACTACGATGGTACCACCCTTGCTTGTGCCGAGGCCGTCGGGATTAAGGGAGCCGTCGCGGGCTATCACTGTCCAGTCGGCTGAGGGTATCTTGGCGGTGAAGGGGACAGTCGAACCGTTGAACACTATCTTTATTTCCTTCCAAACATCGCCGTTGGCATTGTTGCGGATGGAGTATGATACGACATTAGGCGCTGTTATATCGTCGAATACAATGTTGCGCGCGATGTCCTCCGCGGTAGTCATGCGGAATGCCGGATGTTCGCGGCGCAGGCGGATGAGGTTGCGATAGTAGTCGTACTGTTCTTTATTCGCGCTCTTTAATGTCCAGTCAATGGCGTTGATGTCGTCGGGTGACTTGTAGGAGTTGTGAACGCCCTTCTTATCGCGGAACACTTCCTCGCCTGCAAACATGAACGGTGTGCCCTGTGATGTAAAGACGATAGTCTGCGCCAGGCGTGCAGCGCGTTGGCGCTCGGCTTCGGTGCTACCGGGCATAGAGGCGGCGAGTTTGTCTGTGAGGGTAAGGTCGTCGTGACACGATACATAGTTGATGATCTGTGTCGGAGCACCGGCGTAGGCGAATTTGCTGTTGTTGCCTTTGCTGTAGTCCACCTGCGGATGAGCTGTCGACGCGACGATGCCAATCTTGACGGTCTCTTCGTTGCCGGGTTTGCCGGTAGCGAAACCGCGGTCGGCAGCGTTGCTGTAGTGACCCTTGACGGCGTCGCGGATGTCGTCGGAGAATACCGCGATGCCTTTCATCTTATCAACGTTCTCCTTCAGAGCCCGACGCTCGACTGGAAGGGGAGAGTCGCCGGCGGTCCAGCCTTCGCCATAGACGAAGATGGACGGGTTGATTTTCTTCAGCTCTGCTGCGACACGGTTCATGGTCTCCGTGTCGTGGATGGCCATGAGGTCGAAGCGGAAGCCGTCGATATGATATTCGTCGGCCCAGTATTTGACCGAGTTGACGATGAAATTGCGCATCATCTCGCGCTCGGATGCCGTTTCATTGCCGCACGCCGAGGCGTCGCTGTAGCTGCCGTCGGCACGGTGGCGGTAGAAATAGCCGGGAGCGGTGAGGGAGAAGTTCGAGTCGTCATTGTTGGCAGTGTGGTTGTACACCACGTCCATCACCACGCCTATGCCCGCGTCGTGTAGTGCCTTGACCATCTCTTTCATCTCGCGTATGCGTGCAGCGGGGTTGGCCGGGTCGGTGCTGTACGAGCCTTCGGGAGTGTTGTAGTTGAACGGGTCGTAGCCCCAGTTGTATTGGTTTGCGGCGAGGTTCGACTCGTCTACCGAGTTGTAGTCGTAGCTCGGCAGGATGTGTACATGTGTGACACCGAGTTCTTTGAGGTGGTCAATGCCGGTGGAAAGACCGTCGGGATTGGTGGTTGACGGCTCTGTCATTGCCAGAAACTTTCCTTTGTGCACTATGCCGGACGAGGGGTGCATGCTGAAATCGCGGTGGTGCACCTCATATATTACGGCATCGGTGATATTGTCGAGCTTAGGCCCGCGGTCGGTACTCCAGCCGTCGGGGTCGGTGCTGTCAAGGTCAATGATTGCGGTACGTAAGCCGTTGGTGCCCGTGGCTTTAGCCCAGATACCAGGAGTCTCGGCGAGCTCGCGGCCATTGACCGTCACAGTGAAGGTGTAGAACTTGCCATACAACTGCTCGGGCACGTCGGCTCGCCATGTGCCCTGTGTGGAGCGGTGCATGGTGAGTGTGTCAGTGGCAGGAGTGTTGAGGTCGGAGTCGTACAGCAGTACTTTGACAGCCTCAGCCTCAGGCGACCAGAGTGTGAAATGCGTGCCTGTGGCGTCAACTTTCAACTCAAGATCATCGCCATTATACACCGGCCATGCCAGGTAATCGTCTTCCATAGTTGTCAGAGCGCTTGTTGCGCAGGCGGATAGCATCAGAGCTACCGCAAAGGTGGTGTGCTTTATGGTCATATACGTAGTGCTTGAATCACAGTAGCAAAAATAGCATTTCGAAACTAATGGTACAAATATACGCGTACTTTTTGAAATTTATTAACACCCGCAAGCGCTATCACGGTAGTCCATTATGTATGTGGTAGTTGTGACCGCCGCTTACAGCACGGGCAGTAGCAAAAGAGGCGGAGTCTTGTGACACCACCTCCTGCTTTTTATGGAATGACCATGATTGCATGTGCAATCATCAGATTTTCTGCTTGATTTTCTGGAACTCACCGGTAACAGCCGTGCCCACCTTGTGAGCTACGTTCTTGGTAGCAGTTCCGACCTTTTGGGCAGTCTTTACGGTGCCTTCCTTGGCTTTGCCGTATACCTCGGAGGACTTGTCGCCGACTTTTTCAGCGGTTTCTACGGTACCTTCCTTGGCTTTGCCGTATACTTCGGTGGACTTGTCGCCGACTTTTTTAGCAGTTTCTACGGTGCCTTCCTTGGTTTTGTCATAGACTTTCTTGGTACCGTCTTTGACTTTGTTATAATCTTTTACAACTTCATCCTTTACCTTCTGGAAAAAGCCGGGTTCGGACTGACCGCTTGTTGTAGAGGTCGTAGTCTGTGCGGTGGTAGTGAATGCGCCTACAGCGAATAATGCTGCTGCGATGAGGATTGCTTTAGTCTTCATAATAAACGAGTTGAAATTGAACATACTATAAGAACAGCCATTTGCGGCAATAGTTGTCAGCTTAAACATTTTTTATCATAAAGCCGCAGGTATATCTGTACTCGCACGGCAAGAGTTTCCCGTCGGCCTCGCAGCTATAGCCACGCATAAAGGACACCAGCAAATATGGTCTGTATGTGTCTATTGTGCGTGTCGCTTGCAACACTAAGATTCAGAAAAGAAAAAGGAGGCCGAGCTCTAATGCAAATAGCTCGGACTCCTTGTATCTTGAAGGTATATTCAGATAGCGTGCGTTATTTCTGCTCGGCGATGCTGTTGGCCAACTCTACAGCCTTGCTGATATGTGCGCAGATGTGGTCGGCACCTATCAGTTTGTCTATTCCGGCATTTTCAAGCGAGTGACGTACATTTTCCTTCACGCCCGAGAGTACTACGTGGATGCCTTCTTTCTGCGATGACTTGATCAGTGTCTCGAGGTTGTGAAGACCGGTGGCGTCGATGAAGGAAACCTTACGCATACGGATGATTCGGACTACGGGTTTGTCCTTCATGGCCGAGCGCATAAGTTCGTCGAACTTGGTGGCGACACCGAAGAAGAACGGACCGTCGATTTCGTACACGCTAACGCCCTTGGCTACGTTTAGTACCTCATGCTGGCTAAGGTCGGTACCGTCGGCAACGTCGAGCTGCTCGGAGTACACCTTGATTTCGGTATTCTCGGTGACGCGGCGCATGAAGAGCACAACAGCGAGGAGCAGGCCGATTTCGATAGCGATGGTGAGGTCGAAGATGACAGTGAGGAAGAATGTCACGGCGAGCACGGAGATGTCACTCATGGGTGAGTGGAAGATAGACACTACCGTACGCCAGCCGCTCATGTTGTAGGCTACCACCATCAGCACGGCAGCCAGGGTAGCCATGGGGATGTAATTAATCAGAGGCATCGCGAAGAGGAATATCACCAGGAGCACGAGAGCGTGGACGATACCGGCCACGGGAGTGCGGCCGCCGTTGGTGATGTTCGTCATTGTACGGGCGATGGCGCCGGTGACGGGGATGCCACCGAAGAAGGGTACAGTGATATTTGCGATACCCTGGCCGATGAGCTCTGTGTTGGAGTTCGTGTGCGAGCCTGTTACACCGTCGGCTACAGTTGCCGACAGGAGCGATTCAATAGCGCCGAGGACAGCGATGGTGAAGGCCGATGGAAGGAGCAGGTTGATGGTAGCCATGTTCAGCACGAAGCCGTGAGGCGTGGGGATGTCGGTGGGCATTGAACCGAAGCGGTCGCCGATAGTCTCGACATAGAACCACGGGCAGAACTGACTCATCACCCATGCGAGCAGTGTCACTGCTATGATGGCGATAAGAGCTCCGGGCAGGCGTTTGCTTATCTTCGGCGTGAGCACGATGATAAGGAGCGACACCACAGAGGTGGCTAATGCCGAGAGGGAGATGTTGCCGAACGATTTGAGATAAAGTCCCCACTTAGGGATGAACTGTCCCGGGATGTCGCGCAGACCGAGACCGAGGAAATCATTGATCTGCGTCGAGAAGATGGTAAGTGCGATACCGGCTGTGAAACCGACTACGATAGGGTAGGGGATGAACTTGATGACCGTACCCAGGTGGAAGATACCTAACAGTACAAGTATCACACCGGCCATGAAGGTGGCAATGGCGAGGCCCTCAAGGCCGAACTGCGCGATGATATTGTACACAATTACGATGAAAGCGCCCGTCGGACCGCCGATCTGTACGGAGTTGCCGCCGAAGAACGACACCATAAAACCACCGATGATGGCAGTGATAAGACCGATTGTAGGACTTACGCCGGAAGCGATACCGAAGGCGATAGCCAGTGGAAGTGCCACGATACCGACAACGATACCGGCGACGAGGTCGGCCTTGAAGCGCTCTCCGTTGTAGTTGCGGAGAGTTTTGAAAAGTTTCGGATGGAAGTCTACAGCGTTGCGAGCCATGTTCTTGGCAATTTCGGCTGTAGCGTGCGAATTGAATGACATACTTTTACCTATTGTTCGTATAAACCTATTGTACCTAATGTGTTGCAGAGAGCGCTCGGCGCCAAAATGCACCCTCGTCCTCAAAATTCTCCGCAAAATTACAAATTTTAAGCCACTTTACAAAATATTTAACACAAGGTCCGTTCATGTAACTATTCAGCGAAAGGGCAAAGCGTAAGGAGGCACCCCATCAGATTAAACGA